>OMSW01000272.1 GCA_900290295.1 Burkholderiales bacterium
TGGTTCAGGCGTATCGAGGCACTGGTCTCGGTGCTTTCAAATGGCTGGGTCCAGGGTTGCGAATTGAGATTGATGTCCGGACTGATCGGCGGTGGCAAGGTCGTGGCGATGCCGCTGCCCGTGGTGTCGAGCAGGCCGTACCCGGGAACGCTGATCTCGCGTACCTTTTGATGTTCGAACTCGGCCTGCACCAGCGTGTCCGGGCCGGCGCGCCAGTCGAAGAATCCGCTGGCCAGGGCGCGCTTGGACCAGGCGCTGTCGATCTCGGGCCGGCGCTCCTCGGCCGCCAAGTTGATGCGGTAGCCGAATTGATTCTGCTCTCCGACATGACCGCCGAAGTCGCCGTGTACCAGCAACGAGCCGCGTTCGGAAACGGTACTGTCGACTTCCCGCAGATCCTGCGCCGTCGGCTGCTTGAGGATGTAATTGACCAGACCGCCGGGCGCGCTGCTGCCGGCGAGCATGCCCGAGACGCCCTTGAGGATCTGGATGCTGTCCTTGTTTTCCAGTGCGACCGGCACATGGCTGCTGATCGTCATGCCGTCGCGCTGGTAGTTGAGAAATTCCGTGAGAGCGAAGCCGCGGATCTGCAGGGCCTCGATGTAGCCGAAGGTGTTGTAGTTGTCGCCTACCGAGGGATCGGTGCGAATTGCCGACGACAGGCTGTTGACCCCACGGTCGAGCATGTCCGAAGCGCTGATAAGGTCGATCGAGAGCGGGGTTTCCGCGATTGGCGCAGAGGACATCATCGTAAGGCTGCCGCTACCGTCGTTGTCTGTTGCGCGTTGTCCTTCGACGACAACGGTCGGCAGCACGGCGGCCGGCGACGCGTCGCTGACGGAGTCGGTCGTCGACGATGCCGGCGGCGCCGCTGGCAAGCTCACCTGGGCAAAGAGCGGCGCGGCCGGCCAAAACAGGCTTGTCCAAAGCATGGCGGCGACAAAACTCGCGGGACGCGCCGCAGCGCGCCATTTGTGCCGCAATCGCGCGGCGCAGGCGTAAAAAGGACCGCTGCTTTGGTACCGGTACGCCATCGCATGCCTCCGCGCAACGATGGCAGGGAGGTGCGAGGCCGGGAGCAACGCTGTTACGGGAGAAAGGCCCGTTGATGGAAGCCGGCATACGCTTCCCTGCGCAAGAGTTAACTTGATCAGGTTCCAAGGGTTTCTCTCACCCGTCCGGAAAGGAAGCTCCGAAAACTCCTGCGGGAGGTTTCGGAGCTTGCTCGCCAGACCGCGACAACGTCGCGGATTTGTGCGGGACCCCTAGCGTTACGAGCAAATCATACGACAGTTCTAATCGCGTGGCGGCACATACCCCGTGGGCACATCGCCGCCGGTGCCGAAGAAATACTCCTCCAATTGCGTGCGCAGATACTGGCGCGCCCGCGCGTCCGATAGATTGAGCCGGTTTTCATTGACCAGCATGGTCTGGTGCCGTTGCCACTGCTGCCAGGCTTCCTTCGAGACGTTCTCGAAGATCCGCTTGCCGATTTCTCCNNNNAGAAACCAATGCGTCGTGCGGGTCGTCAGCACGAACAGGCGTTTGAGCCCGGCGGCACGCGCGCGCGTCTCGATGCGACGCAAGAGCCGTTCGCCGTCGCCGACCTCACGCTGCTCGGGGTGCACCGTTAGGCATGCCAACTCACCGACCGAATCGCCGGCAAAGGTAAAGAGCGCCGCGCAGCCGAAAATCACCCCGTCGTGCTCGAGCACCGAGAACTGTCCGATCTCGCGCTCGAGGAACTCGCGCGGCCGCTTGACCAAGGTTCCATCTTCCTCGAGAGGGGCGATTAGGCGCAGGATGCCCCCTACATCGTCGGAGATTGCCTCGCGCAGCGCCTCGAGGTCGCTGGGCGTGACCATCGTGCCGACACCGCTGTGGGTAAAAAGATCGATTAGTATTCCGCCGTCGAGCTGTGCCGGGATCAGGTGCGCGCGAGAGACACCGCCGCGGCAGGCTTTGAGCAAATATCGCAGATCGGCCGCGCACTCGTCCTCGATCTCATCGGCCGCGATCAGGCGCTCGGCGTCCGTGGCGGAGAGCTCCGCGAAGAACTCGCCGCTGCGGCTCTGCACGCCTTGCGTATCACCGATCAGGATGAACTTGTCGGCCTTCAAGGCCATCGCGGCGCTGGCCGCCACGTCCTGCATGGTCAAATTGAACGCCTCGCCGGTTGGCGAGAAGCCGAGCGGCGGCAGCAGCACGAGATAGCCGCTGGCCAGGCTGGCCCGGATTGCCTCGACGTCGACTTTGCGTACCAGTCCGGTGTGCTGCAAGTCGACCCCATCGAGAATTCCCACCGGGCGTGCCACCACAAAATTGCCGCTCACGATCCGAATGCGGCTATTGGCCATGGGCGTGCTGGGCAGGCCCTGCGAAAATGCCGCCTCCACCCCCAAGCGGATTGCTCCGGCGGCTTCCTTGACGCATTCCAAGGACTCGCTGTCCGTGACGCGCAAGCCACCGACAAACTGGCCCTGCACCTGCTTGAGCGCCAGCAGTTTTTGCACTTGCGGCCGCGACCCGTGCACGATCACCAGGCGAATTCCCATCGCCTGCAGCAAGGAAAGATCATGTACCAGGGCATTCAGGCGCCCGGCCTCGATCAGTTCTCCGCCGAATCCCACGACGAAGGTGCATCCGCGATGGGCGTGCACGTACGGTGCAACTTCCCGCAGCCAAGATACAAACTGTGCGTGCGAGTGAAGCTGCGCCTGGGTGACGGGCGGGGGCGTGTAATCGTTCATGGTGTCGTCGGCAAAAGTATACTTCGCGCCCCGGACTTCCCTCTTGGACCGCGCAGGTCGATCGCTTGCAAACCGCTCCCGAAAACCATGGTTCCGCGGCCGCGGGCTTGTCGATCACCTTCGACGAGGAATTGCCGATCAGTGGCCGGCGCGACGAGATCAGCCAGGCGATCGACTTGCACCAGGTGGTCATTGTGTGCGGGGAAACCGGTTCGGGCAAGACGACACAGCTGCCCAAGATCTGCCTGGCGCTGGGTCGAGGCCGGACGCGCCTGATCGGACACACCCAGCCGCGCCGAATAGCGGCTTCGAGCGTCGCGCGGCGGATTGCCCAGGAGCTCGACTCTGCGCCGGGGGAGATCGTGGGCTACAAGGTCCGCTTTTCCGACCAGACCCGGCCCGGGGCCCGAATCAAAGTCATGACGGACGGCATCTTGCTGGCGGAGACGCATTCGGACCCGGAACTGCGCGCCTACGACACGATCATCATCGATGAGGCGCACGAACGCAGCCTCAACATCGACTTTCTGCTTGGGTACCTGCACCAGTTGCTGCCACGCAGGCCGGACCTGAAGTTGATCGTGACCTCGGCGACGATCGATGCCGAGCGCTTTGCCCGGCATTTCGGTACCGAAGCGGCACCGGCACCGGTGCTTCGCGTATCGGGGCGGCTGTTTCCGGTGGAGATTCGCTATCGCCCATACGACGACGCCGATCTGCCCGCCACTGGCCCCGCGCATCCACCGTCGGCAGCGCGGGCTGCCGACAAGGAGCCGAAATCGCAATCCCAGGCGGTTCTCGATGCCGTCGATGAGCTTGTCGCCGCGGGGCGTGGCGACGTGCTGGTTTTCCTGCCCGGCGAAAGGGAGATTCGCGAGCTTGCCGAGGAATTGCGCAAGCACCACCCGCCGGCGACGGAGGTGCTTGCGCTGTACGCGCGCCTTTCGGCCGAGGATCAGGAGCGGGTGTTTCACCCGGGCGGCGCACGGCGCATCGTACTGGCGACCAATATCGCCGAAACGTCGCTGACGGTTCCCGGCATCCGATACGTCGTGGATGCCGGCCTGGCGCGGGTAAAGCGCTACAGCTATCGCAACAAGGTCGAGCAATTGCGGGTTGAGCCGATCTCGCGCGCAGCGGCCGATCAGCGGGCCGGCCGCTGCGGACGAGTCGCCGCGGGCATCTGCGTACGACTGTATTCGGAGGCCGACTGGGCCGCGCGCCCGGCCTTCACCGACCCCGAAGTGCTGCGCTCCTCGCTGGCCGCGGTGATCCTGCGCATGAGTGCCCACGGCCTGGGTGACCCGGCGCAATTTCCCTTCATTGACGTGCCGCCGTCGCGTGCCATCGTCGACGGCTACCAGCTGCTGGCCGAACTCAACGCGGTGGACGAGCGCAGGAATTTGACGGCCATCGGCCATGATCTGGCACGCCTTCCCGTCGACCCGCGAATCGGGCGCATTCTGCTGGCCGCGCGTGATCAGCATTGCCTGCACGAAGCCCTCATCATTGCCGCGGCGCTTTCCGTACAGGATCCGCGCGAGCGCCCCGCGGCGCTGCAGCAGGCGGCCGACGAGGCCCATCGGCGCTATGCCGATGAGCGATCGGATTTTTTGTCGCTTGTGCGCTTATGGGAGGAACTGCAGTTGCGCGTCGAGCATAAGAAATCGAACCGGCGCCTTGCGGAGGACTTCCGTCGCGAGTTCGTCAATGGTCGGCGCGTGCGCGAATGGCGCGATGTGCACGCGCAGTTGCACCAGATCGTCGGCGAGCAGGGCTGGCGCATCAACACCACGGCGGCAACCTACGAGCAAGTGCACCGCGCGCTGCTCTCCGGCCTATTGGGCAATATCGGCACGAAAAGCGGGGAGGTCGATCCTGCGGATCGGCGCGAGGCGCCCTTCCTGGGGGCCCGGGGTATCAGGTTTCATCTTTGGCCCGGATCCCCGCGGTCGCGCAGGGCAGCGCGCTGGGTCGTGGCAGCCGAGCTGGTCGAGACTTCGCGCCTGTTTGCGCGCACGGTGGCCGATGTTGATCCGGATTGGATCGAACGGGCGGGAGCCCATCTGCTCAAGAAAAGTCACGGCGATCCGCACTGGGAAAAGCGCGCGGCACAGGTGGTCACGCTCGAGCGCGGAACCATCTACGGTCTGCCGGTGTATGTGCAGCGGCGCGTGCCCTTTGGACCCATCGACCCGGTGCATGCGCGGCAGATCTTTATTCGCGAGGCCTTGGTTGCCGGGGAATGGGAAACTCGGGCGGCTTTTTTCGCGCATAACCGCAAACTCGTCGAGGAGATCCGCGAGCTTGAGCACAGGACCCGTCGCCCGGACGTTCTGGTCGACGACGAGCAAATCTTCGCCTTCTACGATCGGCTGCTGCCCGCCGATATCTGCGATGGGCCGGGTTTCGAGCGTTGGCGCGCGCAGACCGAGCGCGAACAGCCGCGCCTGCTGTTTCTCTCCCGCGACGCGTTGATGCGCCACGAGGCGAGCGGCGCTGCGACGGAACTCTTTCCCCGGCAGCTGGTGATCCGCGGTGTGACCATGGCCCTCTCGTATCACTTTGAACCCGGAAGCGCCCGCGACGGCGTCACGCTGACAGTGCCGCTGTTTGCGCTCAATCAGATCGATGCGCTGCGCTGCGAGTGGCTGGTGCCGGGCATGCTCAAGGAGAAAGTGCTGCAACTGCTCAGGTCCTTGCCGCAGAAGCTGCGCCGCGCCTGCGTGCCCTTGCCCGCATACGCAGCCAGATTCGTCGAGCGCTGCCGGGTCGCGCCGGACGGTTCCGCCGCCGGCCTCATCGAGAGCCTGATCGCCGATGTGCGCGAGCACGCGGGCGTGGTGTGCGCTGGCGGCGATTTCAAGCTCGAAGCCGTGCCGGTGCACCTGACCATGAACTTCAAGGTGGTGGACGATGCCGGCCGACAGCTGGCGATGGGGCGCAACCTTGCGGCCTTGCGTTCGGAGTTCGCGGCCCAGGTACAGCAGAGCTTTCGGCGACTGGCTGCCGACGACGCCCCGGATGGTCCCGTGGCCGCGGAGGCCATCACGGATTGGGATTTCGGCGCGTTGCCGGAGCTCCAGGAAATACAGCGCGCCGGGCAGGTACTGATCGGCCACCCGGCTTTGGTCGATCAGGGAACGCATTGTTCGCTGGAAGTGTTCGACGATCCCGAAACGGCGCGCCTGGCCCATCGCAACGGCTTGCGCCGACTGTTTCGCTTGCAGCTGCGCCAGCAGATACTGGCGCTGGAGAAGGGTCTTGCGGCGCTGGCGCCGGTACAGATGCGGGCGATGACGCTCGCTGCGGCGGGCCCGATAGAGCCGCTGGACGAGCAGATCGTTACGGCGGCGCTCGATCGCGTATGCCTGGTCGAACCCTGGCCAAGGGACCGGGCCGAATTCCTCGCTCGCAAAGATGCGGCCCGTGGGCGCTTGAGCCTGGTCGCGCAGGAACTGGCAAGGCTCGCGGTACAGATTATCGACGAGGCGATTGCGGCAAGCAGGAAACTCGCAGGCCTGCGCGACGCGGACGCTGCGCGCCTGGACATGGAGCAGCAGATTGCGCGGCTACTCGGGCGCCGCTTTCTCGTCGATACGCCAGCCGAATCCCTGGCGCAGTTTCCACGCTACCTGAAGGCGATCGCGTTGCGACTGGAGAAGCTTCGCTCAGATCCGATGCGCGACCAGGCTCGCGCGAGCGAGTTTGCGCCGTTGCAGGCACGGTGGTTGCGGGAGTTTGCGGCGCGCAAGGGTATCGCCGATGCACGGCTGGAGGAGTTTCGCTGGTTGCTAGAGGAACTACGCGTCTCGCTCTTTGCCCAGGAGTTGCGCACACCGTTTGCGGTAAGCGTCAAGCGCCTGGAAAAGATTTGGGCCTCCTTATGGACCGTTGGCAAGATTGTGCGTTGAAACCCTGACCGGCAGGAGGTGTGGTCATGTCGAACGAATCCCTGCGGACCGCGCTCGCGACGCTCATCGACGGTCTGAAGTTCGCGGAGGCGCCGCGCTGGCGCGAAGGGCGATTGTGGTTCTCTGATTTCTTCGACGAGCGCGTCTACAGCTGCTCGCTGGCAGGGGACCGGCGCGAGGAAGCGCAGGTGCCGGGGCGTCCCAGCGGACTGGGGTGGCGGCCGGATGGCAGCCTGCTGGTTGTTTCCATGCGTGACCAGCGACTGCTAAGACGGGAAGGCCAGACGCTGCACGAGGTGGCCGACCTGTCCGCTTTCGCCGCTGGCCCCTGCAACGACTTGTTGGTGGATCCCAAGGGGCGAGCGTACGTCGGCAATTTCGGCTTCGACCTCTACGCCAGGGAAAGCCCGCGCACCACCTGCCTGGTGCGCGTCGATACCGACGGCTCGGTGCACCGCGCGGCCGAGGACCTGATGTTCCCCAATGGCATGGCGCTCACGCCCGATGGCCGGACGCTGATCGTGGCCGAAACCCACGCCCATCGACTGACGGCCTTCGACGTGGATGATCTGGGCCGCTTGTCGCGCCGGCGCGCCTTTGCCGAACTGGACGGCGCCTACCCCGACGGCCTGTGTCTGGATGCCGAGGGCGCAATCTGGGTAGCCGATGCACGCGGGCACGCCGTACTGCGCGTGCGCCAAGGCCAGGGCGTCGTGCAGACGGTCTCAACCGGCCAGCGCCACGCCTATGCCTGCATGCTGGGCGGCGAGGACGGCTGCACGCTGTTCATTTGCACCGCGTCCGGAATAGGTCCGGCGCATGCCCAGGCCCAGCAAGGCCGCATCGAGTTCGTTCGCGTGGAGTGCCCCCACGCCGGCCTGCCCTGAGTGCGCTCAACCCGGCTTGCTGGCCGATCAGGCCTCGCGCAGCGCATGCTTGAGCTTCTTGCCGGCGGCGCTACGCGTGCGTGGCATCCCCGGAGCACGTGGGAGGCTGCTTCGGCGGCCGAGAAAAAAAGGAGTGGGCAAAGGTGGTCTGCACGAGAAGTAGGCCGATGATTGATACGCAGTCCCGGCGGCCCCAGGCGCAAAGAATCGCATGACTCGATGCGCGAACCGGGCCAATTCAGGGTAACGCGGTCCTGCGTTCGGGTGCCAGTCCAACTGGCTAAAGGATCTGGGCCAGCCTGCAGCGCGGGGATTGCGAGGCCGGTTGCGACTCAGGCCGAGGTGTTGACCAGCACTCCGGCCTGCACAACCGAGGACGTAGTGGTGCTGGAACTGGCGCCCAAGTCCGAGGCCAGCGTCTGCAGGAACGCGCTCAGCGTCGGAGTGCCGCTGAGCGAGTTGCTGGCCGACGGATCCAGCGCACTGACCATGGCTTGAAAGTCCTGCTGTAGCTTGGACAAGACGCTGTTCGTCGCCGCTGCGGTGGTGCTGGCAGGGCTCGTGCTGTTCCCCGTGACGGTCGGGGCGGTCGATGCGGCGCTGGNNGGCGCTGGACGAGGTGCTGGCGGGCGATGTACTCAGGCTCGAGAGCAAGCTCTGCAGTTTCTGCGCGATGCTGCGGCTGCCATTGTTATAGGCGTTTTCGAGTTGCTGATGGTTGTGATGATGTCGACCACTGCCGGTTACGCGGACGGTCGTGGTTGCAGCGGTTGTGGCGCTATTTGCCGTTGTGCTCGGCGCGGTTGTCGTGCCGCCGGCTGCAGCGGCCGACGTGGTGCTCGGTACGGCCGAGGAATTGCTGCCGGTTCTAGCGCTGGACGAAGAACCGGCGGGCGAGGCCCCGGCGCTAGGGAGCGAGTTTTGCGGGGCCTGCGCAGCGGCCGCGTTGCTGCCCCCATCGACCCGGTGATCGTGGTGATGGTGTCCATGGCCGCGACCATCTGGATCGCTGCCGCTGTCTTGCACGCTAGTGTCCGTAGCGCTCGTGCCGGTGTTTGATGTGGTCGAGTTCAAAGCGGAGAATAGGTCGTCGAGGAAGGCGTGTACGGCGTTGAGGGCAGCGGCCACCGAATTCGCGTCCGAGCTGGCCGAGGTGGTTACGGCGGAAACGCTTGCGCCAGTCGACGTGCTCGTTGAGCCTGTCGATGTTATTGCGGGCGTGTTCGGGCTGCTTGTTGACGTGCTCGCGGGCGTGCTCGCGGGCGTGCTCGTTGACCCGATGGTGGTCGTNNGCTCTGCGTGCCGGTCCCGCTTTGCGCGTAAGCGCTTTGCTGTAGATACCAGGCCGTGTTGGAGAAGATGCCTTGCATGCTCATTGCGATTCCTTATGACCGTTGCGCCAGGGATTTTCTTTGTATTGCAGAACTCGGCTGCCAAGCTCTCGGCCGAAGGTGACCGTTTTTGCATCCGGCCACGGGAGTTACGGCGTGGTCCAAAAGCCATTGAGTCGGCCGATCGGCCTAGCTGTAACAAACCGTAACACCGATGGAAATTTGCTTGCATTCATGGGCTCTGCCACGCCAAGCGCACGATTTGCGACCGGATGAGGCGATAAATCAGCGGCTTCGGTCGCTCAGCCCGGCGCGGCCGAGTCGACTCGCGGGCGAGCCCGCGCGGGTCCCCAGAGTGTCGGATGACAGTAATATGAGCGCGAATCGATTTGCCAGGCCCGCTGCGTTAGCCCGATGACGGGACGCGGGTGCGATTGCCGAATCACCGTACAGCGGCGTTCGCGCGCCGAGCGAGAGGGAGGGGCGATTGACGCGATTTGGACTGTATGTCATTGGCGATGAGATCCTGTCCGGCAGACGCAGCGACCGCCATCTTGCCCATGTCATCGCGATTCTTCGGCAGCGCGGCTTGTCCCTTGCGTGGGCACAGTTCCTTCCCGATGATCGCTGCGCGCTGGAACGGGCGTTCCGGCAAAGTTTTGGCACGAACGACGTGGTATTTAGTTGCGGCGGTATCGGAGCCACCCCGGACGATCACACGCGCCAGGCCGCTGCCGCCGCGCTGGACACCGATCTGCAGTTGCATCCGGAGGCCAGGAACGAAATCGCGCGCGAGGTGGCCAAGCGCGGCGTGCATGACCTTTCCACACCCCTGGGCCAACGTCTGCTGCTAATGGGCGAATTCCCGCGCGGCGCGCGCCTGGTTCCCAATTCCTATAACCACATACCCGGGTTCGCCGTCGCGCGGCACTACTTCCTACCGGGGTTCCCGGTAATGGCCTGGCCGATGATCGAGTGGGTACTGGAGTCCGAATACCGCGAGCATTTCCATAGCACGCCGCAGCTCGAGCGCTCATTGCTGCTCTATGGCACGCCGGAGTCAGCGATCGTGCCCCTCATGCAAGACATCGAATCGCGCTTTTCCGGCGTACGCACTTTCAGCCTGCCCTCCGTCGGCGATGGCTCCGACGGGCGGCTGGCGCGGCGTCACATAGAACTCGGCGTGAAAGGGCCACCATCGCTGGTCCCGGGAGCCTACGACTATATGCAGG
>OMSW01000028.1 GCA_900290295.1 Burkholderiales bacterium
CTTGACCAGGAAGCGGTCCAACTGCGCCTCCGGCAGCGGATAGGTGCCCTCCGTTTCAATAGGATTCTGGGTCCCGATCACGATGAAGGGCCTGGGCAATGCAAGGGTGCGGCCCTCGAGCGTGACCTGGTACTCCTGCATCACCTCCAAAAGCGCGCTTTGCGTCTTGGCCGGCGCACGATTGACCTCGTCGGCGAGCAGCAGGTTCGTGAAGACGGGACCGCGGATGACGCGCAGGGCGCTCAGCGAGGTCGGGCCCTGGCCGGGCACATCACGATCGAGCACGGTGTAGCCGGTGATGTCGGATGGCATAAGGTCGGGCGTGAATTGCACGCGGGCGAAGCCCAGCGTCATTGCCTTGGCAAGGGCGCGCGCCAGCAGGGTCTTGCCCAGTCCCGGCACGCCCTCAATCAGCACGTGACCGGAGGCCACGAATGCCGCCAGGGTCTGGTCGACGGCGTCGCGCTGGCCGACGACCGCCTTGGCCAACTCAAGCCGTAGCGCCTGCAGCACGTGCCTCGCCCGCGCGAGATCCTCCGGGCTGATGCTCATTCATGCTCCTTCCGTGTGAGACTCGAACCGGTGCGCCGTCCGATCAAGATGGACGGCGGCGCGTTGCGCCCCGGCTCGCTCGAGCAAGCTGCGTCGTGCCATCTCCAACACCGCCAGCATACGAGGCAGTGCACGAGCGCTGGGCGCAGCGCCGAAATCGACGGCTTTCGTGACCGCTGCGACGTCGAGCCCGGTTGACTTCGAGATCGCCGCGGCGCGGCCGTGACGATCCAGGCGCGCATAGTCTCGCAGCTGCAAGGTGGCGACCTCGTCGAGCGCTCGAAGCTGCGCTGCGTGCAGCGCGCCGGGGCTGCAACGCCAAAGGAAAATTGCCGTTCCGGCGATTTGCTCGTTCATCGAGCGGCGTGCCGACGACGAGCTTGCCTGCATCGGGCCGAAACGCACGCCAGCACGCCAGAGCCAAATGGCCAGCGCGAGCAGCCCCAGTTCCACCGCAATCGAGCCCCGGCGCCAAAGCCATGCGAGCATCCCGCCTTCCCCGTTGCCGGAGACGAGCCAGACCTTCGCGCCGGGCCGGGCCTGAAGTGCCGCTACGGCGATGAGGGCATCGTCGCCCTGGAGGATGCGGCGATTCTCGAAAATGCTCCAGGCCGGCACAACCGTAACGCTACCGGAGCCGACGGCCACGCGCACCAATTCGATGCCGCCGTCGCCTTCGAGCGCCCACAGGGGCGCCTGCCTTGCAGCTAGTGGCGTCGGACCGAGCGCGCACAGTTCCAAGCTGCGCGCACCGCCGTCCGCGGCACCGTCCCCGGAATACGCAGGGGTCACCCCGGCAGGCTCGGCAAGCTGGCGGCAGGGCTCCTTCGTGAGCGGCACGCCCGCGCCCGGAGCCCGCTTCGGCTGCTCCGGCTGCGGCTCCGCAGTGGGCGGCTCCTGCGTAACGACTCGCCGGGCCAGTTCGACGGGTATCCAGTCTGCGGCGTCATCGCGGCGCCCGAAGATCAACCAGGCCCCGATAACCAGGTGTCCGCCCTGTTCGACCCAGCGGCGCAACGCCCGGTCCTGTTCGGGAAACACCCTCCAGATCCAGGCGTTGAGCACGAGCGTTGCGCCGGGCGGCGGCAGCTCGGTAAGGCTGTCGCGTCGAACGGTGCTCGCGCCGATGCCCTGAAGGATGTGTTGCAACGCGTACATGGGATCGCCCGCAGCCCGGCCGCTCGCTGGGCGGGGGATGTCGATCCCGACCCATTCCGTGTTCGCAACGACCCAAAAGCCCAGCGCGACCACAGCGGCGGCCAGCGCGCCGGGCAGCAATCGC
>OMSW01000084.1 GCA_900290295.1 Burkholderiales bacterium
CTGGTCTGGTCGAGCAGCGCCCCCGGATTTGTTCTTACCCCGCCCCTGCCCAGCCCGAGCATGCTGCGTACCACCCTGGCTGCCGGGGGTTACGCGCTCATTGAAGGCGACGAACTGGCGGTCGAGCCGGTGAGCGGGTTGCGTACGCGCGCGATCGTCCCGATTCCGCTGAGCTCAAATGCTCGGAGTTTCGGCGCAAGCTCGCTCGCCGATTCCCTGCCGCATGCCGGCCCGGCGCTGCGCCTGCCCGGTGCAAGCCAGATACGCATCGAGGAACCGCACTTCCTGCAATTGACGCAGACCGTGGCCACGGCGGTGGCCGCCAATGCCCAAGCCCTGCAGACCGGCTATGGCGAGTACCAGCAGTTGTCGCTAGCCCGTGGCGGACTGCAGACCATTTACCGCCTTACCCTTACGCTGACCCTGCTGTTGGCGGTCTTTGCCGCGATCGCCTCCGGCGTGTTGCTGGCCGGATCGATGACAGCCCCGTTGGTAGAGTTGGCAGCCGGCACCAAGGCGGTGGCAGAGGGGGACTTTCGCCCGGTCCGTGAGTTCCGCGGCAACGACGAACTCAACCTGTTGCCGCAGTCCTTCAATGCGATGACGCGCCAGCTGGCCGAGGCACGCGATGCCGTTGAAACGCATTCGCGCCAGTTGGAAACCGCGCGCGCTTACCTCGAGCGGCTGCTCGCCAACTTGTCCGCGGGCGTTATCGTCCTCGACCAGAATTTCGCCATTGTTACCGCCAATTACGGTGCTGGGCGGATACTCGGCGTTCCGCTGGCAACCCGCGCTGGTTCCTCGCTGCAGGAACAAATGCCGCAGTTGGCCCAGCAATTGTCGGCCGCGTTTCGCGACCAGGCGCTGGTGGCGGCCCCGAAGGATTCCTGGCAGCAGCAGATGCAGCTGAACCGGGCCGGCTCTGCCGCCGGCACCGAACCGCTGGCATTGCTGGTGCGCGGCTCGCGCCTGCCCCTGGAGGATGGTCTCGGCTATGTCGTTGTCTTCGACGACATCACGCAGGTCATTTCGGCGCAGCGCGCCGTTGCCTGGGGCGAAGTCGCGCGACGCCTTGCCCACGAGATCAAGAATCCGCTGACGCCGATCCAGCTGGCGGCCGAACGCCTGCGCATGAAGCTCGGGCCCGCGCTGAGCCAAGAGCAGTTGCAGGTGCTCGAACGTGGCACCTCGACGATCGTCAACCAGGTGGCGGCGTTGAAGCGGATGGTCGACGAGTTTCGCGACTACGCGCGTCTGCCCGCAGCCCGTCCAGCGCCATTAGATCTTAACGCCCTCGTCGAGGAGATCGGCGCACTGTACGGTGCCGACGGCGGAGCGGCGGCGTCTGGCGCGAGCCGAGGCGCTGGAGAGGACACGGCCATTCGGGTGGACCTGCGCCTGGCGCCGGGCCTGCCGCTGCTCGAGGCCGATGCGGGGCAGATTCGTCAAGTGATTCATAATCTCGTCGGCAACGCGATGGAGTCGATTTCCGGGGCACAGGCCGACCCCGGTGCGCGAGGTCAGCCCCCTCGTGGCGGACTGGTGGTTGTGCGCACGGAGCTGGTCGCGATCGAGCACCCCGGGCGCGGCGGCACGGTTACTGCGTCGCGTGCGGTGCGACTTTCGGTCGAGGACAACGGCCCTGGCTTCCCGGCGAATATACTTAGGCGGGCGTTCGAACCGTACATCACGACGAAACCGCGCGGTACGGGGCTCGGATTGGCTCTGGTAAAGAAGATCATTGACGAACACGACGGCAGGATAGAGATCGTCAATCGCGAAGGCGCGTCCGGCGCAACCGTGACGATTGTTTTGCATCGTTTGGCCCGGTCCCTATCGCCAGCCGCTGATGCCCTTTGACGCACTCGAAGTACACATGGCAAACATACTGGTTGTCGACGACGAAATCGGAATACGCGAATTGCTCTCGGAAATCCTTGCCGACGAGGGGCATGTCGTAACGACGGCGGAAAGCGCCGCGAGTGCGCGCGCCTTGCGCCGGCAGTCAACCCCGGATCTGATTCTGCTGGATATCTGGATGCCCGATACGGACGGGGTGACGCTGCTCAAGGAATGGGTGGCAGGCGGCCAGCTGACCGCCCCGGTCATCATGATGTCCGGGCACGCGACGCTAGAGACCGCGGGCGAGGCCACGCGCCTCGGCGCCCTGGACTTCCTGGAGAAGCCGATTGCGCTCGCGCGCCTGCTGGGGGCGGTTCGCACCGGACTTGAACACGGCCAGCGGCTGCGCGGTCCACGAAACGTGCCCTCGGGCGGCCCCGGTGGCGAGGAGCCACCGTCGCTGCGCACGCGCCCGGCTTCGGGCGAGCCGGTCGTACGCGAAACCAGCGCGCCGACCGCGCAGTCGCTGTCGATCAATCTTGACCAGCCGCTGCGCGAGGCACGGGACCAATTCGAACGCGTCTATTTCGAATACCAGCTGTCGAAGGAAAGTTACAGCATGACCCGTGTGGCCGACCGTGCCGGTCTTGAGCGTACGCACCTGTATCGCAAACTCAAGCAACTGGGCGTAGAGCTGGGGCGCGGCGCGCGGCGCGCGGAGCGCTTCGACGATCCTTCCACCCCCGGGCAAGGTACGGCGGCCGCCCCCGGCCAAGACGAGTAGGCCGGGGGCGGCTGCGCCAGCCGGACCTGGCTGGCGACAACGGCCGCCCGGAGACGCGGGGCGTTCATGAATCGGCCGTACCGGCCGCTATTGCCCAAGGCCTTGATGCCGATGGATCAGATTCGCGTGCGCGGCGCGCGCACCCACAACCTGCGCAACATCGACCTCGATCTGCCGCGAAATCGCCTCATCGTGGTAACGGGTCTGTCCGGGTCCGGCAAGAGTTCGCTTGCCTTTGACACCCTGTATGCCGAAGGCCAACGCCGGTACGTCGAGTCGCTATCGTCGTACGCGCGGCAGTTTCTCCAGATGATGGGAAAGCCCGACGTCGATCAAATCGAGGGCCTTTCGCCCGCGATCGCAATTCAGCAGCGCAGCGCCGGGGCCAATCCGCGCTCCACGGTTGGGACGGTCACCGAGATCCACGACTATCTGCGGCTCTTGTTCGCGCGCGCGGGCCAGCCACATTGCCCGGATCATCCGGACCTGGCGCTCGGTGCGCACAGCGTGGCGCAGATGGTCGACGCCGCGATGGGGCGGCCTGAAGGAGCCTCGATTGTCGTGCTTGCGCCGGTGCTCGAGGCTGGCAAAGGCCGGTTCGCCGAACTGTTCGACGATCTGCGCACCCGCGGATTCGTGCGGTTTCGTGTCGACGGCGTAGTCTTCGAGGCCGATCAGCTGCCGGCGCTTGAGCATGGCGAGGCCCACAGCATCGATGTCGTGGTCGACCGTCTGCGCGTCAGTCCGCTCTCGCGGTCGCGCCTGGCCGAGTCGTTCGAGACGGCGCTACGCATCGCCGACGGCAAGG
>OMSW01000042.1 GCA_900290295.1 Burkholderiales bacterium
CAGCATCCACCGGCGCGCCTTGCTCTTGGACCTTTCCGTACGTGCGCGAAATATGGTCCGCGTCGACCGCCTTGCCGAACAGGTAACCCTGGCCGCGCTCGCAGCCCAGGGTCTTTAGCAATTTGAGCTGGTCCACGCGCTCGATGCCCTCGGCAACGACTTCCTTTTGCAGCGCGTGCGCCATGTTGATGATGGCAGCGACGATTTTGCCGGCATCGTTGTCCGCGCTGGCATCGACCAGGAAGCTCATGTCGAGCTTCAAGACCCGGGCGGGCATCGTCTTCAAATAGCTAAACGAGGAATACCCGGTACCAAAGTCGTCGATGGCGATCAGCACCCCGTCGGCCGCAAGTCGGTTCAAGGCCTCGATCGCGGGCTTGCCCCCCTCGACCAACATCGATTCGGTCACTTCGATCTCGAGCGCGCCCGCAGGCATATTGGTCGATTCGATGAGCTGTCGCACCGTGGGAATGAAGTTGCTGCGCGGCAGCTGGCCGTTGGAAACATTTACCGAGACGCGCGGCACGCGCACACCCTCTTCGCACCAGCGCTTGTACTGCAGGCAGGCTTCCCGCATTACCCAGGCGCCGATTTCGGGAATCAAGCCGATCTCCTCGGCGTATTCGATGAAGTCCCGGGGATAGAGCAGCCCGCGACTCGGATGGCGCCAGCGCACCAAGGCCTCGACCCCGCAAAGAGCGCCCGTCTTCAGATCGATCTGCGGCTGGTAGTGCAGCACGAGTTCGCGGCGTTCGAGCGCATTGCGCAGTTCGCCGTCGAGCAGCGAGCGGCGCTTGCTCTCGGCGTTCATGGGTTCTTCGTAGAAGGCAAAGCGGCTGCGGCCCGCGCTCTTGGCTCGGTACATGGCGGTATCGGCCATCTTGAGCAGCTCGGGGCCGCGCTGGCCATCGTCGGGATACATGGCGATACCCACGCTCGCGCCCGTGTAGATCGTCTGGCCGTCGACTTCGAAGCGGCGCGACAGCGATTGGATCAGCTTGCGGGCCGCCGAGGCGGCCTCACGCGGCGTCTTGACGTCGGACAGGATCACGGTGAATTCGTCTCCGCCGATGCGGGCGACCACGTCATCCTCGCGCACATGATTGCGGATTCGATTGGCCGCCTGCACCAGCAAACGGTCGCCGAAGGCATGGCCATGCGTATCGTTTGCCTGCTTGAACCGATCCAGATCGATGAACAAGATGGCCGCCATGGTCTTGCCGCGCTGCGCCTTGGCCAGCTCGTCGGCGAGCAGCGACTGCATGGCAACGCGGTTGGGCAGGCCGGTGAGCGGATCGACATATGCGAGCGAGTGCAGTTTCTGGTCGCGCTCGGCGCCGCTGAATCCGGCTATGAGGCGGTTCGATACGCCGGCAAGCATATTGATCTGCGAGCTGGACAGCTGCGCGGGGGCCTTGTGGCACGAAACCAGGACCCCCCAAGCGCGGCTGCCGCGGGAGATCGGCAGAGCGAAAAAATGACCGACGCTGCTGTCCTTGAGCAGGCGCTGTTCGAATTCGGTCGGGAACGGCGACTCCGGCGCGGTCTTGTTCGTCGGGGTCAGGGGAATGCGCCGCTTGAGGTCGGCACTCATCTCGACCTTTGCGCTTTCGATATGGTTGCGATCGCCGCTGCGCATGACGAAAAGCCGTAGCGCGTCGGTGGCATCCGATTCGAACATGCCCAGCACGACGACGTCGGCCTGCGTCACATGCCGCAGGCAGCGCAGCGCGCTGCGGATCAAGGCGCCGACATCGAGCTTGGTCAGTATTGCGTCGTCCATCTGCGCCAAAATGCCCTGCACCGCCAGGCTCGTCCCGAGATTGCGTGCCATTTCGTTGAAGGCGCGCGTGAGCTGCGCGACCTCATCGCTGCCCCGGACGGGAACGCTGACGGAAAAGTCCTGTTTGGCAATGCGGCGCGTCGACAACATCAGTTGATCGAGGCGGCGTACGATCATTTCACTTTGCCTGGCGCCCAGCGCCACGGCAAGGACGGTGGCAACGATGGCCACGGCCTGGAGCGTTTCGAGCATCGATTGCGTCAGTGCCGACTGCGAATACAGCACCGCGGCAAACACCACGATCGGCACCAATGCCAGCGCCACGAACTGCCCCATCATGCGCAGACCGATCGCACTGCGAAACGCCTTGAGGTGCCAGATCTTCATCGAATCAACCAAGAAACGCGAGTTCACCGCGCCCAGATTGCGCGTAGCTTGCACAAGGCACGCCCGGCACCATCGTCCAATGGTGATCGGCTCCGTCCGGCGTTACGTTCACGCCCGCGTGCGTCCAAGTACCCGATTCGCGCACCATGCTAAGACGAGCGTGGGCCTTTCAAACCAATGGTTATTCGGGGAGATTGCCGTCACTTAGATGCGACTGATCGCCGGAATTGGGTAAGAAAAGCCGCCCGGCTCCGCCGGTCACATGCGCCGGCTCCTGGCGCTGCCGGCCCGCCTGCCGCCGGCTCCTTCGGGCGCCCTGGGAACCGCAGAAAACGCTTGGCCAAAACTACCGAAGTCTTCCTAGAATGCGCCCGCACGCAGCGCAGCGGCGCGGGCGTGGCGGGAGCAAACGGCCGGACGCATCTTTTCGGTCAGCCGTGCCGCAGCCGGCGCTGGCGCGGCGAGCGGGTAGGCGCGCGTAGACTTGCGCAGGCACGGCGCGTAACGTCGAGGGAGCAGAAGATGACGATTAAAGTGGGCGACAAACTGCCAGAAGGCAAGGTGAAGGAGTTCATTGAAATCGAGACGGCGGGGTGCTCGATCGGAGCCAATACCTTTTCCGTTCAAGACCTGACGCGCGGGAAAAAGATCGCAATTTTCGGCGTTCCCGGCGCCTTCACGCCGACGTGCTCGGAGCGGCACCTTCCGGGGTACTTGGAAAATTTTGACGCACTGCGCCGCAAGGGGGTAGACGAGATCTGGTGCTTTGCCGTCAACGATGTGTTCGTCATGGGTGCCTGGGGCCGCGACCAAAAGGTCGCCGGCAAGATCCGCATGATGGCCGATGGCTCGGGCACCTACACGCGCTCGCTGGGCCTGGAGTACGACTTAAATGCCGGCGGCCTGGGCCTGCGTTGTCAGCGCTTCTCGGTGCTGGTGGACGACGGCGTTGTCAAACTGCTCAATGTCGAGAACGGCGGAAAGCTGGCGGTGAGCGACGCGCAGACCTTGCTGCGTCAGATCGGCTGAGCTCGCCCGCTAGCAGTCCGGGTGAGCAGCGGGTTCGTGCAAGCGACCCCGCGCGCGGCGATCGATCGCTCAGACTGCCGCCTCTCGTGTCCGCAACACGAAATCGCGCGGCCGAAATCCGATCAGCCAAAGCAAGGCCGCATACACGGCCGCGGCCCCGCCGACCGCCGCAAGCAGCCACGCAATGCGGCCCAGCGCCCCCACCGGCGCCACGCTTGCGTACGCGTAATGCTGCTCGATCCAGATCAGGGCCAGCGTCAAGCCCGCCAAGGCGATTGCCAGCCGAAGTCCGAAGCTGCGCCATTCGGGCCCGGGTGAATAGATCTGCCGCTTATGCAAGCCACGCAACAGCAAGAGGCAATTGAACAAGGCCCCGATTCCGATCGACCAGGCGAGCGCCGCCGTTGCGAGCCAGGGCACCAGGGCCAGGTTGGCCAGCTGCGTCGCGGCCAGCACCATCACCCCGATTCGCACCGGGGTGCGGATATCTTGGCGGGCGTAAAAGCCCGGCGCCAGGATCTTCACGCCGATCAGGCCGAGCAGGCCCAGCGCGTAGCCGCGCAGCGCCGCTGCCGATTGCGCCACGTCATAGGCGCTGAAACGCCCGCCCTGAAACAAGGCCCCGATGAGCCCATCGGCAAGGACGGCAAGGCCCAGGGCAGCGGGCAAGGCGAGCAGGCAGGTCAGACGCAGGCCCCAATCGAGCAGTTTGCGGTAATGCTCCCGGTCGCCGGCGGCGTGCGCCGTCGACAGGGTCGGCAACAGCACCGTGCCAATGGCTACACCCAGTAGCGCGGTCGGCAGTTCCATCAGCCGATCGGCGTAATAGAGCCAGGAATTGCTTCCGGTCCCCAGGTGCGAGGCAATGTTGGTGTTGATGATCAGGCTTAGCTGGGCAACCGAAACCGCAAACACCGCCGGCAGCATCTGGCGCAGGATGCGTCGCACGCCCGCATCGGCAAAGGCTGCACGCACGCTCGATAAGCGCGGCAACATGCCCAGGCGCAAAAGCGCCGGGACCTGGATCGACAGCTGCAAAACGCCCCCCAGCACGACCGCAATGGCCAGCACCAGGATGGGTGGCTCCAGGCTGCGTCCGACGAGCAGCGTCAGTGCGATCATCGAGACGTTGAGCAAGACCGGAGTAAAGGCGGGAATCGCGAAGCGCCCAAAGGCGTTGAGCACGCCACCGGAGCAGGCGATCAACGACATGAAGAGTATGTACGGGAACATCCAACGCGTGAGCAGGGTCGCCAGGTCAAATGCTGGCGAGTGACGAAAGCCGGTGGCGATTGCCGCCACCAGCAGTGGCGCGCCGGCGACTCCGAGGATCGAGACGGCCAGCAACACCCAGAACAGCGCCGAGGCGACGTGGGAGAGCAGGACGCGGGTGCGCTCCGGCCCCTGGCGAATCTTGACTTCCGAAAATATGGGCACGAAGGCCTGCGCAAATGCGCCCTCGGCGAACAGGCGACGCAGCAGATTGGGAATGCGAAACGCCACCGTGAAGGCGTCCATCTCGATACCGGCACCGAAGAATCGGGCGATCAGCAGGTCGCGCAGCAGGCCACTGATCCGCGAGAGCATCGTGAGGCCGCTGACCCGGGCGGCAGCTCGAAGCAGGTTCACCGAGGGGAGATGCCACACCGCGGATGCGGTCGCTGCATTGGTTTTGATGGCGTCATTCTGTTATAGTTTAAAGCTTTGCTGCGTTCGTAAAGCAATACCCAAAAGCCCGTGGACTCCGGTGCGCTCCGACGGGCGACGGGCAACGTAGCGGCCGCAAGAACCAGCGTGAGAGGATTTGGGCATGGCAAATACCAAACAGGCAAAAAAGCGCGCGCTGCAGGCGCGCGCGCGCAACGCGCAGGGTTCGGCGCAGCGTTCGCGCCTGCGCTCGGCGATCAAGACGGTCCGCAAGGCCGTTGCCGCCGGTGACAAGGCCGCGGCGGTCGAGGCATTTCGGCGCTCGACCAGCGTGATCGATTCGATCGCCGACAAGAAGCTGGTGCACAAGAACGCCGCCGCGCGCAACAAGAGCCGATTGGCGGCGGCCGTCAAGGCGATGGCCTGACGCTGGCCTGGCGTTGTGCGACCCGGCCGTATTGGGCCCGCCGCGCAATGTCAAGAAGCAACCAGGGGCATTGACGCTGCCACATCGAGCGCGTCGGCCACGGACAAGAGCAGCATCTGCCAGCCTCGCGCGCCAACCCCTACCGCGCATGCCCAAGCCGTCCTCCAAGGTCGTTGTCATCAACGACGACCCGCTCATACTCAAGGAACTGCTCAAAGGCCTTAACGCCGCCGCGCGCTCGCTCGACAATCCCTTCGGCATTTCCTTCGCCGGCGCGCTCACCGGCGCCGAGGGCCTGCAGCGCATCCAGGACGACGGTGACGTGCAGCTGGTCATCGTCGATGACAAGCTGGCCGCGATAACCGAGCCGGCCCCGCACAAGCCCGGCCCAGCGCAGGCCAAGCAAACCGCAAGGCTGCGCGCTCCGGGCGGCCGGCCGGCAGCGCGCAGGAGCACTGCCGCCGTGCATGGCGCCGATCGGGGCCGTACGCGCAACCTCGTGCAGCGGATCTCGGCCCTGCGCCCCGAGCTGGAGATCTACGTACTGATCGAAAAAGCCAAGGCGGACCAGCTTGTCGATACCCTGTTTGCCGAGGCCGTGCATGGCTACTTCTACCGGGAGGAGCACGATTACCGTGGCATGTTCCGGATTCTCAATGCCCAGATTGCCGAGCGCGCCCGCACACCTTTTTTCGATGCCCTTCGATCGTACGTTGCCTCCGCCAAGGATGCCTGGCACACGCCGGGGCACTTTAGCGGCGATGCCTTGCGCGGCAGCCCCTGGGTCGACGACTTCTACCAATTCATGGGCGAGAACGTCTTCACCACCGACCTTTCGGTGTCGGTCAAGACACTCGATTCGCTGATGGATCCGATCGGCGTGGTGGCCGACGCGCAGCAGATGGCGGCCAAGGCGTTCGGCGCCCGGCGCACGCTCTTTGCGACCAACGGCACATCGACCGCCAACAAGGTGATTTTGCAGACGCTGATCACGCCCGGTGAAACGCTGCTCCTGGACCGCAATTGCCACAAATCGATCCACCACGGCGTCGTGCTCTCCGGCGCCCGTCCGATATACCTGGATTCGAGTGTGAACCGCCAGTACGGCATCTTCGGACCGGTGCCCAAGGCCACCATACTGCGCGCCGTCGATCAGCACCCCGATGCCCGCGTGCTGGTGCTCACCTCCTGCACCTACGACGGCCTGCGCTACGACCTGCAGCCCATTGTCGATGCCGCCCACGCACGCAACATCAAGGTGCTGATCGATGAAGCCTGGTACAGCCACGCCCGCTTTCATCCCGAGCTGCGACCGACGGCGCTGGAGGCCGGGGCCGACTACGTAACGCAGTCCGCGCACAAGACGCTGTCGGCGTTTTCCCAGGGCGCGCTCATCCACGTCAACGACCCGGACCTGAACGAGCACAGCTTCCGCGAGAATTTCAACATGCACACATCGACCAGCCCGATGTACGGCATGATCGCCAGCCTAGATGTCGGTCGGCGGCAGGCGGTGATGGAGGGCTACAAGCTGCTGCAGCGCACGCTGTCGCTGGCCGCCGAACTGCGCCAACAGATCGACTCGACCGGCGCCTTTCACGCCCTTACGCTCGACGAACTGCTGCCCGAGGAGGTCAAGGGCGACCGGATCCTGCTCGATCCGACAAAGATTACCGTCGATATCTCGGCCTGCGGCATGACCGTCGACGAGCTGCGCGATGAGCTCTTTAATCGCTTCAACATCACAGTGGAAAAATCCACTTTCAACACCCTTACGCTGCTGCTGACG
>OMSW01000202.1 GCA_900290295.1 Burkholderiales bacterium
TGGACGAGGGTGCGCACCCGGGACGTTCTTGGACTTTCTTGGGGGTCCTTGCTTGGCCTCGTTGGGCTTCGCGGTCATATCGTGCACTCGGAAGGTGTACGGCGCCTTCTCGAGCGGGAACTCCCGTATCGGCACTTCGAGGCGACGCGGGTTCCTTTGCACGTGGTGGCCGCTGAGCAGCGGACGGGAAAGGAGGTCTTGCTTTCCGCTGGCGACGTTATTGACGCGGTGCTGGCGAGTACGGCGATACCGGGCGTTTATCCCGCGGTCCATATCGAAGGACAGGCGTTGGTCGACGGCGTAGTGGCGACCGGAACGCCGATCTCGACCGCGGTGCGCCTCGGTGCAAAACGACTCATCGTCGTTCCCTGCGGATTCACGTGCGTAGAGCGTGCCATTCCGCGACATCCCATCGGGCGCGCCATGTACGCGTTTTCGTTGCTCGGAGCACGGCAGCTGCGGAGTGACTTCGCAAATTATGCGGAGCGCGTAGAGCTGCGCCTCGTTCCCCCGCTGTGTCCGTTGGCGCAGTCGCCGTATGACTACTCGCAAGGGGCATCTCTCATCGCCGCTGCTCGGCAGGCAACTGGCCGCTGGCTCGACAGTGGGGGTCTCGATCGTGCCGAGTTTCCGAACGAGCTGGTCGTTCACACGCACGGCAACACAACGAAACTCGCCTAGGGCTCAGTTCTGCTGCGCTCATGTCGCGCACCCGATGAATCCTTGGACAAACGCTATAAAATCCTGCTAGGAGGCAAAAACTGCAGTTGTGGTGCATTTGTTGCCCGATAACGTAACGCGCTTGCCGATTTCTCCTTCCGCCAAATCGGGCGCGCTGGTGGTGCGCCCGATTTGGCTTGGGTGCAGTGGCTCGCCATGCAATGCGCAGCCAACAAGCATGTCGGGAGTTGGCCCACTATCGGCGGGAACCGGGTGACCCATTCGGTCCCAAGTATCGCCCGGGAGCGGTCGACGCGGCAGCTTCGCAATCACGGACGAGGAGCGAAACGGCACCAGGAACGCAAGAGGGCGGAGCCGTTTAACTCTCGGTTGTTTCCAGGTCGCCGGCGTCCAAGGACCCGACGTTTTGCTCGATCCAGGCGCACCAGACCTCCCGCGTCATTGGCGCGACGGCGGCTTCAAGATGTTCCCAGCGCACGCGCCAGGTCCCATCGGGTAGTTCGGTGACCTCCACCCGGGGCAGGACGCCAAGGCCGAATCGCTCGATGCGTTCCTCGACCACGGCCTCCGCCTCGCGCGGAGTCAGTAAGCAGATTTCGCCCATGAAAGCTCCCTCGTGGTGCGTTTGCGCCCTAGATCCTCCCTACGGTCACCAGCTTACAGCGCGCCAATGGCGAGGAGCGATTGCGAGGACTTTGCGCGAGCTCCAACGTCAAAAGGGTGACCACGCTGGTTGAAGAATCGAACACTAAGCCATTTTCGGTGGTCTTCCCACCCCTCCCGACGCCTCGATCGCCGAATAAAGAGCGATATGTGAATTCGATTTTTCGTCTGACAGCGGTTTTCGAGCTTTCTCACCGGTGCGCCGCGGGACCGGCAGGCGGTAAGGGGTGCAAGTCCCCCACGGTGAACGAATGGCGAATCCAATCGGCCCGCGCCGTGCGTTGCCGTTCGCGAGGACGGCGGCGAAGCCTCGCCCTGTGTCACTTTGAAGGCGCACGCGCCGCTTTTGTGGTTCTGTCCGCGAAATAGGCATCACGAAAGCCTTGATAAGCCCTGCGCTAAACGTTGCCGCTCAGCCCCTGAATCGTCCGTTTTACGGATCGAGCGGCGCGTCGATGCAGTGCGGGTAAGATCGCTTGGGATGGGTTACCCACGATGCACCGCGACTCGTCGCTCCATGGCGGCAGGCGCCGGTCTGCGTTTTGCGCAGATCGTCACTCTTGTCTTGGGAACACTTACGCTTCCGGCAATCGGCGTAGCCGAACCGAAATGCCCCGACATGATCGTGAGCGCGGATGACCTCGACGAAATTCTGGACCAGACGCTTGGGAGCTTTCGAGGCGTCGTGGATCACCGATCAGTATCGATCGATCCGAGCAGCAGTTTGTGCTACGTTCGATTCAACCTAACCACATCGGCATTGTCACAATTCGGCGGATCCTGCAGCTTGGGCGGATGTTCCGCGGTTATCTACCGTCAAAAGAGCATTGCCCTTCGCGATTTCGACGTCACGGGGTGTGACCCTCTCTTCGAAATATTCGGCCTTTCGCACCATCTGCCTTCTGCATACGTGGACGCGAGTGCTCGTATTCGGCAGCAATGCGGATCCGGCGATTTTGAGATTGATGGCGTCAAGGTCGTTCGGATTGCAGGAGCGCCTAAGCTGCGTATCAGCTTTCGGCCAACGACGGCGCACCGATGAAGCGAGCCGAGTCCATGTCACGGCACCCGCATAGCGCGGCTTGCCTGCCGCCCGCCGACCCGGAGTGGCCGCATCGATTTCGCACAGCGCCGTACGGCGCCATTGCCGCTGGCGATCGACCGCGA
>OMSW01000140.1:0-623 GCA_900290295.1 Burkholderiales bacterium
CCGTACCATGGCTACTATTACAAGATCCTCACGGGCCAGGGCAAGGACGCCCCCGGCGGCCCATACGATTACATCATTAACGGCAAGATGATCGGTGGCTTTGGTCTGGTCGCGTATCCCGCTCGCTGGGGCTCCTCCGGAATCATGAGCTTCATTTGCAACCACGAGGGCGTGGTGTACGAAAAGAATTTGGGCAAGGACACGCAGGCCGTCGTGTCGAAGATGTCGCTGTTTAATCCCGATCCGACATGGAGCAAGTCCAAGGATCAGTGATTCCGTCCAGCGTCAATCCAAGGCAAAGTCTCTGCGCGTGGTCTAGCACTGTTGGCAATCAGGCACGCACATACCATGTCTCATACCCTAATTGTTCTGCCCGACGATACGCCCAAGCTGATTCTCGATGCGCTCGCGACCGCGACGCGCTCGATCGATATCCGGATGTTCCTGTTCACCGATCCGACTTTGCTCGATGCGGTGATTGCAGCGCAGCGCCGTGGCGTGCACGTGCGTTTGATGCTCAATCCGGCACGGCGAAGCGGCGAGGACGATAATAAGTCGTCACGCAAAATGCTGGTTGCCGCCGGAATCGACGTCCGCGACAGCAGTCCTGCCTTCGCGCTCAC
>OMSW01000140.1:633-3592 GCA_900290295.1 Burkholderiales bacterium
AACTGGGAGACGCGTGATCTCACGGAAACGCGCGACTATGCGGTAGTGACCACCCACGAGATCGAAATAGCGGAGATGGCCAAGTGCTTCGACGCCGATTGGAAACAGACCGAGTTCAAGCCCGACGCAAAATCCCGCCTTATCTGGTGTCCGAACAACGGTCGTGAGCGTATTGCCGCCTTCATCGACTCGGCGAAGGAAACCCTCTGGTTGCAGAACGAGCGCTACCAGGACACCGTGATCATCGAGCATCTGGTGCGCGCCGCCAACCGCGGGGTCCGCGTCCATATCATGGCGCGGCCCGCGCATACTCTCGCCAAGGACAAGCTGGACGAAGGCGTCGGCGGCCTGCGCATCATGCACGATGTCGGGGCCAAGGTTCACGCGCTTAAGGGCCTGAAATTGCACGGCAAGATGCTGCTCGCCGACGAGCAGCGCGCGATCGTGGGATCGATCAATCTCTCGCCAGGCAGCTTCGATGCACGACGCGAACTCGCCATCGAGACCGACGCCACTCACGTCGTGCAACGTCTGGTGCACACATCGCACCATGACTGGGAAAATTCGCATCCGCTCGACCTGTCCGACCAGGGCGTACTGCGCGACCTGGACAAGCACGGCGGCACGGGTGCAAACGAGCTCGGCATCGAGGCGGATCACGCGGCGAAGGGGCCTGCGAAGAGCTGAAGCAAGCGTGCGCCCGGGTCAGAGCATTCCCGGGGACGGATATTTGTGGACGCGCCACCGTTCCGGCGGCTACTCCGAAGACTTCGGCGGATAGTGCGCGTCGTACGTCGTCTGCATCTGCCGCAGCCGGAGCACGCCGTAGATCACGGTAATCACCATCGCGACAACCAGAATCCCGGCGAACCTCCGTTCCCAGAAGTACGCACCCTCGCGGTTGGCCGTATTGCTGGCGGTGATCAAGCAGGCAATGCCGATGTTGATCGCCCAGTTCACCGGTTTTGGCACGACGAACTGCACGGTACCGAAGCCGGCGAGCTGGTAGAGCAGGAACGGCAGGATCGCTGCCGACGGCAGCAGCTCGGAGGCGCCCAGCGAGACGTCGACGGCGCCGGGCGCCGTAGCGTGCAGCAGGTGACTGTTTGCCAGTTCATGGAATAGCGCCGGGATCGCACACAAGAACGGCACCACGGCAAGCAACTCGAGTACCAGTGCCCCGCTCCAGGTGCCGGTCTTGGACGAATGATCGGCGCCGGCAGCCGTTGATTGGGTACCTATGAAAAGGCCGCCAACGATGGCCGCCGCGCTGGAGAGCATTAGCAGCTCGACCGTAATGCCGAAACTCGTCGGTTCTCCCGCCTTGATCAGCAGCAGTGCCAGGAAGCCGGGGGTATAGAACATGACGCGCACCATACGCGCCCAAACGCGCGCGTCGCGTTCTGGCGGCAGGATTGGGAGCGGGAGACCGTCGGTCCCGATGGTTGGTCTTGTTTTCGCCATTCCACTGTCCCCGACGTGCGAAGAGTTTCGCGATCGATGCGTACGCTAGCACAGCATGGCTGTCCTGGAAAAGCGCAACTCGAAATCCCCTCATTGGCATCGCCGTCGGGCGTCCCGAGGTATCCGATCGGTCGCGACGCTTGCAACCATGCGGCTACCGGAACGCCGTAGCAGGGATTTTCATCCTGCTGGCCGTCAACTCCCATCCAAGAGGCGGGACGCTTGGGCCTACGAGCATATGTTCGCGGCCGACTTTTTGATCGGAAGCTCCCGCGGAAAATTGCACCACGGCGCCAAATGCACACGAGCCGTTCAATTCCGGCGCGCGGGCGCGCGCGCGAACTCCTCGAGTAGCCAGCTGCACAATTGCACAACCGCATTGCGAGCGCGCGAGCTTGGACGGACGAACAGAAAGGTGCCGTAGCCGGTCGGCAAGCGGATATCGGGGAACGGCATCGAAAGTTGGCCGCCGGCGACCATGTCCTCTCGAAACGGCCTGCGCGCCAGCACCACGCCCTGTCCGCGGGCGGCCGCCTGCATCGACTGGTCGACGTAGGTGACTACCATGATCGGCGTATTCGCATTGGGATCGATCTCGACGCCGGCGAAGGCGAACCAGCGCGACCAGGTGGCGGCGGTGTCGCTCGGCAGATCATCGTCCAATTCGATCAGCGGCAGCCGCAGCAGGTCCGCCGGCGAATGCAGGCGCCCGCCAAACCGATTCAGCAAGTCCGCGCTCAAGGCCGGTGTGAGATCTTCATCGCACAAGCTCACCGCGCCCGGTGGTGCGTCCTGCGGCGGGCAACGGCGCAAGGCGATATCGACGCCCTCGGCCTCCAGGTTAAACCGGCGGTCGTCAGCGTCTATTCGCAGCTCGATGTCCGGGTGGGCGCGTTGAAATGCCGCCAGGCGAGGTACCAGCCACAGCGAAGCAAAAGAAGGGTAGGTGGTCAGAACCACGCGCGGGGCCGTGGTTTGCCCCCGGATCTCGTCGACCGTTCGGTCCACCACGCTCAATGCCTGCCGCACACTGCGCGCCAGGCGCTCGCCCGCCGCGGTCAACGCCAGCGCGCGGGTTTTGCGCACAAACAGGCGATGGCCGAGGTCGCTTTCCAGGGCCGCCACCTGGCGGCTGATGGCCGATTGGGTCAAGTGCAATTCATCGGCTGCCAGCGTGAAGGAAAGGTGTCGCGCGGCCGACTCAAAACCCCGCAGAGCAAGAAGGCCGATCGGGCGCCGCCGCACCGGCCGGCGCCCACTGGCCGGCGGCGGCGCCATCCCCGTTCTCGAGACCTTGGCCGATCGCACCATGAATGCGCATTATGCATGGATATGACCCTGGGCAATCCTACATCGCACCGAGAGCGGCCAGCGCCAATGACCCCGCCATCAGTACCGACACCGGCACGAAAAGCGCGAGTAGAAACAAGACATCGTCAAGGAAACGAAAGCGTGGTGTGCAATTCATGATGAGTCTCCTTCGATCCAACAGGAC
>OMSW01000162.1 GCA_900290295.1 Burkholderiales bacterium
TCTGCGGTCTCATCGTATAGCGCCCGTGCACTCGTGGCCGGCCCGCGAACGGCTGCCAGCGCGCGGACGATCACCTCGATGCGCTGTTCACCCTGAACAATCTGCAGGCGTTCGCCGACGCGCACCACTCGCGCGGGCTTGACCCGTTGACCGTCGATGCGGACGCGGCCGAGCCCGATTGCATCGAGCGCGAGCGAGCGCGTCTTGTAAAAGCGCGCGGCCCAAAGCCATTTGTCGATACGTACGCGCTCCGTGTCCACCGTCATTTTTCAGCGCGGTCCGGCCGCTATAGAAAACAAGACCGAATGTCTGCCCGGGTGATGGCATCGCGTAACGATCGAAATGTGCTCGGCATGGTGATTTCCCGAGCGCGTCGCTCAAGGCCAGATCAGGCGCTTGCCGGCGAAGGTTTGCCTCGCAAGGTGATGTCCAGATGCGCGCGCGCCGATGCTAAGCCCGATCGCGTCGGATCCTGCACTATTGGGCCGGCAAACCTGCATGCGGGGCCGCGACTTTGTTCCGCTTCCAACTCCGTGCCAGGTACCGAAAACCGGCGATCGTACTCTTGCGTCTACGTTCGGAACAGCACAGCGGCTGGCGCAGTTGTCGTCGGGCGCGGGTATTCGGGCGCTGATCCCTGGCCAGTCGCGTCCGATTGAAGGGCGGTACTCAGTACTGCAGCCGATACAACGCACCCTTCGAACTTTTGCACGCGCCGTTGCCGTGGCCACTGCCGTTGTCATTGAGAAACTCGCATTCCATTGTGGTTCCCTTTGGGCCAAATAGCGCCGCCATACCAGAACTCCCGGCGGGAACGACATGGGACTGGGAACTACCGGAGACGGATGCAGGGCCATCGATGCCGTAAACGGCACCATAAACGCGACCGAACCCCACCGCTACGCCCCGAACGATGGAGTATTTGCCCACAACGTCTCCTGGTCGGGCATCGTTATCTCGATTTCGCCATGCCCTGAATCGGTAGACGTGAAGCGCACCGTGAGCACACCGCCGGGAACGGCCAGATCATTGGCTGGATACAGGTGTGCATCGTGTGCGCAGCCTACAAGCGCGACGCCGAAGAAGACCACGACCAAGAAGTTCCGCATTTCGCCCGTTTCCTCAGATCCAACGGTGTGATCTGCATTAAGCCTTGCGTAGTTGACACGGATCGGGTCCGCGGCGGGTTGGGGGTCCGACTCCTTAATGCTCGACGATACCCTCGATCGGATCGCTGCGCTCGAGCCACGCGCGCCGCTCGATTGCAGCTAGGGCATCTGCGTAACCGGCATTCCATCGCATTTGCACACCCTGGGAGGTGAAGTCGATGTCCTTCATGTGATTCTCGCCGTCGATGCTGGGGGCCTGCAAGTGCAAAACGTGCATCGTTGTGCCGCAACCATAGGCGGTAAGTTCCTGCACCTCGCGGCGCTCGAGTTGGTCCTGTGGCAAATGCTTGCTCAACTCGCGGATGATGTGTCGCAGACGATGAATCTGCCGTTGCCGCGCCAAGTGGCTCACGGTGCGGCTGGCATACTGGATGTCCTTTTGCCGAGCCATGACCTGCCAGATCGACGACGGCTCCGGGCCGGCGGGCTGCCAGACCTGCACCGCGAAGATCAGCGAGTCGCGGCGGGGCCGGTCGTCGAGGACCGCCTCGATCGGCGTGTTGGAGTAGATGCCGCCATCCCAATAGGGTTCGGAGTCGATGCGCACCGCCCCGAAGGCCGGGGGCAGTGCGCCGGAGGCCCGAATATGATCGATGCCAAGGGTTTCGGTTCGGCTGTCGAAGTATCGCATTGCACCGGAGCGAACGTTGACCGCACCCACGGTGAGCCGCGGCTGGCCGGAATTCAGGACATCACCGTCGATGAGCTCGGAGAGCGTTTGATATAGCGCATCGGTGCAGTAGTAGGAGGCGCAATCTATGCCGGTTTCGGAG
>OMSW01000077.1 GCA_900290295.1 Burkholderiales bacterium
CGCAAGTTACCCCAGTTCTCAGAGGTGCTGCCGAAGAAGGAACTCGCCTCTTATCTCAATCTCTGCGCGGAAACCCTCAGCCGGCTGAGTCACAGCGGCAAGGTTCAACTCAAGTAGCCCGATCCGGCCTGGCCGGCGAGGGTCGCAGCCATGGTCCAAAGCACGATGCGCAGGAGACGGTTGAAGGTCTCCGGGCGAATGCGGCGCTGCAGCCGAAAGCCTACCCACAAAGCCAGCACGGCGATCAGGCACAGTGGCAGACTCAGCATCACGATGGGAGATCCAAGCTGGCCCGAGGCGGCAAGGGCAAGCGCCTGCGTGGAACGGCCCACGAGAAACGACAGGTTCAGTGCCTGCGTCATCACGACCGGCGCCAGTTCGAGCGAGGAGAAATAGATCAGCAGTGGCGGGACGGTGACATTCACCGTTCCGGCGAAAAATCCCCCCAACGAACCGAACACCAGTGGCGAGAGACGCGGAAACCGTTGCAGGCGGGTCCAGTCGACCCCGCGGATACGCGTCTGCAGCAAGTGCACGATGATCAAACCGGACAGCAACAGCTTCAGAACCCGCGTGTCGGCGAAGGAAAGGACCCAGGTCCCGACGATCGTCCCCAGGAGCACGTAGGCGGCAACCCGCCAATACTGCTGCAGAGTCGCAACCCAGTTCGCGCCCCGCACGACGCTGATCACGTTAAGAACGAGGTTCGGAATCAGGGTTGTCAGCACCGCGGTGCGCACGTCCGTGATCAGCGCCACGAGTGGCGTGGAAATCAACGGGAATCCGAAGCCGATCGCACCGTGGACTACGGCCGCGAAAATCGCCGCGGCGACAATCGCATACCACGTCCACTCGGGCCATAGTCCCAGGGCGTCAATAGGCACGCTGCAAGATTACCCGGTGCTTTCGGCAACCGACGCGTTGGCGCGCTGGATTTGGGCAGCACGCACGGGCCGTATGACGAACCAGGCCAGCAGCGCTGCAACCGCGTTCAGAGCGGAGGCCACAAGAAAGGCCGCGTGCCAATTTCCGGTGGCCGCAGTCAAAACGCTCGACAATGGCACCAGTAGCGATGCCGTTCCCTTCGCGGTGTAAAGCGCTCCCGCGTTGGCTGCCGCAAACTTGGTGCCAAAGGTATCCGTGCAGGTGGACGGGAACAAGCTATATATCTCCCCCCAGGCGAAGAATACGAGTCCGCTAAGAATCACGAAAGCGACTGGATCGTTGCCAAGCGAATACAGCATGAATATGCCCACCGCCTCGAGCGAAAAGGCAATGAGCATGGTTTTCTCGCGGCCGATGTTGTCGGACACCCAGCCGAAGAAGGGCCGCGTCAACCCGTTCAGCACCCGATCGATGGACAAAGCAAAGGTGAGCGCGGGCAAAGTGAGTCCGATCAGACTCACCGGTACATCGGCAATCTTGAAGTCCTTGGCAATCGGGCCAAGCTGGGCAACGGCCATGAGCCCGCCGGCGGCAACGCAAACGAACGCCACGTACAGCAGCCAGAAGGAGGGCTGCGCTAGTACTTGCAGCGTCGTGAAATCGCGCTTGGACTGCGGCACGGCGAGGGAGCGCACAACCTTTGCTGGCTTGCTCGACGCAGCCACGGTGGTGGCGCGCCGAGGATCGGTGAGGCCAAGGGCGACGAGAAATACGACGAGCCCCTGGATGATGCCGAAGTACAGGAATGCCGTTTGGTAGCCGTCGGATTTGATGAGGGCCGAAATCGGCAGGACGGTCAGCGCGGAGCCCGCGCCGAAACCGGCAGCCGTCAGTCCAACGGCCAAGCCCCGCTTGTCGGCAAACCATTTCACCGCGTTGCCGACGCAGGTCCCGTACACCGCGCCAGCGCCAACGCCGCTGAACGCTGCGGCGACATACAGGAACGAGAGCGAATCGGCCATCGAATTCATCACCCAGCCGATACCGCAGAGGATTCCGCCAACGAGGACAACCGGACGCGGGCCAAAACGGTCCACCAGGTAGCCCTCGATCGGTACCAACCAGGTTTCCGTCAAGACGAAGATAGTGAAGGCAAGCTGGATGGCCGCCTTGGTCCAGCCGTACTTATCCGCAATGGGATTGACGAACAGCGTCCACCCATATTGCAGGTTGGCAATCATGGCCATGCAGATAATTCCGAGAAATAGCTGTAGCCATCGATACGACGCAGGCCTCGTGATAGGACCGCCCGAGGGCATTGTCGTTGCGCTCGCATTCATTTCTGTCTCCTTGCCGCCGGTTTCTTCTAATCGCAATCGCGCATCCCTAGCCGCTCGACTCGTGCCCTTATCGAGCAAGCGCCGGGGTGCGGCACCCGCAGCTGCTGGCTCAAGAGGCCGCACCTAGGCGTCCGCACAGTACGCGCGCCACTGGAACGCTTGCCTTGATTGCGGTCAATTGCTGCGGTGCGATTGCGGCAAACGCCACGCAGACGCAGGGTATCTAATCTACGATTGTGTCCAATAGCCGGCAGTGGCGTACGTCTGCCTCAGGTGCTCCACAAAGAAGCGCACCTTCGCCGGCACATGCGCCTGCGGTGCGTAAACCGCGCGGATGTCGTAGTCCGGCAAGGCGAATTCGTCGAGCACCGTGACCAGTTCGCCGCGCACCAACTCCGCCTGGATTTCCCAGGTGGAGCGCCAGGCCAGTCCCAGACCCTCGCGCGCCCAGCGGTGCAACAGCTCGCCATCGTTGCAATCCAGTTTTCCGTGCACGCGAACGGCCACGGTCCGGTCCTTGTGCAGGAACGACCAGGACACGGACTGCCCGACGTTGGGCATGAATGTCAGGCACTGATGGCGCGAAAGCTCGTCGAGCGTTCGCGGCGTCCCGTGCCGCTCCAGGTATGCCGGCGCCGCGCAAACCACGCGACGATTGCGCGCCAGGCGCACCGCGACCAGGTCCGGGTCGAGCGCGCTGCCGATGCGTACGCCCAGGTCGTAGCCTTCGCGCACCAGGTCCACGACCCGATCGGTAAGATCGAAGGAGAGCTGGACCTGCGGATTGGCTGCAAGAAAGCCGGGGGCGTGCGGCGCCACGTGTCGGCGGCCGAACCCGGCCGGCGCGGTCAATCGCAGGTGACCGACTGCGGTGTGACGACCGGAACTGATCAGGTCCTCCGCCGTGGCAATCTCGGCCAGCGCGCGCTTGCATTGCTCGACGAATACCGCACCCTCCTCGGTTACGGCAAGGTGGCGCGTCGTCCGGTGCAACAGCTTTACTCCCAAGCGTTGCTCCAGGGCATCGACCCGGCGCCCCATCATTGCCGGCGTGATGCCGATCGCGCGGGCCGCCTTGGCCAGGCTGCCGCTATCGACAGCGCATACGAATGCCTCCATTTGTTTCAGACGGTCCACACGCTATCCAACTCGATACTCTTTGTATCGATTCTAGTGACTTTATCTGCTATTGCGTAAATGAAATGTATCCCATAGGATCGGTCAAAAGATCCCTGGAGACGAATCATGGCGAAGATGACGGCCGTCGATGCGGCGGTTCACGTATTGCGACGCGAGGGCGTCAATACGGCGTTCGGAGTGCCGGGCGCGGCGATCAATCCGTTCTACGCCGCAATGCGCCGCGTCGGTGGCATCAACCATATTCTCGCGCGCCACGTTGAGGGGGCCTCGCACATGGCCGAGGGTTATACGCGCGCGACGGCAGGCAACATCGGCGTGTGCATAGGTACCTCCGGCCCCGCAGGCACCGACATGATCACGGGACTGTACTCGGCATCGGCCGACTCGACCCCGATCCTTTGCATTACCGGCCAGGCACCACGGGCGCGGCTGCACACGGAGGACTTTCAGGCGATCGACATCGCGACGATTGCCAAATCGCTGACGAAGATGGCGATCACCGTGATGGAACCGGCGCAGGTTCCGCGCGCGTTCCAGCAGGCGTTTCACCTCATGCGCTCGGGCAGACCCGGTCCGGTACTCATTGATCTGCCGATTGACGTGCAGGTCGCCGAGATCGAGTTCGACCCCGACACCTACGAACCATTGCCCGTCTACAAGCCCGGCGCGACGCAGGCACAGGTGGAAAAGGCATTGCACATGTTGCTCGCGTCCGAGCGTCCCCTCATCGTTGCCGGCGGCGGCATCATCAACGCCGACGCGTCGGGGCTGCTGGTCGATTTTGCGCAAACCGTCGGGGTCCCCGTGATTCCGACCCTGATGGGATGGGGCGCCATCGCCGACGATCATCCGCTGATGGCAGGCATGGTGGGCCTGCAGACCTCGCACCGCTATGGCAATGCCACGATGCTGGCTTCGGATTTCGTGCTCGGTATTGGCAATCGCTGGGCCAATCGCCATACCGGCTCGATCGAGGTTTACACCCGGGGCCGCAAGTTCGTCCACGTCGATATCGAACCAACCCAGATCGGCCGCGTCTTCGCACCGGACTACGGCATCGTCTCGGACGCCAAGGCCGCGCTCGAGCTTTTCGTCAAAGTGGCCAAATCGTGGAAGGCGCAGGCTCGGCTGAAGGACTTCAGCGCCCCAGCGCGTATATCAGGGCATGAACCTGGCCTTTGGCAAGGATGTTTGCTACGTGAGCACGATCGGCCTTTCCCAGATTGCCGGTGCACAGTTTCTGCAGGTGTTCAAGCCGCGCAACTGGATCAATTGCGGTCAGGCCGGCCCGCTGGGTTGGACGATCCCGGCCGCGCTCGGTGTGCGCGCCGCCGATCCCAAGCGCCGGATCGTTGCGCTGTCGGGCGACTATGACTTCCAGTTCATGGTCGAGGAACTGGCCGTCGGTGCGCAGTTCAAGCTTCCCTATCTGCACATTCTCGTCAATAACGCCTACCTAGGACTGATCCGGCAGGCGCAGCGCAATTTCAGCATGGACTATGGGGTGCAGCTGTCGTTCGAGAATGTCAATGCGCCCGAGCTCAACGAGTACGGGGTCGACCACGTGAAGGTGGTCGAGGGCTTGGGTTGCAAGGCGATCCGGGTGCGCCGCCCGGACGAGATCAATCCCGCGATCGCCCAAGCGGAGAAATGGATGGCCGAGTTCAAGGTCCCGGTTGTCATTGAGTTCATCCTGGAGCGAATCACCAATATTTCGATGGGTACGGAAATCGATAACATCACCGAATTCGAGGAGCTGGCCAAGAGCCGCGCCGATGCTCCCAGCGCCGTAGGCCTCGCGAAGGAAGCCGACGTCGAGAAGGCTAGGGAACACGAGGAGCTCGCCACGAGCCGCGCGTGATTTCGCGGCCCGCCGGCACGTCGAGCGACAGACTATTTCCATGCAATTGACCCATCGCAAGCGCTCGATGGGACAATGCGCGCAACTTATTTCCCGGGGCTCGCAATGCCGAGATTTGCTGCCAACCTGACCATGCTCTTCAATGAGCACGAATTCACCGATCGATTTGAGGCTGCCGCCAAGGCCGGCTTCCGCGCGGTCGAATACCTCTTCCCGTACGCCTACCCGAAGGAGCTGCTGGCCGAGAAGCTTAGCCGTTTCCGACTCCAGCAGGTCTTGCACAACCTGCCGGCCGGCGACTGGGCCAAGGGCGAGCGCGGCATCGCCGGTTTGCCGGACCGTGTAGGGGAATTCCAGGACGGCGTGGGCAATCCGCCTGGCGTGCCGGAGGAAAGGATCCGCGAAACCGTCGTCAAAAACCTTCGCTTTGCCGCCGACAAGCTCAAGGCTGCCGGTATCCGACTGCTGGTCGAGGCCGTCAATACACGCGATATTCCAGGCTTCTACCTCTGCGGGACGCAACAAGCCCTCGACCTGATCACCGCGACGGGTAGCGAGAATATCTTCTTGCAATACGACATCTACCACATGCAGCGCATGGAAGGCGAACTGGCCGCGACGATGCAAACGCACCTGCCAAGAATTGCGCATATTCAGCTGGCCGATAACCCCGGGCGCAATGAGCCCGGAACCGGGGAAATCAACTATCCGTTCCTGTTCGCGCTGCTCGATCGAATCGGCTACGGCGGCTGGATCGGCTGCGAATACAAGCCACGCACCACGACCACCGAGGGACTAGGCTGGTACGCCCCGTGGCGGAACTAGCCACCGGCGGCGTATGCCGCGCCAAAGCGCAGACCGAAGAGCAGTCAACAAACCCTGGAGGACACGATGAGCAAGATCGGATTTGTCGGGCTCGGCATCATGGGCACGCCGATGGCTGGCCACCTGGTCAAGGCAGGTCATGAAGTGTTTCTGTTCAGCACTTCTTCGGTGCCGCAGCAACTGATCGATGCCGGCGCAAAGAGGTGTGCCAGTGGCAAGGAGGTCGCGCAAAGAGCCGATATCGTCATCACCATGGTGCCGGACACGCCGAACGTGCAAGCAGCGCTGTTTGGTGCCAATGGCATTGCCGAAGGCCTGAGCCGCGGCAAGGTTGTCGTCGACATGAGCTCGATTTCGCCCATCGCGACCAAGGAGTTTGCCAAACGCATCAATGAACTGGGCTGCCAATACCTGGATGCTCCGGTCTCCGGTGGCGAGGTCGGCGCCAAAAACGCGACCCTGTCGATCATGGTCGGCGGATCGGAGCAGACCTTTGAAAGGGTCAAGCCGCTTTTTGAGCTGATGGGCAAAAACATCACGCTCATCGGAAAAAACGGCGACGGCCAGACAGCCAAGGTGGCCAATCAGATCATCGTGGCCCTGAACATCGAGGCGGTTGGCGAGGCGCTGCTGTTCGCCGCCAAGGCGGGCGCAGACCCCGCCAAGGTGCGCACCGCGCTCATGGGCGGTTTCGCGTCGTCGAAGATTCTCGAAGTGCACGGCGAGCGCATGATCAAGCGCAGCTTTGATCCGGGATTTCGCATCGAATTGCACCAGAAAGATCTGAATCTTGCCCTGTCCAGCGCCCGCGCGCTCGGGCTCTCGCTGCCCAACACGGCAACCGCCCAGGAGCTTTTCAATGCCTGCGCCGCGCGTGGCGGCAAGGCATGGGACCACTCGGCGATGGTGCGCGCTCTCGAGACGCTGGCCAATTTCGAAATCGGCCAGAAAGTGGAATGAACAACGGGTGACTGCTGCCGGTCCCGCACGCACTTTCGACCCAGTGTCGCCGGGCCAGCCACGGCCGCAATATGACACCAGCGCCGCGCGAGTTCCTGCGCCAGTTGTTTGACGTTGCCATCGCCTCGGCACAACCGGCGCTGTGCGTTCCCCCGCATTTGCCCGCTGCGCCGCGCGGTCGCACCATCGTGGTAGGCGCGGGCAAGGCTGCGGCGGCGATGGCGCGCGCGGTCGAGGACCACTGGCCCGGGCCGCTCTCCGGGTTGGTCGTCACCCGGTATGGTTACCAGGTGCCGTGCTCCAGAATCGAGGTCGTCGAGGCCGCGCATCCGGTGCCGGACGCATCGGGATTGGCCGCGGCCAGGCGCATGCTCGACATGGTCCATGGCCGGGTGGCCGACGACCTCGTTTTGTGCCTGATCTCCGGAGGCGGCTCCGCGCTGCTGCCCGCGCCGCTCACGGGCATGACGCTTGCGCACGAGCAGGCGGTCAATCGCGCACTGCTGCATTCCGGCGCAACAATCAGCGAAATGAACTGCGTGCGCCGTCACCTGTCCGCCATCAAGGGTGGCAGGCTGGCCGCCGCTTGTCACCCCGCGCGGGTAGTTACGCTGCTCATATCGGATGTCCCCGGGGATGATCCGGTGGATATCGCCTCGGGCCCGACAGTGGCCGACCCATCGACCTGCGCCGACGCGCTCGCGATACTGCGTCGCTACCGCATGGACATGCCTTCCGAAGTCCTCGATGTCCTGCAAAGCGGTCGCGGCGAAAGCGTCAAACCGGGCGACGCGCGCCTATCCACGAGCGAGCTGCTCATGATCGCAACTCCGCAGATGGCGCTCGAGGCGGCCGCGGCACGTGCCCGCGCCGCCGGCATCGCGGCCCATATCATGAGCGATGCCATCGAGGGTGAGGCACGCGATGTCGGCAGGGTGCTCGCAGCGATCGCACTGCAGGTGCGAAACCATGGGCAGCCGTTCGCGCCACCGTGCGTACTGCTGTCGGGGGGAGAGACGACCGTAACCGTCACCGGGACGGGACGCGGGGGCCGCAACGTCGAGTTCCTGCTTTCCCTGGGAATTTCTCTTTATGGCGCGCGACAGGTGTACGCGCTGGCCGGCGATACGGACGGCGTCGATGGTGCCGAGGAAATCGCCGGTGCGGTCCTTGATCCGGACTCGCTGGAACGCGCTTGGGCTCTCGGGCTCCAACCCAAGGATTTCCTGGCCCGCAACGATGCGCATGGCTTCTTCGAAGCCATAGGTGACTCGGTCATCACGGGCCCGACGCGCACCAACGTCAACGATTTCCGCGCGATTCTCATCCTCGGCGAAAACAACCCCTAACGTGGGCGCGCCCCCTATTGCCCGGAAGCAGCAAGCCGGCAGGCTTCTCCGGCACGCCGACAAGCGAGGATCTGTTGCTGTAGCGTGATACGCGTCGCGTCGGCGGCGACGAGAGACAGGGCGTCGAGTTGCATCAGCTGCGCGGCCGAAGGCTTCAGCGGCGCGGTGTACGGCCCGAAAACGGCGGCAAATGCATTGGCGTCGATCGCGATGCGATTTTCCCCGGACGCCGTGCCGGTTGCAGTGCCAGCGGCGGGAAGCGCGGACATCGCCGCCAGCTGCGGCGTAGTGGCAG
>OMSW01000082.1 GCA_900290295.1 Burkholderiales bacterium
CTAGTGACCGATAACGCGACCGGGCACTGCGTTCTCGAACGCTTCGAAATCCACGTGCGACAGGCGCCCGTCGCGGTCCGTGTCGAACTTGTCGAATAAGCGGATCAGCTCCGGCCAATCCTTGGCGTCCTCCCGGGTAACGAAGCCATCGTGATCTCGATCAAGGCGCTGGAATTCCTCGGCAATTTCCTCCTCGTCCTCCATGTACACCGCAAGAAAGTAGTACACACCCACCATCATGCCTCCGAGCAAGATGAGCCAGATCCAGTCCTCGCCATCGGTATTGCGCAAAGTTTGCCAAGGATCGGGAACGACAAGCAGGGCAAACCCGGCCATGAAAAACGGTGCGAAAACCGCCGTCAGCACCGTCAGCCGCTTGATCGTCGTCATCGTAGTTGGTACCTTCATGACAATCTCCTAGAAAGGGACTCCTCGAACGGGGCGTTGAATCGCTTCGGCGCGGTGTGTTCCGGGATGAAGACCGATAGGCCAGGAACCCCGATAAGTGAGCGACTGTTAAGGCAATGTAGTCCCCGCTAAATCAGTAAACAATGCGAAATGCAAAACATTCCTAAATGCGGTAAGGGCGAACACTTATTTATTCTGTGGCCGCGCGGCATGACCGCGGTCGCGTTCGACAACATTCAAGTGATTGGCTCTTCCATGCCGTCGGAGTAGGCTGACTTGCGACTCTCCCCTGCCTTCTAGCACGCATGGCTCCGGAGGAAAGGCGGTCTTCTTCTGCATCGGCCTGTCGGCTCAACGACCGCCAACGAAAAGTCAACCAGCGATGGGGGTGAATGATGGCAACGTATATCAGCTTGGTGAACTTCACCGATCAGGGAATCCGCAATATCAAGGAGTCGCCGGATCGGTTCGCAGCCTTCAAGAATATGGCTGAAAAGATGGGCGTAAGTGTCAAGGGATTTTATTACGCGATCGGACAATACGATATGGTCGTCATTGTCGAGGGGACCGATGAAGCAGCCACCGCGGCATTGCTAAAGGTGGGCTCTCTCGGTAACGTGCGCTCTCAGACACTGCGCGGTTTCTCCTTGGATGAAATGAAGAGCATCATCGGCAGCATACCGCGATGAAATCTTCGGCTACAAAGCAAATCGCCAGCAATTACCGCTGACCAGCGGCCTAAGCGCTAGCGACAGCTCCAAGCGCGGTTCTTTACGGTTCGAGCTCGATCGAACCTTATAGAGCCTGACCTGTGAGTTGCGGGTGCGACCGTCGGCCAGCCGCTGCGCTTATAAATGTCGAGATCCGGCGATGACCGGACGCTCTCGGCGACCGGGAGAACTTTCCCAAGCGGACGTAGCCGTCCAGATGCTCCGATAGGAAACTGCCGTCGTGTCCGCCGAATCACGGGATAAAGCGGCTCGAGAAATGGGGTAGATCGGGGCACCGAAAGAAAGCCCCGCTATTAAAGCGGGGCTTCGGAGAATGCATCTGCACACGACGGCGGCAAACACCGCCGTGTGCCAACGGCATTGTTAAACGGCGACGCCGGTAATCAAAACAGCGGTTTCGGCAATCAGCGCCGAGGCGATGACGATAACCAAGAGAGCGGTGAAATAGGACTTGGTGCTGTGCATAGTGTGCCTCGCAATAAGGGTTGTTGGGGGGGTATGGAGCCGGCCCGCGGCCCGGAATCCATGGTCGTACTGTGCGGTAGAACGGGACAACGCGATAGTTTCTTTAGTCACACTCCGACTCAGCTGGGTCTGGTTCGCGCCGACCCGAAGCACGCAATTCGCGGAGTCAATCTGTTCTATGCGGCGGATGCCACTACGAAACACTATGGCGCGTTGACGGATTTCGGATGGAAGCCTGCCGCCGGTGACAACAGTACGATGCATCCTTATTGGCATCTGGCCGCACCGCGAAATTCACTAATTACAGTTTTCCGTTAGCGCGACCGGAAGCAAGGGGTTGATAGCACTGGGTCTGGCAAGCCGCAGTCGGCCAAGACCTGCCGTTCACTCTTGTTTCTTGATTTTCTCCATTCCGGTCGTTCGGGAGCCCGCTTCCGACGGGTGGCCTTCAAGAAACCGTGCATCGCATAGGGCATCCCCCGGGTCGCGTCAACCACGCCCGCGTAAGCTTTTGTCCAGAGCCTACCCTTTTTAACGGGTTTCATCACGCTGCTCGACCCCGACACGCACGGCGGTGCCGGCGAAGCGATCACGCTGATCCAGGCCAGCGCAATCGGCGCGGCGGTGAACTGCGAGCCCGACTTAGGGTGCTCGTACGACATGGTTTCGTGCTACAACAAACGAAACCCGATAAGTGAAGGGGTTCGATATGCATGTCTATCAACATATTCTTTGCGCAGTCGACTTTTCGTCGCTTAGCGAGGCGGCCTGCCAGCGCGCGCTGGCGTTGGCAGAGCAGAGCGGTGCGCGCCTGACTTTCCTGCACGTCGTTGAGTATTTTCCCGGGGAGCGATCCAACCAGCTCATTCCGCCCGAGGATGTCGATCCGGCCGCGTACGAGGCGATCGAAGAACGCGCGCGCCTGGCCGAACTCGCCGCGCGCCTTGCCTGCGAAGCGGCCCATCAGCAGGTGCTGATCAGTCCGCACTCGGCCTGGCGCGAGATCGTGCGTTTCGCCGGCGCCACCGGGACCGACCTCATCGTGCTGGGTAGCCATGGTTTCCACGGTGTGGCGACGCTGCTCGGCTCGAGCGCCAACGCGTTGGCCAATCGCGCACCCTGCGACGTACTGACCGTGCGGCATCGACCCTGAGCATGGACGCGTCCTTATCTGCCGCGACCCCGCCGGTCGTGATTGCGCGCGAAACCCGACATCAGCCACGTCGCCAGTTGCGGATGAAATGTAACGATGGGCGCGGCTTGCGGCCCACGAGCTGACATTGCGCCATGCCCTCTAATCGGCCGCCGAACGCCGCGACGACAAATCCGATTATGTACATCGCGATTCTCATTAAATTTGGATCCGCCGAACCGGCGCGCCGCATCGGGCAGCCGTGCGAGCAAAGCGCAGCCGCCAAGGGGCACTGCGCGGTTTACTGCGTGGGAACACCAGCGAGCGAGCTGCGCGCGTACGCCGCGCTTCTCAGGATCCCATCGACACGGGCACCCCGCGCAGGCGGCGCGGGCGATATCCCATCTGCTGAAAGAGCCGCTGACACTGGCGTAATCCCAGATCAACACCGTAGCAGCGACGCAGGTGTTCGGCGAAGGTAGGCCCGTCCCAGAGGTTCGAAAGGAAGCCAAAATAGCGCGGAGTCTTGCGCAGATCCGCCTCCAGCCTGCGCCACTGTAGCGCCGCACCCAGCGCTGTACCGTGCTCGCGTTTTCGCCAAACCACTGCGCGACCTCCGAGCAGGATCGGCCGGCGGTCACCAATAAAACGGCATGAAGACGATGATCGTAGCGCGACACCTCGTCGCGATCGATCTCACGGCGGATCGCCGTCTGCGCAACTATCGCGCTTTCCATCTGCTTATCGAGCATGGCATGACTGACCGTTCACGGACGCGCAAATGCTACTGCATGGAAGCGCCTTTGGGCGCGGTTTTTATGCATGGCATACAAGGGCTTACCGCACTAACGCGACGGATATCGTGCCGCTCGCTTGACCCGGCATAGAAACGTTTGCGCAATGCAGCATAACTCCTAGAAATCGCATAGCGAGTACCTCGACACAGCGCCGACTTCCGTACAAGATTTACGACGTCAGCGATCCGGCGGTTTCCCGACGACTACGGCAAACCTGCCGCCTCGGGATGCCAGCGACACCGGCACCCCGCGCACTCGACGCGGGCGATACCCCATCTGCCGAAAGAGGCGCTGGCACTGGCGCAATCCCAAGTCCACACCGTAGCAGCGGCGCAGGTGCTCCGCGAAGGTTGGGCCGTCCCAAAGGCGCGAGGCGAAGCCAAAATAGCGAGGCGTCTTGCGCAGATCGGCCTCCACTCTCCGCCACTGGATAGGATCGAGCGAACGCGGGCGGCCGGAACGAACGACCTCGCGCAGTCCATCGAACCCACGCGCGCGATAGCGCCGCACCCATCGCTGAACCGTGCTCGCGTTTTCGCCGAACCACTCGGCGACCTCGGCACAGGATCGGCCCGCCGCGACCAGAAGCAAGGCATGAAGACGATGATCGTAGCGCGAGCCTTCGTCGCGATCGATCTCGCGGCGGATTGCTGTCTGCACAACCTTGGTGGTTTCGATCTGCCTCTTTCGCATGATCTCGCGTTATCCAATACGACACCTACTTTCGCGCGACCCTTCCTCGCGGAGGCAACGCGAAGCGATATCAGTTTCCCGAACGAAACAACGCGCGCTGCTCACCGCGGCCATCGTCATTTTTGCGGCGGAATATTCCTCCTGATGTTCATCATGGCCTCGGCGCGGTGCGACCCACGCCGCTAGAGAACAGGAGCGCCGCGCCACGATTCGATGGAACCATTGCTCAGGCCCCCTTCGCAGTGGCGCAATGACAATCGATCACTTTGCCCCCGCCAGGCTCTGCTCGAATTTCACCAGTTCGGTGATGTCATCCTTGTGCACTCCTTTTGCATCATTGGGTGGCATCGGTATGGTTCCCCAATTACCGGATCCACCCAGCGAAACCTTCATCACCAGGCCTTCGATCAGCGGATATTCCTTGCCTTGAAACGTGAATGTCTTGACGCCACTTCCGCTGTACTTTTGCGCCACGTCCTGCCACGCAGGGCCGACCACTTTCTTGTCGATCGCGTGGCATGCCGTGCACCCAAGTTTCTTTGCCATCGGCGGCATTTCGGCGGCAGTCGTGGCTGCGCTAAAGACAAGCATCGTTGCGGCCGTCAAACTGGCAGGGATGAAATTCATGCGTCCTCTTTCTCGTTGCTGTTATCGAAAGGGCTTCCGATAAGGAGGCCTCTTAGTGATCTCTGGTATTAGCGTACAAATTCCTGGTCACCAGCGATTGGTGATCGCTCGATCGCCGAGCTGGAGCACACCGCATCACCGTGGGACTCCCGCAGCACCGTGTCCAGCGCGTGCCACGCCAGCGTCGCGCACTGTACCCGCGAGGGGAACTCGCGAACTTTGCCGAAAACGACCAGCTCGCCCAGTCCGCAATGCGACGAGTTTCCCGCCTCCGTCACCATGCGCTGGAAATCCTCGGAGAGCCGTTGCGCCTTGGACGTATCGCCACCCAGCAACGCCTCCGTCATCAAGGACGCCGAAGCCGTCGCGACCGCGCAGCTGACGCCACTAAAGGTGATATCCCGGATGACTCCCTGCTCCAGCTTGACGTAGACGTCGAGCTGGTCACCACAAAGCGGATTGTCACCACGTGCCGTATAGTCCGCCTCCGGTAGCACGCGAAAGTTCCGCGGCCGCCGGCAGTGTTCCAGGATCAGCTCTTGATAAAGATCGCGCGGCTCGCCGGTCATCGAAAGGTCCTTCGCACCTTGTGAATCGCCGCCACCAGCGCTTCCACGTCCTGCTGCGTGTTGTACAAGGCAAACGAGGCCCTCGCTGTGCCACCGGGCAGGCCAAAGTGCTGCATCGCCGGCATTGCGCAGTGGTGCCCGGTACGAATCGCCACGCCCTCGCCGTCGAGGACTGTTCCGATGTCGTGTGGGTGTACGCCATCCAAAATAAACGATACGATGCCGGCTTTTTCCTTCGCGTTACCGATGATCCGTAACCCGGGAATGCAGGACAGCTGTCGGGTCGCGTACCGCAGCAGATCGCGTTCGTGCGTGACGATTGCATCGACGCCAATCGCCGCAACGTAATCGAGCGCCACGCCCAAGGCGATGGCTCCTGCAATGTTCGGCGTGCCCGCCTCGAACCGCTGCGGAATGTCCGCGTACTCGGTTTTCTCGAAGGTGACCGACCGAATCATATCGCCGCCGCCTTGGTACGGCGGCATGGCTCTCAGCCGTGCCGCCTTGCCGTACAGCACTCCAATCCCCGTCGGCCCAAAACTCTTATGCCCCGAAAAGACAAAGAAATCGCAGTCCGACGTACACACATCGACCGAAACATGGGAAATTGCCTGAGCCCCGTCGACCAGAACAGGAACGCCTCTGGCGTGCGCGAGGGCAACAACCCGCTCGATGTCGGTGATACTGCCGAGCGCATTGGAAATCTGCGATATCGCGACAAATCTCGTCCGCGCGCCAAGCAGCAGTTCATAGGCCTGGAATTGGAACTCGCCGGCATCGTTGATGGGCACGACCTTGAGTATCGCTCCGGTCTGTTCGCAGACCAGCTGCCAGGGAACAATGTTCGAGTGATGCTCCATGGCACTGATTAGGATCTCGTCACCATGCGCAAGCATCGGCCGCACGAAGCTCTGCGCGACCAAGTTGATGGCGTCGGTTGTGCCGCGCGTAAAGACGACTTCTGCCGGAGCTGCGGCATTGATGAAGCACTGTACCTTGAGGCGCGCGGCCTCGAAAGCGTCGGTCGCGCGCTGGCTTAGCGTATGCACGCCACGGTGCACGTTTGCATTGTAGTGGGCATAAAAGTCGTTCCCCGCATCAATTACCGCGCGCGGCTTGTGCGTGGTGGCGGCGTTGTCGAGATAGACGAGTGGTCTGCCGCGCACGCGTTCTCGCAAAAGCGGGAAATCGCTACGCCACCGCTCCACATCCGACGCAGTAGCGGTGGGTCGGCTCAAAGCTTCACACGCGATGTTCATACAAGCATCCTGGTTGCGGCGTCGTGGCGTTGATTGCCCGCTTCTCCGCAAGACTCACTTTCCGGCGCGCACAAGACGCGCATAATGCAGATCCTCCTTTTGTTCATGCCCGGCCCCCTCGGGACCAAAACTCAGCAAGTAGCCTTCTGCAGCCATGCCCTTTCCGCGGCGCCCGGTCGCCGTCCAGAAATAGCTCGCCGGCGTGGCCGGAAAAAGTACTAAGTTGATTCTTGGGTTGGCACACTGCCGCTCCACGATCATCGCCAACTCGGGTATGTGCGGCATACGCCAATCGGTGTAATTGGCATAGCCACCGTGCTGATTGAGTACCTTCGCCGTTTCCTGCGCTGCCTGCCATGTGTAGGAATTCGGTGAACCACTGCAGGAGGTGCCGGTCCAGGACTGCCCCAGGGAGCAACGCATCCACATCAAGCCTGATTCGTTATCGGTCAATGTCCCATCACCATTGTCCGTGAACCGTTCGGTAGGCGTTGACATCGGATAGGTATGCGTATCGCACGTCTGTTCCGCCAGTACCGGTGCGCTCGCCAGCAAGAGAAGAAACAAATATCGACTTGCCTTCATTGTCACCTCGCTTTTTTCTACATTCATTCAAAAAAGGGGCGGATTCCCCGAACATCGAGGCATCCGCCTGGTGAGTCCAACTTCCCAACAGACCTATTTGTCGTACCCGATGCCCGATCCCTTCCTTGGATAGCCCGTGCCGGACGGCACGACGACCGGCGGGGTCTGAACAGTAGCCAACCCCGGGGCAATCTTGGTTCCACGGTATAGATAGAACGCGTACGCCTCCATCGCGGTCATGTCCTCACTGCTGACATCGAGTGCCTTTCCTCCCTGCGGCACCGTGATACACCAGTTGATCATTTCGCGCAGGGTGATGACCTTCCCCAGATCCGCCTGATACTTTGGAAAGGTGTGCGGGTTCGATGCTGCGGCATCGGGATGACAGTTGCCACATGCCAATCCATTGGTGGACATCGACGGGTTGCTTCCATGCCATAAATCGCGACCATGATCCACCGCTGCAAGCAATGCCTTTTCCTGATCGGCCAATTCTGCCTGCGTGAACGGCTCGCGCGCTGCCGTGGACTGGAACATCAGCAATCCCAACAGGCCCAACGAAGCCACCACGCCCAACCCGGCACACGTACGACTCAATGTGTTGCGCTTCATCGCCACTTCCCCCTTAGATTTTGAAACC
>OMSW01000216.1 GCA_900290295.1 Burkholderiales bacterium
TTAATCGCTTCCAATTTTCGCATTGTCGACCCCTATATCCAAAACCGTTTGATGCAGACATTTCGCGCGGGGCACATTTCAACAGCCGCATCATACCGGCACGGCAATACCAAGCAACATCCAAAATCTATTGGGCGCTGCCGCAATTCCTCATGGCAGCAAACGGCATGGCCCCAATGGGACCTGCCCGCATTTGATACGCATCAATGCCCGGTCCGCAGCGGGCTGCTAACGGCTGCGAATTGGCGATTTCTGGGCGCGGCCAAAGCTCCCGGGGGATGGTTTGCGGTCATTTCCGGCACTGGACGACATGTGACGACGCGCATGCAGCCGCAAACCCTGAAATTCAAGCTTGTGCTTTACCTCACGATCGCGCTCACGGTCGGGGTGCTGCTGTTCACCGGGGCGGTTGCCTTTTTTCTGTACAACCAAATCCTCGGTAAGGTCTCCGATCACGTTATTCAGCTTTCCGAAGTGATCAGCAAGAGCACCCGCTTCGCCATGCTGAAGAATGAACCCACTTATGTCGACCGCATCATCCACGACGTGGCCGGCCAGGAACAGATCGACCGGGTCAGAATCCTCAGCCAGGATGGGCGCATCACCCATTCGACCTACCCGCCCGAGATTGGCCGCACCGTGGATCGCAACGCCGAGGCCTGCTCGCGCTGCCACGAAAGCGAGCAGCCGCTGCAACAGGTCCCCCATAGCGAACGGACCTGGACATTCCAAGGCGCCGACGGCAAACCGCTGCTCGGCAGCATGGAAGTGATCCGCAACGATCCGTCCTGCTACAATGCTCCCTGCCATCAGCACAGCAAAGAGACCTCCGTTCTCGGCGTTCTCGACATCAACTATTCGCTCGACGAGATCCATCGCAAGCTGCGCACCAGCACGCTGGCAATCGCCGGATTTTCCATAGGCTTCATCGCGTTGGCTGCGTTGGCGATCGGCTATTTCGTCCACCATCTGGTCTACCTGCCGCTGCGCGACCTCGAAGGCGGCGCGGAACGGCTGTCTGCCGGCAATCTCGACCAGCTCATTCCGGTGCGCAGCGGCGACGAATTCGGCAAGCTCGCCCGCTCCTTCAACAGCATGACCAACGCCTTGCGCAATTCGCGGGCCGAGCTGCAAGAATTGGCCCGCACG
>OMSW01000076.1 GCA_900290295.1 Burkholderiales bacterium
GCGATCCAGCGGGGCTCGAACGGAACCTTTGTGTATGTGGTGAAACCGGACAACACGGTCACGATGACGTTGGTCAAGACCGGTCCCACCGACGGAGCATCTGTTGCAGCCTTATCGGGCCTCAACCCCGGCGATCGTGTGGTGATCGACGGAGCGGACAAACTGCGCGATGGCGCGCCGGTGAGCATTCCCACGGGGAAGTGAACAATGAGTCCGTCTCATCCGTTCATCGTGCGACCGGTGGCGACCTCGCTGCTGATGCTTGCGATCCTGCTTTCAGGAATTCTCGCGTTTCGCTTCTTGCCGCTGTCGGCGTTGCCCGAAGTCGACTATCCGACGATTCAGATCCAGACCTTTTATCCCGGCGCCAGCCCCGACGTTATGAGCACATCGGTCACGGCGCCGCTGGAAGTCCAGCTGGGCCAGATGCCGGGACTCACGCAGATGTCCTCGTCGAGTTCGGCGGGCGCCTCGGTGATCACGCTGCAGTTCAACCTGTCGCTCAATATCGACATCGCCGAACAGGAAGTGCAAGCGGCCATCAACGCGGCCGGCAACCTGCTGCCTTCCGATCTGCCTGCGCCGCCCATCTATGCGAAGGTCAATCCGGCGGATGCACCGATACTCACGCTGGCGCTGACTTCGAAATCGATGCCGCTGACGCAGGTCGAGGATCTCGCAGACACGCGGCTCGCGCAGAAGATTTCCCAACTGTCGGGCGTGGGACTCGTAAGCATCAGCGGCGGCCAGAGGCCGGCCGTGCGCATCGCAGCCGATCTGCGCAAGCTTGCAGCATATGGCCTGAACATCGACGACCTGCGCACCACGATCGGTAACGCCAACGTCGACATTCCAAAAGGCAACTTCGACGGGCCGATGCAGTCGTACACGGTCAATGCCAATGACCAACTGCAAAGTGCGGACGAATATCGCAACCTCGTGATCGCCTATCGCAACGGCTCGCCCGTGATGCTGTCGAGCGTGGCTCAGGTGATTGACGGTGCGCAGAACAACAAGCTGGCCGCATGGAGTGGGAATGCGCCGGCGGTGATCATGAACATCCAGCGCCAGCCGGGCGCCAACGTGATCGCCGTTGTCGATGGCATCAAGTCGCTGTTGCCGCAGCTGAAGGCATCGCTGCCCCCATCGATCGACGTCGCAGTCCTCAGTGACCGCACGACGACCATTCGGGCCTCGGTGAACGACGTCGAGTTTGAACTGGGCTTGGCTGTCGGATTGGTCGTCCTCGTGATTTTCCTGTTTCTGCGCAACTTGCCCGCCACCATCATCCCGGCGTTGTCGGTGCCGCTGTCGCTGGTCGGCACTTTCGGCGCGATGTACCTGATGGGCTTCAGCGTCAACAACCTCACACTGATGGCGTTGACCGTCGCCACCGGCTTCGTGGTCGACGACGCCATCGTGATGATTGAGAACATTTCACGCTATCTGGAGCTGGGCGATTCGCCGCTCGATGCCGCGATGAAAGGCTCCAAGCAGATCGGCTTCACGATCGTCTCGCTGACCGTGTCGCTGATCGCTGTGCTGATCCCACTGCTTTTCATGAAAGACGTGGTCGGCCGGCTGTTTCGCGAGTTCGCCATCACCCTGGCGGTCACGATTCTGATTTCGGCCGTCGTGTCGCTCACGCTGGTTCCGATGTTGTGCGCCAAGGTCCTGCGCTCCTCGCGTCGTGCCGGACAAGGCGAGGGCCATGCCGGTCCTGAACGCGACACGACCGGCTGGTACGGCAGCCTCTTGCGCGGCTACGCCCGCTCGCTCGATTGGGTACTCGGCCGCCGTGCACTGGTGCTGATCATCGCGTTCGGTACGCTGGTGCTGACGGTTGTACTGTACGTGCTGATTCCGAAGGGTCTGTTTCCGGTTCAGGATACCGGAATGATCCAGGGTATCTCGCAGGCGCCGGCGTCGATCTCGTTTCCCGAGATGTCGGCACGTCAACAAGCGCTTGGCGCGGTCCTACTGAGCGATCCCGACGTCGCTACCCTGTCATCGTTCATCGGCGTCGACGGCAGCAACATGACGCTCAACAGTGGGCGCTTCCTGATCGAGCTCAAACCGCATGTTCAGCGCAGCGCAAGCGCAAGTGACGTGATCCGGCGGCTGGACGCGGCCACCTCCAAAGTCGCCGGCATCCGCCTGTACATGCAGCCGGTGCAGGACCTGACGATCGACACGACGGTCAGCCGCACCCAGTACAAGTTCGTCTTGGAAGATGCCAATCCGGACGAAATCGAATCATGGACGCCAAAGCTGATTGACCGCCTGAATCAGCTGCCCGAGCTCGAAGGCGTGGCCAGCGACCTTCAGCAGCGCGGACTGGCTACCTATGTGACGATCGACCGGGCAACGGCCGCCCGGTTTGGCATTACGCCGGCGACGGTTGACAATGCGCTCTACGATGCGTACGGCCAACGCATTGTGTCGACGATATTCACGCAGTCCAACCAGTATCGCGTGATTCTCGAAGCCGACCCGCAGTCGCAGCGGTCGCCGTCCGACTTGTCGCAGATCTATCTTGCGTCCTCGACATCGTCGACGGGGACCGGGCAAGTGCCGCTTTCGGCGATCACGACGATCAGTGAAATCAAGCTGCCGTTGCAGATCAACCATCTGGGGCAGTTTCCCTCGGCCAACGTCTCGTTCAACCTCGCGCACGGCGTTTCCCTGGGAGAGGCGGTCCAGAAGATCGAGCAGGCAATGCACGAAGCCGGCCAGCCGGAAAGCGTGTTTGCCGTGTTCCAAGGGGCCGCGCTGGCTTTCCAGCAGGCGCTCGGCAACGAGGTATTCCTGTTGCTGGCTGCGATCATCACGGTCTACATCGTTCTGGGCGTGCTGTACGAGAGCTATATCCACCCGTTGACGATCCTGTCGACCCTGCCTTCGGCGGGAATCGGCGCGCTGCTCGCACTGATGATTGCGGGCGATGATCTCGACATCATCGGCATCATCGGCATCGTGCTGCTGATCGGCATCGTCAAGAAGAACGCGATCATGATGATTGACTTCGCATTGGAAGCAGAGCGCGAGCAGGGCATGAGCCCGTTGGATGCGATCCGCCAGGCGTGTTTGCTGCGGCTGCGGCCGATTCTAATGACCACGATGGCAGCGATTTTCGGTGCGCTGCCGCTGATGCTGGGGACCGGCGTGGGTTCGGAGCTGCGTCACCCGCTGGGTATCACGATCGTCGGCGGCTTGATCTTTAGCCAGTTGCTGACGCTCTACACCACGCCGGTCATCTATCTGGCGTTCGACTGGCTGGGGCGGCGCGTGCGCGCGCGCCTCGCCGGCATTGGCGGCGGCGCGCACGGCGGCGAGCTGGGCAGCGAATCGTCGCGATGAACATCACCGAACTGTGCATCCGGCGGCCGATCGCCACGACGCTGTTGACCGCCGGTGTCGCGCTGGCCGGCGCGATCGGTTTCGTGCTGCTGCCGGTTGCCCCGCTGCCGCAAGTGGACTTCCCGACGATCTCGGTTTCGGCGACGCTGCCGGGCGCCAGCCCCGAGGTCGTCGCCAACAGTGTGGCTACGCCGCTGGAACGTCACCTGGGCGTCATCGCGGACGTCACCGAAATGACGTCTTCGAGCACGGTGGGATCGGCGCGCATCACCTTGCAGTTTGGCCTGGACCGCGACATTGACGGCGCGGCGCGCGATGTGCAGGCCGCCATCAACGCCGCGCGCGAGGACTTGCCGACCAATTTGCGCGCCAATCCGACCTATCGCAAGGTCAATCCCGCCGATGCGCCGATCATGATCCTGTCGATGACCTCTTCGACGCTGAGCCGCGGCCAGATCTTCGACGCCGCCTCGTCGGTGCTGCAGCAAAAGTTCTCGCAGGTCAGCGGAATCGGGCAGGTCACGCTGGGGGGCTCCGCGCTACCGGCGGTGCGCATCGAGTTGAACCCAACCGCGCTGAACAAATACGGAATTGGTCTCGAGGACGTGCGCGCCGCGCTGGCTTCCGCTAACGCCCACGCGCCCAAGGGCGCGGTCGAGGGCAACGGGCTGCATTTTCAGATCTACGACAACGATCAGGCCACCCACGCCAACGACTACGCTTCCTTGATCGTCGCTTGGCGCGGCGGCGCTCCGGTCCAGCTCGCGGCAGTTGCCGATATCATCGATTCCATCGAGAACATCCGCAATGACGGCATCGCGAACGGCAAGCCCGCGGTGCTCGTCATCCTGTACCGCCAGCCGGGCGCCAACATCATCGAGACGGTCGAACGGGTCAAGGCGGCGCTGCCGTTCCTGCGGGCGTCGATCGCTGGCGATATCGACCTGGAGGTCGCGATCGATCGCTCGACAACGATCCGTGCTTCGCTACGCGACATCGAGTTCTCGGTCCTGCTGTCGATCCTGTTGGTCATCGGGGTCGTGTTCGTGTTCCTACGCACGGCGTCGGCCACCTTGGTTCCCGCCGTGGTGGTGCCGGTGTCGCTGATTGGCACGTTCGGCGTCATGTATTTGTGCGGCTATAGCCTGGACAACCTGTCGTTGATGGCACTGACGATCGCCACCGGGTTTGTCGTCGATGACGCCATCGTCGTGATGGAGAACATCACGCGACATGTCGAAGAGGGCATGCCCCGGCTGCAGGCAGCGTTGCTTGGCGCGCGCGAAGTCAGTTTCACGGTGTTGTCGATGAGCCTGTCTCTGGTTGCCGTGTTCACGCCCATCCTGCTGATGGGCGGCATCCTCGGGCGCCTGTTTCGCGAGTTCGCCCTGACCTTGTCGTTCGCGATCCTGGTTTCGATGGTGTTCTCACTGACGACCACACCGATGATCTGTGCGCAACTGCGACAAGCCCGCAAAGACCGTCCGCCTTCCGGATTTCATCGCATCAGCGAACGCGGGTTCACGGTGCTCCACGATGCGTACCGACGCTCGCTCAACCGCGTCGTCGCGCACCCGGTGCTGGTCATCGGTGTCCAGATCGCGATTTTCGTGCTCGGGGTGGTGTTGTTCGTCTTGGCGCCCAAAGGCTTCGTTCCGCAGGAAGATACCGGGCAGATCATTGGCGGCGTCCAGGCCGATCAGAGCATTTCCTTCCAGTCGATGAGGAAGAAAATGCATCAATTCAGCGCGATCCTGGAGAAGGATCCGGCGGTGGACCATGTGGTCGGATTCACCGGCGGCGGCCAAACCAACTCGGGATTCATGTTCGCATCGCTCAAGCCGCGCAGCGAGCGCACTGAGTCCTCCGACCGCGTCATCGACAGGTTGAGCAAGCAACTATCCAAGATACCGGGCGCGAACCTGTTTCTGCAATCGGGACAGGACATCCGCATAGGCGGGCGCCAGAGCAACGCGCAATACCAGTTCACACTGCAAGACACCGACCTGCAGGAGCTCTATCAATGGGGACCTAAGATCCTGGCGGTCATGCGGCGCATCCCGCAGCTCATGCAAGTAAATTCGGATCTTCAACAAAACGGACTGGAGAGCGATCTCGTCATTGACCGCAAAACCGCCGCTCGCCTGGGAATCACGACGAGTCAGATTGACAACACCCTGTACGACGCGTTCGGCCAGCGCCAGGTTTCGACGATTTACAACACGCTCAATCAATACCATGTCGTCATGGAGGTCGCTCCCCAGTACTGGCAGGATCCGGCAACGCTCAAGGACGTCTTCATCAGTACGGCGGGCGGCGGTGTCGGCGGCACGCAGTCCACCAACGCCGTGGCCGGAACCGTGGTCGGCAGCAACCAGACTAGCTCCGCCTCGGTGGTTGCGCAGGACACACTGCGCAACCTCGCCACCAACCAAATTGCCGCGAGTGGACATACGACCGCATCCACCGGCTCCGCGGTCAGTGCTTTTGCCGAAACCATGGTACCCCTGGCTGCTGTCGCGCACTATGAGGTGGGCAAGACGCCGCTGGCGGTCAACCACCAGGGTTCGTTCGTCGCGAGCACGATCTCGTTCAACATGGCGCCCGGGGCGTCGCTGAGCGATGCGGTTGCGCTGATTCGTGCGGAAATGACTAAGCTTGGCGTGCCGCCGACCCTGCATGGCGAGTTCCAGGGTACGGCCCGGGCCTTCCAGCAGTCGCTGGACAATGAACCGGTTCTGATCGCTGCCGCCCTGGCCGCGATCTACATCGTGCTCGGTATTCTGTATGAAAGCACGATTCACCCGATCACCATCATGTCGACGCTGCTGTCCGCGTGGGTGGGGGCGTTTGTTGCGTTGCTGATCTTCGGCATGGAATTCGACATCTTCTCGCTGATCGGCGTGTTCCTGCTGTTCGGCATCGTGAAGAAGAACGCCATCATGATGATCGACTTTGCACTGGTCGCGCAGCGGCAAGACGGGCTTTCCGCGCACGACGCCATCATTCGCGCCTGCGTGCTGCGCTTTCGGCCCATCATGATGACGACCGTCGCCGCGATGTTCGGCGCCTTGCCCCTGGCGCTGGGTACGGGCGAGGGCGCCGAGCTGCGCCGTCCGCTCGGTATCACGATCATCGGTGGGCTGATGCTCAGCCAGTTGCTAACGCTGTACACCACTCCGGTCACATATCTGATACTTGATCGTTTCCGTGGCTGGATCCGCGCAAATTGGGGGCGCGGATCGCAGCCGGTGACGGACACGCGCGGTGCATCGTGAGCACCAGGCACGCGTCAACTCCTCATGACTTGTTGAGATCACCAACATGAACATCTTGCGCAGCTTCAAGTTTTCGAGCGTCGTAGCGGTGTCATTCCTGTCGGCGTGCGCATCGGTCGGACCCGACTACCAGCGCCCGACCGTGGCCACGCCCGTGCAGTACAAGGAAATCGAGGGCTGGAAGCCGATCGCTCCCAAGCTAGCGGACAGTGACATGGCGTGGTGGTCGATTTACAACGATTCCAAACTCGATGAACTCGAGCGGCAAGTTACGGTGTCGAACGAGTCGCTCAAGGCCACCGAGGCCAGCTACCGGCAGGCACTGGAGATCGTCAATGAAAGTCGCGCGGGCTATTGGCCGACGATCACGGCCAATGCATCGGGTCAGCGCGCGCGGGCGGCAGCGGCGCCCCGCATCTCAACGACCCAAGATGTGGTCAGCGCTACGCTTGCGGCGAGTTGGGTTCCGGATTTCTGGGGACGGATCCGCCGGACCGTAGAAAGCAGCGTCGCCAGCGCCCAAGCCAGCGCGGCCGATCTGGCCGCGGCGCGATTGTCACTGCAGAGCACGCTCGCCACGGACTATTTCTCGCTGCGGGTTGCCGATGATCTCAAGCGCCTGTTTGAAGAGACCGTGACGGCTTACCAAGCGACGCTCGATATCACGCGCAACCAGTTCGAAGCCGGAACGGCGGCGGAAACGGACGTGATCACCGCCGAGACCGAGCTCCAAGGCGCACAGGCGCAACTGGTCGGAGTTGGCGTGCAGCGCGCGCAGCTCGAGCACGCTATCGGCGTGCTGATCGGCAAGACGCCGGACCAGTTTTCGATAGAACCTGCGCCATTGACCCGTGATGTGCCGGTGGCGCCCGTCGGCATGCCGTCGACCTTGCTCGAGCGCAGACCCGACATCGCTGCGGCCGAACGCGCGGCAGCCGCGGCAAGCGCGCAAATCGGCGTGGCGATTGCTGCCTACTATCCCGACATCACCCTGTCGGCATCCGGCGGGTACCTGGGCTCCGCGCTCGCTGGCCTGTTCAAGGCAGCCAATGAAGTGTGGACCGTCGGCCCGCAGGTGACCGAGACAATTTTTAACGGCGGCCTGTTTCGCGCCCAGGTCGCGGCGGCGCGAGCGGCCTACGACGGCAGCGTCGCGAGCTATCGGCAAACCGTGTTGTCGGCCTTCCAGCAAGTCGAGGACCAGCTCGCAGCACTGCGGATTCTCGAAGAGCAAGCGGAAATCCAGCAACGCGCGGTGGTTTCCGCGCGTGAAGCGGTGCGGCTGACGATCTACCAGTATGAAGCCGGGACCGTTGCATACACGAGCGTGGTAACGGTTCAGGCGATCGCGCTGACGGACGAGCAAAATCTATTGACGACATTGGGCAACCGGCTCAGCGCCAGCGTGGCACTGGTCGCGGCGCTGGGCGGTGGATGGAAGTCCGAGATGCTGGCAGACGGTTCTCGCCAGGAATCCGTGCCCAAATAGCACCAGCGGATCGTTGAGAGGAGCCGGCTTTTGGCAGATCCGGTCAGCGGCCAGGGGCGGTGATTGCGGTATACAAATCGATGAAAAGAAAGCGGCACTGACGACCGATGCGAGGTCGCGCAGGACTGCAACTTTGCAGTTTCCGTTACCCTTTGCCGTCGACGCTAGCGCCGGGTGTGCGCAAACCGCGGGCGGCTACGCCGATGCAGGTACCGACGCCCGCAAACGCACGCTCCCGTTCGAAAGTAAAGCCAGCCAGATCAATTTGTCATGAATCGGACCTGGCACGATTTCCGGCCCCAGGTGCGCCAGTTGCCGCACCAAATGCAAGGCAAGATCGGGTGAGACGGTGGCGTGGCCGGGAGCGACTGCGTCCGGTACGTTGGCAGGGTTCACCAATTTTCAAGAGGAAGGGAAAGGGCGACTTGATCGTCCGGCTTTGCTTTTGTTTTGGGGGTGAAGCCGTCGGGCTTGGCGCGGTGTGACGTCGATGAGTACTAGGCGCGCCACCGGCTACCGAAACGCGCCGCAGTGCTCCATCCATAGCCGGCCGGGCGCGGAGCGCCCCTAGGCGAAGCCGTCCGGCTTAGATGGTGGTGAAGCGGCGCACGCCGGCCGCAGGAGGGCGTCAAAGGGGTCTGGCTTGTTGTTGGATGTACTGCTTGATCACGGACAGGGGTGCTCGGC
>OMSW01000074.1 GCA_900290295.1 Burkholderiales bacterium
GTACTCGCCGCTGACCTGGTAGACGAAGGTAGGGGCGCGGTAGGCGTCCTTTACGCGGCGAACGATGTCGAGATATGGCATCCCCGGCTTGACCATGACCATGTCGGCCCCCTCCTGCAGATCCAGCCCGACCTCGCGCAGCGCCTCGTCGCTGTTTGCTGGGTCCATCTGGTAGGCCGCCTTGCTTGCCTTGCCCAGGTTGCTCTTGGAGCCGACGGCGTCGCGGAATGGTCCATAGTAGGCACTGGCGTATTTTGCCGAATACGCCATGATGCGGGTGTGAATATGGCCGCTCGCCTCCAGGACCTGGCGAATGGCACCGATGCGACCGTCCATCATGTCGCTCGGGGCGACGATATCCACACCGGCCTGGGCCTGCACCAGCGCCTGGACCTTGAGCACCTCGATCGTCTCGTCATTGAGCACGTAGCCGCTGTCGTCAATAAGACCGTCCTGTCCATGCGTGGTGTACGGATCGAGCGCCACGTCGGTAAGAATGCCGAGTTCCGGGAAGCGCGCCTTGAGCGCGCGAACCGTCTGTGGCACCAGGCCATCCGGGTTTCGTGCCTCACGGCCATCGCTACTTTTATGGCTCGCGTCGAGTACCGGAAACAACGCCAGTGCCGGAATTCCCAACGCCAGGCATTCCTCGGCGACCGCGAAGAGTGGATCGAGCGTCATGCGCTCGACTCCCGGCATCGACGCGACCGCCTCGCGGCGCGTCGCGCCGCCGATGACGAAAACCGGGTAGATCAGGTCGTCGGCCGTGAGGCGGCTCTCGCGCATCAAGCGGCGCGAGAAGTCGTCGCGTCGCATACGGCGCAGGCGGCAGGTGGGAAAGCTGGCGAACGGCAAGGTCGGGGCAGACATACGCTATCTCCGCGGCGCGGCAAGCCGCCGGCAATGATGATGGGAGCGATTTTAGCGGCACCGCACGCTCAAGCTCCCAGCATTTGTGCCGCCGTCTCGCGCAACTCCTCCAGTCCGCTGCGATCAAGTGCGGAGTAGAGCTGAACCGAGGTCGCGATTGGCAATTCTTCCGCGCGCTGCTCCGCGCGGGCCAGTGCGGCGCGCTGTTCGATCGTGCCGATCTGGTCGGCCTTGCTGAGCAGCATGTGCAATCGAAAGCGGTCGAGATCATCGCGGCCGCAGATCCACCCGAGCAGATCCTCATCCGCCGGCAGGCAAGGCCGACGCGCGTCCATCACCAGTACCACGCCCCGCAGCATACGGCGCGATTGCAGATACCCGCCTACCAGCCCGTCCCAGCGCTCGCGGGTCATCACATCGGTCTTGGCAAAGCCGTAGCCGGGCAGATCGACGAGGTAGGCGCAGGCCTTGCGTTGCGCCGACGGGGCATCATCGAACACCGAGAAGAAATTGAGCATCTGCGTGCGTCCGGGCGTCTTGGACGAGTATGCCAGGCGACGGCGCTGCGTCAGCAAATTGATGGCGGTCGACTTGCCCGCATTCGAGCGCCCGACAAATGCCAGTTCCGGCAGCATCGCCAGCGCCGCGCGCGTCAGTGCCGGCAACTCGGCGACCGACGTCGCGAACTCGGCCGATTCGAAGCGGGGTGAATAAGACACTGTCGCAATTGCGCGGTCCGGGTGCGGCCTGCGGCGCTTCTCGCTAAAATGCGCAGCATAGCCGGTCAGGCAATCACTCGTGCAAGCACCGTTGCGAATGGCTTGCCTGCTTGCGCAGTCCTAGGAAAAGGAAACCGAAGAACATGAGGCCTAACCGGATTCGCGTCGCGCGGCTTTGGTCGGCGGCGCTGGTGTTGGCCCTGGTCGGCGCGGGTGTCCGGGCGGCCAGCCCCGGCACTTCTGCGGGCGAGCGTGCCGATGCGGCCAAGGGCAAACAGATCGCAGCCCAGGTCTGCGCACCCTGCCACAACGCCGACGGCAACTCCCTGATCTCCACCAATCCGAAGCTCGCTGGGCAGGGTGAGCAATATCTGATCAAGCAGCTGACGGACTTCGCCAAACCGCCGACAGACAAGAGCCGGCGCGAAAGCGCCGTCATGAACGGTTTTGCCGCGGCACTTTCGCCGGCGGACCGGCAGAATCTTGCCGCGTGGTTTTCCGCGCAGACGCCGGCTCCCGGAACCTCGGGCGGCGCCGACGCCGCCCAGCTGGGCCAACGGCTGTACCGTGCCGGCCAGGCCGATAAGGCGGTACCGGCCTGCGCCGGTTGCCATGGGCCGACCGGCGATGGCCTGCCCGTGCTGTACCCGAAGATCAGCGCACAGTACAGCGACTACATCGAAGCGCAGCTGCGTGCGTTCCGGGACGGCTCGCGCCACAACAACGAGCCCATGGAGCAGATCGCATTTCGCCTCTCCGACCCCGAGATCAAGGCCTTGGCCGATTTCGTCGCCGGCCTGCGCGCGCAGTAATCCTTGGCAGCCCTTGGCGATCGCGTCCTGGCACGCGGTCCTGAGGTCTACGGGAGGACGGACTCGGCGGCATACAGGTCCACAACCGACTCGCGCGGCCGCACTAGGTGGCTCCGGCCGCCATCGACAATGACTTCGGCTGGCCTTCCCCGGCTGTTGTAGTTGCTCGCCATGCTCATGCCGTACGCGCCCGCGGACAAGATGGCCAGCAGATCTCCGGCGACAATGGCAAGCGGGCGTTCCTGGACAATGGCAAGCGGGCGTTCCTGTGCCAGCCAGTCCGCACTCTCGCAGACCGGTCCGACAACGTCGTACATGCGCTTTTCTCCGGCGCGCGGAACCACTGGCCAAACGTCCATCCAGGCATCGTACAAGGCGGGCCGCAGCAAGTCGTTCATCGCCGCGTCGACAATCGCGAAATTTTTCGCCGCGCCAGCTTTGATTACCTGGACCCGGGTAAGCAGTGCGCCTGCATTGCCGACGATCGAGCGCCCGGGCTCGAAGATCAGCTTCATGTCGCCGTGACCACGACGATCGACGCAGGCGAGCAGGGCCGCGATGAATTGTTCGATGCTGGGGGCAAACTCGTCACGATATGCAATGCCCAGGCCGCCGCCGAAATCGACGTGCCGCAGACCGATCCCCTGCGCCGCAAGTCGGTCGATGAGATCGAAAACGCGCTCGGCCGCTTCGATGTAGGGTT
>OMSW01000052.1 GCA_900290295.1 Burkholderiales bacterium
ACCGCGTATACCGGCATTGCCCACACGCGCTGGGCCACCCACGGCGCGCCCACGACCAGCAACGCCCATCCGCACTTCTCCAGCGGCCCGGGTCCTGCGGACGGCAGGCGCCGCGCGCACATTGCCTTGGCGCACAACGGGATCATCGAGAACTATGAGTCCTTGCGCAATGAACTCAAGGCGGTGGGCTACGAGTTCGAAAGTCAGACCGATACCGAGGTCATCGCGCACCTGATCGATTACCTGTATGCAGGCGACCTTTTCGAGGCCGTACAAAAAGCGGCCAAGCGCCTGCACGGGGCCTATGCGATCGCGGTCCTGCATCATCGGGAGCCGCAGCGCGTGGTCGGCGCGCGAGCCGGCAGCCCACTCGTGGTGGGTCTGGGCAATGGGGAGAACTTCCTTGCGTCCGACGCCCTGGCCCTGGCCGGAGCAACGGATCGGTTCGTATACCTGGAAAACGGGGACGTGGTCGACCTCCATCTGGACGGCATTTGCATTGTCGATGCCGGCGGTCAGCCCGTTGAACGGTCCGAGCGCCGGCTCGCGGCGAATTCCAGTGCCGTCGAGCTGGGCCCGTATCAGCACTACATGCAAAAGGAGATTTTCGAGCAACCCAAGGCGATCGCCGACACATTGGATCAAGCCAATTCGATCGATCCCGGCCGGTTCGGGGAAATTGCCCCGGATGTGTTGGCGCGAATCGACAGCGTGCTGTTACTGGCATGCGGCACCAGCTACTACGCCGGATGCGTTGCACGGTACTGGATCGAATCGATTGCGCAGATCCCGGTGAACGTTGAGATCGCCAGCGAGTACCGTTATCGCAAGTCGGTGCCCAACCCCAACGCGCTGGTGGTGGTGATATCGCAGTCGGGCGAAACGGCCGACACCCTTGCCGCCCTCAAGCATGCCGAGGCCTTGGGAATGAAGCAGACGCTCGCGGTGTGCAACGTCGCGTCGAGCGCGATGGTGCGCGAAACTGCGCTCACCTTTCTGACCCGGGCCGGCACCGAGATCGGCGTCGCCTCGACCAAGGCATTCACCACGCAACTCGTGGGCCTTTACCTGCTTGCCAACGCGATCGCCAAGGCCAAGGGCCGGCTGACACGCCTGCAGGAGTCCGAGGCCATCCGCAGCCTGCGTCACCTGCCCGCCGCCGTGCAAAGGGTGCTCGCCCTGGAGCCGCAAATCATCGCGTGGAGCGAGACCTTCGTACGCAAGGAGCATGCGCTGTTTCTCGGCCGCGGACTGCACTACCCGATCGCACTCGAAGGCGCGCTCAAGCTCAAGGAAATCAGCTACATCCATGCCGAGGCCTACCCGGCAGGCGAGCTCAAGCACGGACCGCTAGCGCTCGTCACGGAGGACATGCCGGTCGTCACGGTCGCGCCCAACGACGCACTGCTGGAGAAACTCAAGAGCAACATGATGGAAGTGCGCGCGCGCGGCGGCGAACTCTACGTATTCGCCGATTCCGACACGCGCATCCAGACCGGGGACGGCGTGCACGTGATCCGCATGCCGGAGCATTACGGCGACCTGTCGCCGATACTGCACGTCGTGCCACTGCAGCTGCTTGCCTACCATACCGCGGTTGCCCTCGGCACCGATGTCGACAAGCCACGCAACCTGGCCAAATCGGTAACAGTAGAGTAGGCGCTGGAGCTCCCTGTGGTTATTGAATCATGAGACCGTTGGCAATGTCTGTGGCGGCTTTTGCATGCATCTTCGGCGGTGTGTTTGTCGGCATTTTCCTTCGCAGCCGGCTGCCAGGGCACCACCTAGACAGCGATACGAAAGACGTCGTGCGGCTGGGAGGAGGGTTCATCTCGACGATCGCCGCGCTGGTCCTCGGATTGCTGATCGCTTCGGCAAATAGCACGTTTGAGGCGCAGAGCGGTCAGGTCAAGCAGATGATCGCAAATACCATTCTGCTGGACAACGTTTTGGCGCTGTACGGGCCGGAAGCCAGTTCCGTGCGCGGTTCCTTGCGCAGTAACATCCCCGCCATGGCGGATCGGATTTGGCGCGAGAATAGTTCCGAATCTGGGAAGGAAACAGCGTTCGAGGCAGGCGCCGCCGGGCTGGCACTCGGGCAGGAGATCCTGGCGCTATCGCCGCAGAACGAAACCCAGCGCGCTCTCAAGGCCATGGCATTGGGCGCCACCGACGATATCGCAAAGGCACGCTTTCTGCTGTTCGCGAAGGCGGGGTCGCTCCCCATGCCCTTCCTTGTGGTACTGATATCGTGGCTCGCCATCCTTTTTGCGAGCTTCAGCCTCTTCTCCAACAGCAACGCAACCGCTATTGCCGCGCTTTGCGTGTTTGCGGTTTCGGCGTCTGCTTCGATTTTTCTCATCCTCGAGCTAAGTACGCCATTTAGCGGCCTCATGCAGATTCCCAGCGAGCCATTGCGCAATGCGCTCGCGCCCTTGCACCCCTAAGCGCAAGGCCCGAGCACTGCTCGCGCCAAGTAGCCCGGCCCAAGCGGTGGCCGCCCCTGATCTTGCGCGCCAGCGCGTGCTGTCGATTGGGGGAAAATACGCTCTGTCAGAGCAAAACAATGTCGGTTGGGAAAATTGCACGGCGCGCAATTCGACGATCGCTTGCTAGTACCGAAGATCCTAATTGTCCAGACAAGGCGGTGCGCCATCTTTGCGCTACCCGGCGCCGGACCCTGGGCAGGCCCACATCGCTCGGCGCCGCAAGTCAACGGGAAGCAAAGCCGGCCTTCGCCTGCGCCGCTGTCGGTCAAGAGTCGACTTGCGCGACGCCCGGCTCTTGGGCGGCCAAACTCCGGCTCCGGTAGTCGATTGGACGCCGTAGCGGGAGCACGTATGACGGCTGATGAACGAGCCATTCGAAATCTCGTTGCACTGTGGCACTCCGCTACCGCCGCCGGAGACGTAGCAACGGTTCTTGGCCTCATGGCTAAGGACGTCGTCTTCCTTGTGACCGGTCAGCCACCGATGAGGGGCCGCGCCGCGTTCGAACAGGCCCTGCGCCGCCTGCTAGGCGCACATCGCCTGGAGGCAACGAGTGAAATCCAGGAGCTTTACGTTTCCGGCGATCTTGCCTACTGTTGGAGCGTGCTTGCCGTGAAAATTACTCCCTTGTCTGGCGGCAGCACGGTTTCACGGTCCGGCAGTGCGCTCTCCATACTTCGCAAGGTGGCCGGCGACAGGTGGGTTGTCGCGCGAGACGCAAATCTTATGGCGGTATCCGCCTGATGCCGAGGCCAGACGTTACACGCCGAGGTTAGTGCGTTGAATCGCCGGACATGGCCGGCAGGTCAGCCGCGATGCGCCAATCCGCCGCCCCTGCGCGGGATCATTATTTGGTCTCACGTCCTTTGCGACCGCGTCGGCGTGTAACGTCCGCGAGATGAGTGCCTCCAACCAGCCGGAACCGATTAGCGCTGCAAGCGCCGCCGCCACGATTGCGACCTCCGGCCTTGGGCTCGCGCCCCGCTGGCGCTGGTTGCCGGTGCGTGGCACCTGGAGGTACCACCTGCTGCTGGCCGCTTTGGGCATGCTGGTCCTCGGGCCGCTCAGCGGCGTCGCCGCCTCGTACATGAATTTCTCGCTCGGCTTTTTCGTCGGCGGGCAGGTACTCGCGGGAATCCTTGGGTCGAGCGTGACCTACGGCTACGGTGCCGACGGCAAGCACGGCGCCAACTACATGCAAACGGCAGCGGCGTCCGTCGCCAGCATGAGCGCGATGGCGGTCCTGATCCAGGCGATGGCATGGCTCGGGCTGCCGCAGCCGCCAGCCTGGCAGCTCGTGCTGTACATGCTGTGCATCGGCATGTTCGGCGCCGGCGTCGGCATGCTCTACACCCCGATCCTCGTCGACCGGATGCAGCTGACCTTCCCATCCGGGCTGGCCGTGGCGAACATTTTGCGCGCGCTCACCGACAAGGACCTGCTGCGCCGCTCCATCGTCAAGCTCGGCGGTGGCACCGCGCTCGGGCTCGCGGGCGGCGTCGGCGCGTCCCGCCTTGCGTGGCTCGGCGCGATCGACCTTTCGACCTCCACCTTCGGCGCCGGGCTGGTCGTTGGTGCCCGCATCGGGATCCCCGCACTGGTCGGTGGGCTCGTCAGCGCCGCAAGCAAACCGTATTTCGTCTCGATCGGCTGGCTCAACGCGGACGATCCATTCCGCAAGATCACATTCCTCATAGCACTGGGAATGATCATGGGGGCCGCGGTCGTCGACATCTCGCTGATCTTGGCGCAGGCCGCGCGTCGATTCCGCGGCGTCGCGACGCCGGACACGACGCCGGTTGAGGACTGGCAGCGCATGCATACCGGGCGCCTGGTTGCCTGGGTCGTGATCTGGGGCGCCGCTCTTGCCGCCGTCGGCGCCCAGCTGCTGCACCTGCCGTTGGGCTACCTGCTATTCGCCGTCGCGCTGGTGTTCGTGTTCGCAATGGTCAATGGCATCGCTTTGGGCATTAGCGATTCGACCCCGATCTCCTCGGCGTTTGTCGTCACCGTCGTGCTGATGGCTGCCCTCGGTCTGCGCGACCCGGGCGTCGGCCTGATGGCCGCCGCGGTATTGCTGGTGTCGGTGGCCGTTGCCAGCGACATGCAGCAAGACCGCTCGACCGGCTGGCGCCTCGGCACATCCCGCACGACGCAATTTCGCTACCAGGTTGCCGGCATCGTCGTCGGCGCGATCGCGGCAGTTGCGTTTGCGCGCGTCTTCATGGCGGCCTATCCGGTGCTCTCGCTCGACCAAACGACAATGCCACAAGAGGCCCAGCCGCACGAATGGTCCTCGACGATGACGTACAAGTTCGTCGGTGCGCTGCGCAGCCTGACAAACGACCGCCCCTACCAGCGCACCGCGATCTGGATCGGGATCGGGATCGGGTTCGTGACAGAGGTGTTGCGAAAGCTGATCCTCGCGGCGGCCGGATGGCGGCGCTTCGTCGCATCGGGGCGCCTCGGATTCGCTATCGATTTCGCCCTCGACGCCATCGTCTTGCCGTCGCCCTACGCCTCGTCGTTCGGCGGATTCCTGAACCTCGCGACCTCGAGCTGGTTCGCCGCCGGCGGCGT
>OMSW01000299.1 GCA_900290295.1 Burkholderiales bacterium
GATCGCCATCACGTACAGCAAGCCCGCGTTGATGTCCGCCAGGACGACGCCGGGAGCAAACGGGATCACCGCCCACGCGGCCAATGCCGGCGCCATGACGATGGCCGGCGCCAGGAAGAACAGGACCGTGTCGGCTTGGGTCGGGGAGACGATCTCCTTGAAGATCAGCTTGACGGCATCGGCAATCGGCTGAAGCAGGCCCAGCGGACCGACCCGATTGGGACCGAGCCGGACATGCATCCAGCCGATCAGCTTGCGTTCCCACAGCGTCGCGTAAGCAACCGCGCCGAGCAGCGGCAGGACGATCACGATGATCTTGATGAGGATCCAGATCAGGCCCCACAGTTGCGGCCACCAGGGAGCATCGGACAAGGACAGCATCCAGGACTGGAATTCGGCCATTGCTATGCCCGCTCCAGCGTGATCGACCCGAACATCGCGCCCAGACCGGCGCTGGCAGGGTGCCCTGCGGCCACGCGCACGACACGGTCGGGCAAGCTCGCATCAAGCACACATGGCAGCACCGCATTGGCCGGGCCCTGGCGCACCCGAACGGTGCCCCCGGCGGCCACGCCGAAGTGCGCCAGCGTTGCCGCGTTCGCGCGCGCGACCGGCGCCCGCGCCGCAGCGGTCTTTTGCAGCGCCTCGGCGCGGCGCAAGGGCGTTCGATAGGTCACGGCGCGGCGTCGAGGGCAAGGCATCGGCGCGCACCTGTTCAGGGGAGTCGTAATCGAAACCGGCCAGTCCGAGCTGATTGCCCAGTACGCGCAGCACCTTCCAGCCCGGGCGTGCTTCGCCGGGCGCCGGTGCCGCGCCGTTAAATGTCTGCGCCCGGCCCTCGCAGTTAACAAAGGTGCCGGCCGTTTCGGCAAATGCCGCGATCGGCAGCACCGCGTGGGCGCCGGCCAAGGCCGCGGAGCGATACGCGGAAAACGCGATCACGGCACTGGCAGAGGACAGGGCCTGCCGCGCCAGCGCCGGATCGGCGCAATCGAGTTCGGGCTCCAGGCCCCAGAGCAAATACGCCGCCATGGGCTGCTCGAGCATGGAGCGGGCGTTGCGACCGCCCGGGCCCGGTGTGGCGCCGGCAAGGTAGCCACCGACGCTATTGGCCGCCTCGCCGATGCTGCCGAAGTGGCCGCCGACCGCCTGCGCAATCCACTGCAACCAGGCCTGTATCTGCGCGGCCTGCGGATGCTGGACCGCCGCGTTGCCGGCGAGCAGCGCAACGCGAGCCCCGGAACAAAGATCGACCGCAATCGCCAGGCCCACGTCAGTTGGCTCGACACCGGTCACCGGCACGGGCAATGACTTGCTGCGCGCCACCGCGACGCCGATCTGCGCCAGCATCGCAACCCACGACGAGGGTGCGGCAATGGCCTTGTGCGACAGGCGCATCAGCACGTCGTCATCGACGCCGTGCAATACGTTGACCCGGCAACCGCCACCGACAGCCTTGCGCACGCGCGCGGCCAACAGCGGATGATCCTGGCGCAAGAAAGAGCCAACCAAGAGCAAGCGATCAAGCTTTGCGATCTGCGCTACCGGCATTCCCAGCCACGGTACCCCCGCGCGCGCCGAGTCCGCCCCGAAGTCGCTTTGGCGCACACGGAAATCGACGTTCTCCGAGCCCAGCGCGCGGGTAAGCTTGCCCAGCAAGAAAAGCTCCTCGGCGGTCGATCCGCCGGCAGCCAGCGATCCGATTGCGCCGCCGCCGTGCTGCTCACGCACGCGCAAGAGCGCCTGCGCGACGAACTCCAAGGCCTCAGGCCAGGACACCTCCTGCAACTGGCCGTCACGGCGCACCAGCGGCCGGGTCAGCCGCTCGGGAGAACGCAAGCCTTCGTAGGAGAAGCGGTCGCGATCGGACAGCCAACACTCGTTGATCGCCTCGTTTTCCAGCGGCACCACGCGCACGACCTCCTCCTGCTTGACTTGCAGGACGAGGTTCGATCCCAGACTGTCGTGTGGGCTGATCGACTTGCGTCGTGCGAGCTCCCAGGTGCGGGCGCGGTAGCGAAACGGCTTGCTCGTCAGCGCTCCGACCGGGCAGACGTCGATCATGTTGCCCGAGAGCTCCGAGTCCACCGTGCGGCCAAGGAAGGTCAGTATCTCGGAATGCTCGCCGTGGCTGGCCATGCCGAGTTCCATGACACCGGCGATTTCCTGACCGAAGCGCACGCAGCGAGTGCAGTGAATGCAGCGCGTCATCTCTTGGGCCGATACCAGCGGGCCCAGGTTCTTGGGCATGACCACGCGCTTTTCTTCCTGGTAACGAGAGGCGCTGGCGCCATAGCCAACGGCAAGGTCCTGCAGCTGGCACTCCCCGCCCTGGTCGCAAATCGGGCAATCCAGCGGGTGGTTGATGAGCAGGAACTCCATCACGGAGCGCTGGGCCTGCCTGGCGCGCTCCGATTCGGTGCGCACGATCATTCCCGCCATCGCCGGGGTGGCGCAGGCCGGCATCGGCTTGGGCGACTTCTCGATATCGACCAGGCACATGCGGCAGTTCGCCGCTATCGACAGCTTGCGGTGATAGCAAAAATGCGGAACGTAAATGCCGAGCTCGTTGGCCGCGTCCATGACGGTGCCGCCTTCGCGCACCTTAACCTTGCGCCCGTCGATTTCGATTTCGATCATCGCGTCACGCGTAATCGGCCACCAGGCAACGCTTGTGCTCGACGTGGTGCTCGAACTCGGCCCGGAAATTCTTGATGAACGAGCGCACCGGCATCGCCGCGGCGTCGCCCAGCGCGCAAATCGTACGGCCCTGAATGTTCTCGGCCACCGAATCGAGCAGGTCGATATCGTCCTCGCGCCCCTTGCCATGCTCGATCCGGTGCAAGACACGGTACAGCCATCCCGTGCCTTCGCGGCACGGTGTGCACTGTCCGCAGGATTCGGCCTGGTAGAAATAGGACAGCCGCTCCAGGCAGCGCACCATGCAGCGTGTGTCGTTCATGACGATTACGGCACCAGAACCGAGCATCGACCCCGCCTTGGCAATGGAGTCGTAATCCAGGTCGGTGTCCATCATGACCTCGCCGGTCAACACCGGGCAGGAGGAACCTCCGGGAATTACCGCCTTGAGCTTGCCGCCGCGCGTGCCGCCGGCCAGTTCGAGCAGCTTGGCAAAAGGCGTTCCCAAGGCCACCTCGTAATTGCCAGGGCGCTCGACATCGCCGCTCACGGAAAAGATCTTTGTGCCGCCGTTGTTCGGACGCCCGATTGCCAGATATGCCTCGGCGCCCATGCGAAAGACCCAGGGCACCGCGGCAAAGGTCTCGGTATTGTTGATCGTGGTCGGCTTGCCATAGAGGCCGAAGCTGGCAGGAAACGGGGGCTTGTAGCGCGGCTGCCCCTTCTTGCCTTCCAGCGACTCCAGCAGCGCCGTTTCCTCGCCACAGATGTAGGCGCCGAAACCGTGCGCCGCGTACAGGTCGAAGCAAATCGGCGAGCCGAGAATATTTGCGCCCAGCAGGCCCGCGGCGTAGGCCTCATCGAGCGCCTCCTGGAAGCGCTCGTACTCGGACCAGATCTCCCCGTGGATGTAGTTGTAACCGGCAGTGGCACCGGTTGCGCAGCCGGCGATGATCATGCCTTCGATGACCGCGTGCGGGTTGTAGCGCAGGATGTCCCGATCCTTGAAGGTACCTGGCTCGCCTTCGTCGGAATTGCAGACCATGTACTTTTGTACGGTCGCCCCCCGCGGCATGAAGCTCCACTTGAGCCCGGTCGGAAAGCCCGCGCCGCCGCGACCGCGCAAGCCAGATTTCTTGAGTTCCGCGATCAGGACATCGGCGGTCACGCCCTCGGCAAGAATCCGGCGCAGCGCGCGGTAGCCATCGCGCCGCTCATAGTCGGCGAGGCGCCAGTTCTGGCCGTCGAGTCCGTCCAGGATCAGCGGCTGCAGATGGCGCCCATGAAAACACGTTTGCGCGCTCATTTGCCTTTCTCCGCCGCCAAGGAATCGAGCAAGGCATCGATTTTTGCCTCGTCCATGAAACTGTGCATCTGCTTGTTGTTGACGAGCAGCACCGGGGCGTCGCCGCAGGCGCCCATACACTCGCCCTCGACCAGCGTAAAGCAGCCGTCGGCGGTGGTTTGCCCGAACTCAACCCCGAGTTTTTGCTGCAGGCGCCGGGCAGCGGCGCTGGCACCCGAGAGCGCGCAGGGAAGATTGGTGCAGACCGTGATCGTGTGGCGGCCGACCGGGGCCAGGCGGAACATGTGGTAGAAGGTCGCAACTTCATAGACCGCCACCGGCGCCATCTGTAGATATGCGGCCACCTCCTCCATAACGGCCGACGGCAACCATCCGAGCTCGTCCTGCGCGATTGCCAGTGCGGCCAACACCGCCGACTGCTGCCGCCCTTGCGGATACTTGGCAATCTCGCGATCGATACGCTGGCGCGCCTGCGAAGAGAGCTGGTAGCTGGTCGAGGCCTCCGAGCGGGCGGCGTTGAGCGCACTCATCGATCGATCTCCCCGAACACGATGTCCTGCGATCCGATGATGGTCACGGCGTCGGCAATCATGTGTCCGCGGCTCATTTCGTCGAGCGCCTGCAGGTGGGCAAAGCCGGGCGCGCGGATCTTGAGCCGGTATGGCTTGTTCGCGCCATCGCTCACGAGATAGATCCCGAACTCTCCCTTTGGATGCTCGACCGCCGCATACACCTCGCCGCGGGGCACGTGAAACCCCTCGGTGAAGAGCTTGAAATGGTGGATCAGCTCTTCCATATTGGTCTTCATCTCGACCCGCGTGGGCGGCGCCACCTTGTGATCGCTGCAGATCACGGGCCCCGGATTGGCGCGCAGCCAATCGATGCATTGGCGGATGATGCGATTGCTCTGGCGCATCTCTTCCACGCGCACCAGATAGCGGTCGTAGGAGTCGCCGTTGTGCCCGATCGGAATGTCGAAATCGAGCCGGTCGTAGACCTCGTACGGTTGCTTCTTGCGCAGGTCCCAGGCAATGCCGGAGCCGCGCAGCATCGGGCCGGTGAATCCGATTGCCAGGGCCCGTTCCGGCTCCACCACGCCGATTCCGACCAGGCGCTGCTTCCAGATGCGGTTATCGGTTAGCAGGGTTTCATACTCGTCCACGCAGGTCGGAAACCGCTGCGAGAAATCGTCGATGAAATCGATCAGGGAGCCGTGCCGGTTCTCATTGCGGCGCGCCAGGGCGCGCGCCGACATGCCGCCGCCAGCACGGTATTGCGGCATCGAATCGGGCAAATCGCGATACACGCCCCCCGGTCGATAGTAGGCCGCGTGCATGCGTGCGCCCGAGGCCGCCTCGTACATGTCGAACAGGTCCTCGCGCTCCCGGAACGCGTACAGGAATACCGCCATCGCCCCGACGTCGAGCGCGTGCCCACCGATCCACAGCAGGTGGTTGAGCAGGCGCGTGATCTCGTCGTACATGACGCGGATGTATTGCGCCCGTAGCGGCACCTCGAGCCCCAGCAGCCGCTCGATCGCCATCACGTAGGCGTGCTCATTGCACATCATCGAGACGTAGTCGAGCCGATCCATGTAGGGAACCGACTGGATATAGGTGCGCGTCTCGGCCAGTTTTTCGGTCGCCCGGTGCAGCAGTCCGATATGCGGATCGGCGCGGCGGATCACCTCGCCATC
>OMSW01000072.1 GCA_900290295.1 Burkholderiales bacterium
CGAGCCCGACATGCTATTGGTCGGCAATGCCGACAGCGATTTGTCGTCCGCCGAGTACAAGGGTCAGCTCAATGGGGCCTTCCTGGAGTGCCTCACCGGGATTTACTGGTCGATCGAGACCTGGGGCGGCTGGGCACAGATGATGGGCCGCTATCGGGCGGTGGTGGCCAACCTGGCGCCGCCGCAGCTTGTGGTGTTTCACGGCTGCGGCGGCGCGACTGACTACGCGATGTTCCGGTATTCGCTGGCTTCCGCGATGATGGGCGACGGGTATTTTTCCTACAATTCCAATGGTGACCTCAATTCCGTCGTTTGGTACGATGAATATGATGTGAAGCTGGGGGCGCCAGTGCAGGGGCCGTTCGCGGCTGCCTACCGGGGCGGTGTATACCGGCGCGACTTCGAGAACGGCATCGTGCTGGTCAATCCGCGTGGCAACGGCCGACAGACCGTGAATCTTGGCGGCACCTTCCACAAGATTGCGGGCAAGCAGGATCCGACGATCAACAACGGTCAGGCGGTAACATCGGTGACTTTAAACGAAGCCGATGGTTTGGTACTGACAAGGTAGGGCCATTTGAGTTCGATGCAGTCGAAGCACCCGACCGCCGCGCCGACACCGGACACGGCGGGTTTTTCGTCTTATTTCAATGCTCTGCGCCGCCGGCTCACAAGTAGTGTGCTGTATCGCCTGGGCCAGGAGCCGCGTTGGGGTATCACGTTGTTCGAGGGCGACTGGACCCGCATGGATGCGGCGCTGCGCAGCGCCCATCCGGTACGCAATCCTCCGGGGCGCTATTTTGCCGATCCCTTTCTGATCGAACGAGAAGGGCGTACGTATTGCTTTGTCGAAGATTACGTCCATTCGCGCGACAGGGCCCACATCTCGGTTCTCGAGATCCGCGCCGATGGCGTAATCAACCTCGGTGCCTGCCTGGAGGAACCCTTCCACCTGTCGTTCCCATATTGGTTCGAATACCAGGGTGAGTTGTATCTGTGCCCAGAGGCGAGCGCCTCGCGCGCCGTCAGGATTTACCGTTGCGTGGAATTTCCGTTGCGCTGGGAACTGGCCACGATCGCGCTGCAGGGCTTTGCGGCGCTCGATACCTTGATCTTCGAGCATGGGGGGCGCTGGTGGCTGCTGACTGGCCGCTCTGGCGGCACGCACGATCCCTTCGGCAGCGAGTTGCACGTGTTTTTCGCCGATTCCCCGTTGACCGAGCGATGGGAGCCGCTGCCGGGCAACCCGGTGATTGCCGATCCTGTTTGCGGCCGCAATGGTGGGATGATCCGCGAAGGTGCGCGTCTGCTGCGCGTCGCGCAATGGCACGAGCATCGCCACTATGGTCGGCGCCTGACGGTGCGCGAGATCACTCGCCTTGACGAGACGGGGTATTCCGAACGGGTGGTCGCGCGCCTCGAGCCTGATTTTCGTCCCGGTTTGCTCAGTGTCCACCATCTGTCGAGCACTGGGCGGGTGTCGGCGGTCGATCATCAGTCCTGGGCACCGGCGTTCGAGCCGAGACCGTGAACAGGACGACGAGCCGTGCCGCGTTGGCGTTCTGGGCAGCGGTCTTGGTGCTGCTGTGCCTAACCATACTGCTGGTTTCCTGTGACCCCCGGTCGTCCAATGGGCTGGGAAACGCGAACGGGGCGCTCGGCGCGTCCGGGCCTGCCGATTCCAGCGGGGATTCAGGCGGCGCCGCCTCGGCGATCCTGAGTTCCGGCACGGCGGGTGCGAGCACACAAACATCCGAACTGATGGCGAAACGGATCGCGATAGTCCAGGCAAGCGGTTTTCCACGACGGTTTGCGACAGTCCATGCGAAATTCAACCTGGAAAACAGGGAGGTCCAGACGTCGCTGGCCAAGTTCGACGCGGTGTCTCTGGGTCTTTATGCCGAGTGGAACGGATTTGCGTCGCGCCAGCCGATTCTCGACGCGGCGCGGGCGCTGAAGGCGATCAATCCGGCCGTGCTGGTGGGAAATTATTCGATCCTGAACGAGGCGTACCTAGACACCACCGGAGGCTGGGCAGAGCGTACCGCCAAGCTCAACGCCGAGAACTGGTGGCTGCGCACGGCTTCGGGCTCGATGGTCCAGTGGACCTCGGCATACGGTGCCTGGGACATCAACATCACCAACTGGTCTAAGCCCGATGCCAATGGTCAGCGCTATGCGCAATGGGCGGCCGACTACTATGACCGGCTGTTCTTCGCCGCGGCACCGGTGTTCGACTTCTGGTTCTTCGACAACGTGATGTCCGTACCGCGGGATCGGCCTGCGAGTTGGAAGCTCGACGGCGCCAATCAGCACAGCACCGATACCGATGTGGCGGCGGCGTTCCGCGCCGGCGAGGCGGCAGAGTGGGTCGAGGCACGGCGCCTCGAGCCCGACATGCTATTGGTCGGCAATGCCGACAGCGATTTGTCGTCCGCCGAGTACAAGGG
>OMSW01000068.1 GCA_900290295.1 Burkholderiales bacterium
GCGCCGTTGGCGCCCAGCAGGGCGACGATGCCGCCACGTGGCACCGACAGCGACACGCCCTTGAGCACCAGGATGACGTGGCTGTACACCACCTCGATACCATTGACCTCCAGCAGCGCGCCGCACCCGGCATCGGCGGCGCGCACCTTGCTGCTAGTGGGTACCGAACGAGAAGCAAGGTCCATTGTTCAACGGGTCGTCCGTCCGCCGAGCGTGCGCGCCGCCCACATCGCTCAGCTCTGGCAGTCCTGCCCGGTACGGCGCGTGATGTTCTTCGATGCGGCGTAGGCGTCGGCGGCGCTGCGCACCATCGGCTTGATGATCTGCTGGTCGGCCTCGTAGAGCTCGCCTGCCACCCATTTACTGCCGTCCCAGGTCTGGATCCGCGCATAGGAGGCACCGAGGTGGTCGATGCATGAGGTGCCGAGCGGCTTGAGCATCTCGCCGAACCCCAGCGCATCGAGCTTTTTCTGGTCGAGCGCGAGGTTCTCCAGCCCCCAGCGGACCTGCTCGCCGGTCATCGGCTTGCCCTTGCCGTAGCGCTCCTGGGCGCGTCGCACCGCCTCGACGCTGAGCATCTGGATGATCAGCCCGCGGTTGTAGAGCACCGTGCCGACCTCCTCACGCGGACCCGTTCCCTGGCCCTTGTCGTACACGTACTTCAGGATGTCCTTCTGCACCTTGCTCAGGCCCGCGCCGTACTGGATCGTCAGCGCGCTGTAGCCTTTTGCGCCCTCGCCGACATCCTTGACGTCCGGCTCGGCCCCCGACCACCAGACGCCCAGCAGGTGATCGCGCGGGAACGCCGTTGCCTGGGCTTCCTTGAGCGCGGTCGAATTCATCACCCCCCAACCCCAGAGCAACACGTAATCGGGATGCTGCTGGCGTACCTCGAGCCACACCGATTTTTGCTCGACTCCCGGCGCCGTCACCGGGATCTTGACCAGCGTGAAGCCGTCCAGCTTGGCGCGCTCCTCGAGCAGCGGTATCGGCTCCTTGCCGAATGGCGAATCATGGTATACGAGCGCGATCTTCTTGCCCTTAAGCTTCTCGAACCCGCCCTCTCTCTTGGCGATTTCCTGCACCAACACGTCGGCCGCGGTCCAGTAGGTTCCGAGCAGCGGGAAGTTCCACTTGAACACCTGGCCGTCCTGCGATTCGGAGCGGCCATAGCCAAGCGTCATCAACGGGATCTTGTCGACTGGTGCGCGCTCCGTGAGCGCAAACGTGATCCCGGTCGATTGCGGGTCGAACAGCGTGGCGCCGGTCGGACCCTTGCCTTTGAGGCGCTCGTAACACTCGACCCCGCGATCGGTCTTGTACTCGGTCTCGCATTCTTCGTAGGTCAGCTTGACGCCGTTCACACCGCCGTCGCGGGCATTGATCAGCTTGATGTAGTCCTGCTTGGCGTCGGCCCAGGGGGTGCCATTCGGGGCATACGGACCGGTGCGGTAGACCAGCAGCGGAATGAACTGCTCCTTGGCTGCCTTCGCGTCCTCGGCCGCAGCTGTGCTCGCCAGGCCCGCAGCGGCGCAGGCTGCGGCGGCGATCCAGCCGATCGAGTTCGGCATTGTCATTTTCATTTCGGGCTCCTTGTTTGCAATTGTTCGGCCAGGGCAGTTAGTGTGGAAACGGCCAGATGCGCAGCTTTTCCTTGCCGATCGCCCACAGGCGCGCAAGTCCATGGGGCTCGATCGCAAGAAAGATTACGATCAGGCCGCCGAAGATCATCGCCTCCATGTGAGACTTCATCGCGGTCGACAGGTCGATCCCGAGCATCCCCGGGATGCGATTCAGCAGCAACGGCAAAAGGACGAAGAACGCGGCACCGAAGAAGCTGCCGACCATCGATCCCAGGCCGCCGATGATAATCATGAACAGCAGGTTAAGCGACATCGTGACGCTGAACGCCGCCGGCTCCCACGAGCCCAGATGGATGAAGCCCCAGAGCGCGCCGGCGACGCCGGCGTAAAACGAGCTGACCGCAAAAGCGCTGAGCTTGGCCACTATCGGGCGCACGCCGATGACCTCGGCGGCAACGTCCATGTCGCGCGTCGCCATCCACGAGCGGCCGATATGCGAGCGGCTCAGATTCTTGCCTGCCAGTGTCAACAGGCAAAGCAAGCCGAGCACCAGCAGGTACTTATCGACCGGGCGTTCGACCCTCCAGCCGAGCAGCTCGATCGGATTGGTCGATACCGAACCGGAAGGCGAATCGGCGGTAAACCAGGGCAAGCGGGCGAAGGCCCAGTCAAGGAAGAACTGCGCCGCCAAGGTGGCGACGGCAAGGTACAGGCCCTTGATCCGCAGGCTGGGAGTTCCGAACGCAATGCCCACCAGCGCGGCGCTGCCACCGGAGAGCAGCAGCACCACCAGGAAATTGAGCTGTGGGACACGCACGGTGAGGTTGTAGGCCACGTATGCGCCTACGCCCATGAAGCCAGCGCTTCCCAGCGAGATCTGGCCGCAGTAGCCGACCAGGATGTTCAGGCCGATCGCGGCGATGGTCAGGATCAGGAACGGAATGACCAGCGCCCGCAAGACATAATCGCTGGCAATCAGCGGCACCGCGAAAAAGCAGAACGCGATCAAAGCGACCATGAACCAGCGGTCCTGCGCGATCGGCAGCAACTGCTGGTCAGCGGCGTAGCTGGTCTTGAACTGGCCGTTTTCGCGGTACAGCATCAGGGCCCCGGAGGCGTCAGACGCGGTCGATGTGGCGTTCACCGAACAGGCCCTCGGGCCGCACCAGCAGGAAGGCGAGCACCAGCACGTAGGCAAACCACTGCTCGATGCCGCCACCTTCGAGATGGAACCAGCGGGCCAGCGCCTGGCCAAGGAAGACTTCGGCGAATTTCTCGCCGACCCCAATGATCAGGCCGCCAAGGATCGCCCCGGGAACCGAGGTCAGTCCGCCGAGAATTGCCACCGGAAGCCCTTTGAGCGCCACTTGCGAGAGCGAGAACTGGACGCCGAGCTTCGAACCCCAGACCAGTCCGGCGATCAGCGCGACGAAGCCGGCCACCGACCAGACGATCACCCAGATGCGATTCAAGGGTATGCCGATAGCCTGCGCCGCTAGGTGATCATCGGCGACCGCGCGCAGCGCTCTGCCGGTCGCGGTCTTCTGGAAGAACAACCCGAGGACCAGAACCAGGGCACCGACCACAATCGCCGCGGCCAGGTCCTCGCGGCTGATCAGGATTCCACCTGCGAACCTCTGCGCCCCGACGATCATCGGTTCCTTCGGAAGCCCAAGATCGATGCGGTAGATGTCGTTGCCCCAGACGGCTTGACCGAAGCCCTCGAGGAAAGTGCTGATTCCCAGGGTCGCCATCAGCAGCGCCACGGCGCTCTGGTTGACCAGCGGCCGCAGCACCAGGCGCTCGACGATGACGGCGAAGCCGATCATCAGCAGCAAGGCCAGCGCCGCCGCCAGCGCTAGCGGCATATGTTCGGCCAGGCGAGCGGTCGCCAGTGCGGCAAACAGCACCATCGCCCCCTGCGCGAAATTGAACACCCCCGATGCCTTGTAGATCAGCACGAAGCCGAGGGCGACCAGCGAATACAGCACCCCGGCCATCAATCCGCCCAGCAGCACCTCGAGAAAGAAGCCGGTAGTCGCGACGCCCGTGGCGAGCGGTGCCGCCAGGCCAGCGGCGAGCAGCGTGGCGAGCAGCACCACCGGCCAGTGCTGGCGTAGCCGCGCGACGATGGCGCTGCTCATGGTCGTGTCCATGGACGTACAGTGCCGCGCTCAGTGCGCGATCCCGAGGTAGGCATTGATGACATCCCGGTTGGCATGCACTTCGTTGGGCGTGCCATCGCCGATTTTGCGCCCGTAGTCGAGCACCACCACCCGGTCGGAGATGTCCATCACCACACCCATGTCGTGTTCGATCAGCACGATGGTGGTGCCGAATTCGTCATTGACGTCGAGGATGAAGCGGCACATGTCCTGCTTCTCCTCCAGATTCCTCCAGATTCATCCCCGCCATTGGCTCGTCGAGCAGCAGCAGTTGCGGCTCCAGCGCCAGCGCGCGGCCAAGGTCGACGCGTTTCTGCAGTCCGTAGGGCAGCATGCCGACCGGTTGGCGCCGGTAGGGCTGGATTTCGAGAAAGTCGATGATCCCCTCGACCACCTTGCGGTGCTCGATCTCTTCGCGTGCCGCCGGGCCGATGCGCAGTGCCTGCGCCAGCAGTCCCGAGCGCATCCGCAGCGTGCGCCCGGTCATGATGTTGTCGAGCACGCTCATTCCCTTGAACAACGCCAGGCTCTGGAAGGTGCGCGCGATTCCCATGCGTGCGGCGTCAACCGGATGCATCCGTTTGCGCACCTGGCCGCGGTAGCTGATCGTGCCGGCAACGGGCGTGTAGACCCCGTTGATCAGATTGAGCAAGGAGCTCTTACCGGCGCCGTTGGGGCCGATGATCGCGCGGATCTCGCGTTCGCGGACATCGAAGCAGATGTCGGTCAGCGCCTTAACGCCGCCAAATGTCAATGACGCATGCTCGACCTGCAGCAGCACATTGCCGATTTGCCCTGTGCGGCTCACGTCCGAGGCGCTCACGCTTGCCTCGCGCCCCGGGGGCCGCAGCGGCGGCGGCGCGCGTGCTTCATGCGGCCCGCGCCACCGGCGCGAAGGTCTTGGCAGCGCGCAGCTCCAGCATCGCCGCCACCTTGCCGACGCGACCGTCCTCGAAGCGCACCTCGGTCTCGATGTACTCGGACGCGCGCCCGGCGTACAAGGCATCGACCAGCACCTGGTACTTCTGCGCGACGAAGCGCCGCCGCACCTTGCGCGTCCTGGTGAGCTCGTCGTCGTCGGGGTCGAGTTCTTTATGTAGGACCAGGAAGCGGTGGATCTGCGTGTTCGCCAGCAGCGGATCGGCGGCCAGGTCGGCATTGACCTTGTCGACACAGCCGGCAACTAGCTCGAGCACCTCGGGCTTGCTGGCCAGGTCGACGTAGCCGGCGTACGCCAGCGCCCGACGCTCGGCCCAGTTGCCTACGGCCTCCAGGTCGATATTGATGAATGCGCACACCCGATCGCGGCCGTCGCCAAAGGCCACTGCCTCCTTGATTTGGGGGAAGAACTTGAGCTTGTTCTCAATGTACTTGGGGGCGAAAAGGGTGCCGTCGGCGAGTCGGCCGACATCGGCAGCGCGGTCGATGATCCGCAGATGGCCGTCGGCATCGAGCAGCCCGGCGTCGCCGGTGTGGAACCAGCCGTCGGCGTCACGCACTTCGGCCGTGGCCTCCGGGTTGCGATGGTATTCCTTGAGCAGCCCCGGGCTGCGAACCAGCACCTCGCCGTTCTCGGCGATCCGCAGTTCGACACCCTCGACCGGTGGCCCGACCGAGTCGGCCCGCACCTGGCCGTCGGGCTGCATGCAGACGAACACCGCAGTCTCGGTCGAGCCGTAGAGCTGCTTGAGGTTCACGCCTAACGAGCGGTAGAAGGCGAACAGGTCCGGACCGATCGCCTCGCCGGCGGTATACGCCACCTTGACTCGGCTCAGGCCGAGCTGGTTGCGCAGCGGCCCATAGACCAGCAGGTCGCCCAGCGCGTACCGCAGCCGCATCGCAGCGCTCACCGGCTTGCGCTCCAGGATCCGGCCGCCAACACGGCGGCCGACCTCCATGAAGTGATGGAACAATGCTCGCTTGATCCGCCCGGCGTCCTCCATCCGGATCATCACTTGGGTCAGCATTGCTTCGAACACCCGTGGTGGCGCGAAGTAGTAGGTCGGGCCGATCTCGCGCATGTCGTTGGCCACCGTCGACGGTGATTCGGGGCAGTTGACCGTGTAGCCGGCGAACAGCGCCTGCGCATAGGAAAAGATGTTCTGTCCGATCCAGGCAAGCGGCAGGTAAGCGAGCACGTCCTCGTCCGGCCCCAGGTGGTCGAACACGGTTGCCGCACGCGCGCGGCCGATCAGCGCCGCGTGGGTCTGGACCACGCCCTTGGGCCGCCCGGTAGTCCCAGAGGTGTAGAACAGCGCCGCGGTGTCGCCGGCGGCCGTGGCGGCGACCTGCTCGTCGAAGTATTCCGCGTTGTCGGCGGCAAAATCGGTGCCGCGCAATAGCAGCTCGTCGTACGAGATGAGGCCCGGTTGCTCGTAATGGCGCAGCCCGCGGGGCTCGTCAAAGACGATGTGCGCCAGCCCCGGGTACTGTTCGCGCACCTCGAGCATCTTGTCGACCTGTTCCTGGTCCTCGACGATCGCGTACTCGATTTGTGCGTCCTGGAAAACGTAGACCATCTGGGCCGCAATCGCGTCCTGATACAGCGGCACCGGGACCGCGCCCAGAGACTGGGTCGCGAGCATCGCGGCATAAAGTCGTGGCCGGTTCTCGCCGATGATCGCCACGTGAGCGCCACGCCCCAGACCCAGCTGATGCAGCGCGGCAGCGAGCAGGCGGACCTCGGCGGCGAGGTCCGACCAGGTCCAGGTCTGCCAGATCCCCAGATCCTTTTCGCGCAGCGCCGCGTGCTCCGGCCGCACGCGCGCGTGCCAGAGCAACAGCCGTGGAAAAGTGTCTGCGGCCGCCGGCGCCATGCCCTCCCGTGCCACCAAGCTCTCCTTGAGGATCGGCTTCTCCCGGCGCCGAGTCCGCGGGTGTCGTTTAACCTGGAAAAGTTCCCGTGACCCCCTGCGCGCGGGGATCTACCAGGGCCGTCCAAACTACGCCGCGTCACCGCAAGGCGCAGTCATTCGCGCGACAATCATCCCATGGAAACATTGCGTACGGTGTTGCGCACTACCCGCAGTGGCGCTTTGCCAGCGAGCGCGCCGCGCCCGCGGTGCTGCTGCGTTGCGGCAAGGCCATGAGTCTTAGCCTGGAGCCGCGGACACTGGAGTTCGATCAAGACGGCAATCCGTACTCTTACGGCTACGGTGATCGCTACGCCAGCCGCGACGGGGCGCTGGGCCAGGCGCAACACGTTTTTCTTGGCGGCAATGATCTTCCCCGGCGCTGGGCCGCCCGGCGCCAGTTCGTCATTGTCGAGACGGGCTTTGGCCTGGGAACCAACTTCTTGGCGACCTGGCAGGCCTGGCGCAATGATCCGCAGCGTCCGCAGCGGCTGCATTTTGTCTCGATGGAGAAGCATCCCCTGCGCGCCCAGGACCTACGAACGCCCGCACGGTCCACCCCGGCGCGAGCCGCCGATCCGTCCCCAAGCTGCGATCCACTGGGAGATCTTCGCTCGCAGCTGGCAGCGCGCTGGCCACTGTTGGTGGCCGGTCTGCACCGGATCGAGTTCGATGATGCAAGGGTCGTATTGACGCTGGCCCTGGGCGATGCGCTGGCAATCGCCTGCCGCCTGCAACTGGGCGCCGATGCGTTTTACCTGGACGGGTTTGCCCCCGATCGCAATCCCGAGATGTGGGATCCGCACCTGCTGCGGGCCTTAGCGCGGCTTGCGCGCACGGATGCAACCGCGGCCACCTACACCTGCGCGCGGGCCGTGCGCGAGGCGCTCGCAGCTAGCGGATTCGAGATCGAGCTGCCAAAGGGCTTTGGCAGCAAACGCGAAATGCTACGGGCGCGCTTTGCCCCGCGCTGGAAAATGCGGCCGCTCGAGCCCCCCGCGGCGTATGCGGGCGAACAGCATGCCATCGTCGTCGGCGCGGGACTGGCCGGGTGCGCCAGCGCTTATGCGCTGCGCCGGCGCGGCTGGCGGGTAACGCTGCTCGAGCGCGCAGGCGCAAGCGCCCGCGGCGCCTCCGGGCTACCGGCGGGATTGCTGCATCCGCTGCTCAGCGCCGACGACAACCTGGCCTCGCGTCTGTCGCGCGCCGGATATCTTTTCAGTCAAGGGCTGCTGGAACATCTGGACCAGCCTCTGCGCGGTATTGCCGGCAAAGAGCTCTGGGCGCAGTGCGGCGTCTTCCAGCAGGCGGACAATCCGGAGCTGGCGCAGCTGCTGCGCGCACGTTTGCAACAAGCCGCGTGGCCCGAGGAGTACGCGGTCTTCCTCGACGCAAAAGAGGCCGCCGCGCGGATTGGCCTTGCGCCGCGCCACGGCGGCATCTGGTTCGCACGCGGTGCCGTGGTGGCCGTGCCCCGCTGGTGTAGCGCGATGATCGAAGCGGCGAGGCCCGCCTCGAACGTGTCCGCGGCCACGCCTGGCGCAATCTTCGATTCCGACGTCTGCCGGGTCGGGCGAATCGAGCTCGGCTGGCGCGTTCAAGATCGCAAGGGCCGGCGCTACGAGGCCCCCGTATTGGTCCTGGCCAATGCGATCGATCTGGCGCGCTTGCTCGATCTGCGTCACGCCCCGATGCAAGAGCTCGGGGGCAGAATTTCCCTGTTGAAACCCCCTGCCCTGGCCGAATTGCGTGCCGGTATCAGCGGAGAGGGCTACCTCATTCCACCGTTGCTCGGCAGCGCTGCCGTGGGCGCGACCTATGACCCGTATCCAGCAAGCGAATCCCGGCACGACGGATCCGATGGGACCGAGGCGCTTGCCGACGATGTCGTACGCGCCCATCGCGCCAATCTGCAGCGCCTGGCGCAACTGCTCGCGCAGGCTCCTGCGGCCGCGCCCGATGGCGACTTTTCCGGGCGCCGCTGTATTTCTCAGGACCGCCTCCCGCTTGCCGGCGCCGTGGTCGACGAGACCCGATGCTTGTTGGATGCTGCGCGATACCGCGGGGCCCATCTTGCGGACCTGCCGCGCCTGCCAGGCCTTTATTGCCTGAGCGCACTCGGCTCGCGCGGGCTGAGCCTGGCGCCGCTGCTAGGCGAACTACTCGCATCGCAGATCAACGGCGAACCCGCGCCGATCGAGATGCCGTTGTGCGCCGCGGTCGATCCGGGGCGATTCCTGCTGCGATACTTGCGCTAGCGCGCCGGGATAGCCACCGACTGCCCGGTCGGTGGGTCTTCGCCGCGAGCCGCGGTCGACGGCGCACTCTTGCAGTAACATTGCTCCATAACCATGCCGTCGGCGCACAGCAACGGCTGGTCTGACTTCGCACGGAGCACGGAATTGGGCAAAGAGGGGGTATCGGGCCGCGGTGCGCGCATCGTGCAACCGCTTTGGGATCTGAAATCGGTGGTAGCGGATTTGCGAACCTCGCGCGAGGTCACGCACAGCGTGCGCCACCTGGGACGGATCCGCGAATTGCCTTCGCGCGAGACAATTTCCGAGGTAGTGGAACGGCTGCGGGCGGCATTGTTTCCCACGCACTTCGGCGGCACCGACCTTACCGATGAGAGCATTGACTTTTTTGTCGGCGACACGCTCAACGTGGCTTTGACCCTTTTGTCCGAGCAGCTTCGTCGCGGCTTGCTTTTCGAGGGCCAGCATGCCGAACTCGACGAGGCCGATCTTGCCAGCATGGCAGGGCAGATCACGCGCGAGTTTGCCGCGCAGCTGCCAGCGATTCGGGCCCGGGTCGTCAGCGACCTGCACGCCGCGTTTCAGGGCGATCCCGCAGCCAACAGCATCTCGGAAGTGTTGCTTTGCTATCCGGGCACCACGGCGATCATGCTCTACCGCTTCGCCCATGCCCTGCATCGATTGGGTGCGCGCCTAATCGCGCGTCTGATCTCGGAAATCGCGCATACCCGCACCGGGGTCGATATCCATCCAGGCGCGAGCATCGGCGCGAGCTTTTTCATCGATCACGGGACGGGCGTCGTGATCGGCGAGACTACGGTCGTCGGCGAGCGCGTGCGGCTCTACCAGGCCGTGACGCTGGGTGCCAAGCGCTTTCCGGCCGACAGCGAGGGCAATCTTATCAAGGGCGTCGCCCGGCACCCGATCGTGGAGGACGACGTCGTTATCTATGCCGGCGCGACGATTTTGGGCCGCATCACGATCGGTCGCGGTTCAACCATCGGCGGCAACGTCTGGCTCACGCACAGCGTCGCACCGGAGAGCAATCTGACCCAGGCGCAAATGCGCTCCAACTAGATCCCGCCTTGCGGGCGCGCGCGCCGGCCCGCGCCCGTTTTGATCGACATAAGAAAGACCAACATGAGCGCTTCGATCCTCGATGGCAAGGCAACGGCACTACGATTGCGGGAGCAATTCCGCGATCAGGTCGCGGCGCTGGCGGCGCGCGGTCAGCGTCCGGGGCTGGCGGTTGTGCTGGTAGGTGAAAACCCGGCCTCGACGGTGTACGTGCGCAACAAGGTGGCTGCGTGCGAAGCCGCCGGGATCTATTCGGAAAACATCGTGCTTTCTGCCGATACCGAGCCGGCGCGGATCATCGAGCGTATCGAGGCGCTGAACCGAGACCCGCGGATTCACGGCATCCTGGTGCAGCTGCCGCTACCGCCGCACATCGATGAGGCGACGGTGCTGGCGGCGGTTGCCGCGCACAAGGATGTCGACGGCTTTCACACGGAAAACGTCGGCGCGCTGGCGTTGGGAAATCCGCGCTTCATCCCGTGCACGCCCAGGGGCGTGATGGCGCTGCTCGCAAGCGCCGGAATTGCGCTGTGCGGCCGTGAAGCCGTCATCGTAGGCCGCTCCAACATCGTGGGCCGGCCCATGGCGCGCCTGCTGCTTGCGGCCGACGCGACGATAACGGTGTGCCATTCGCGCACGCGCGACCTGTCCTTTCACACCCGGCGCGCGGAAATCCTGGTAGTGGCAATCGGGCGTCCGGCAATGATCACGGCAGACATGGTCAAGCCGGGGGCGGTGGTCATCGATGTCGGCATCAACCGGCGTGCGGACGGCAGCTTGTGCGGTGACGTCGATTTTGCGTCGGTGCGCGAAGTGGCATCCTGGATTACGCCGGTTCCCGGGGGCGTGGGCCCCATGACGATTGCCATGTTGTTGGCCAACACCATCGAGGCGGCGCAACAGGCCGCAAACCAGACCGAACGCTTCCTCGCGGCCTGAACCGGCCGTTGCGAGCTAACGGCCGACCGAGCGTACTTCGAACTGTTCCGTCGCCACCCACCAGGCGCGAGGGGTCCGTCCCAAGTTCCGAGGCAAGGAAGAGCGTCGCGATGACCACACAAATCAGCAAGGCACAAATCGTGCAAGACGTGATGGCCCAATGGATCCAGTTGCGGCGCCGGCTCAGATTTTTCATCTCGCCGCGCCGTTGCATGATCGTATGATGCTCCGCGTCCTCCGCACCCGCCGCGCCCGCCGTGTACGGGCCGCGCGGGGCAACGCCCAATGCGTCCAGGGTCCGGAACCGGTCGATGATCCGCGACAGCCGATTGGTGAGCACGCTCAGTATGGCGCCGACCCCCGTGAGTAAAAATACGGGAGCCACCGCCTGCTGGATCACGTGTGCGACAACGATTTCTGCGCCGGACTGCACGATCTGCCTCGACTGGGGCCTGTCTGCCTAAAAACCGGTCGGCCGTTCGCGGACGAAGTCCATCAAGGATATGCAGCGGGGAAACTGCCCGGCAACCATTCCCGTCGGAACAATGTGCAGACGGCCAACACGTCCGACCAGATAGTCGAGCGGGGGATCGCCACGGCTGACCACGTCGAGTCCGAATCGACGCCAGAATGCGCGTCGATTGGCTTCCAGCCGCAGACGCTCCTGCGTTGCAAGCTCGGCCTCCGCGGTGTTGGAGAGCACTCCCTCTACCAGGACCGATGGCGCGCAGCATGCCTTGAGCGCCTGTACGGCGATGTTCACGGCAAAGGTGCCAAAACCCAAACGATGAAATTGCGGCGCATCAAAGCCGTTGCCCATCAGGGAACCGAGCTCCACCGAGTTGCCATACAGGCCAAAGACTAACTGCACGTCGGGGCGCCCCCCTACCCGATTCCACCAGATCCCGACCTCGATCTTGCTGGCGGGAACGAACTGCAAGCGAACGCAAAGCCGGTCCTTGGCCTGCGCCTGCCAGTACCGGGGACCGGGCGCGAGCTTAGCGGAGGGCGCGCTCGCGCGCGCCGCTTCGGCAACGAAAGCGAGAGATTCGGTAGACATGCCGGTCAAATCGTAACCGCAAGCACGGCAATGGATGAAAAAAACCGCACGGGACCCGCGAAAGAAACTATCAAAACGGCCGCCCTGTGGGCTGGCGCCCGTGGCGCCGGCAACAGGCAACGGTCGGCTTGCCTACGCAATCGGCCGCTAGCGGACACTACGCTTGACGCTTGTGGAACAGCGCTTCATTCGTGGCCGACGGCGCGCTGTCCTGGGCGTCAAACAGCAAGCTGGCCGCGGTGATCCTGATGCGCACCCGGATTTTATGTGCCCGTCCGAGCATGCTCGAGACCGCAGGATCGTCCACTTCGACGTCACGAAAAATGTCGATGCGGTGCTCCAGGCCGGCGCGTGCCAGCGCCTTGGCCGAGCGGGACACCAACTGGCCCAGGGTGATGTCATCGGGTACCTTGACCATTCCCATTCCCCTAACGCGCAGCAGCGCCGCGCCCGCGCGCGATCAGTTCTCGCTGGCTTCGATCGCGAGGCTCAACTGCGACAAGCCCGATCCCTCTAACGGGGGCGGTGCCAGCCGGGCACGCTCGACGCGATCGAGGTAGGCCGGGCTCACGTCGCCGGTCACGTAATCGCCATCAAAACACGAGGCCTCGAAATGGCGCAATGCCGGATTGCAATCGCGCACCGCGCGTTTGAGGTCTTCGAGTTCCTGGAAGACCAGCGCATCGGCGCCTATCGCTCCCTGGATTTCCGGCACGCTGCGAAAGCTGGCGATAAGCTCGGTGCGCGTAGGCATGTCGATCCCATAGACATTGGGAAATCGCACCGGTGGCGCCGACGACGCAAAGTACACGCGCGCCGCCCCGGCATCACGGGCCATCTGCACGATCTCCTGGCTGGTTGTTCCCCGCACGATCGAGTCGTCCACGAGCAACACGGCCTTACCCTTGAACTCCACGCCGATCGCATTGAGCTTTTGGCGCACGGACCTCGTGCGCACGGCCTGCCCCGGCATGATGAAGGTGCGGCCGATATAGCGATTCTTGATAAAACCTTCGCGGTAATCCAGATGCAATTTGTTGGCCAGTTGCATCGCGGCCGGCCGGCTCGAATCCGGGATCGGCATCACGACGTCGATTTCGCCGGTGCGCAATTCCGCGGCCACCCGGCGCGCGAGATATTCGCCCAGGCGCAGGCGCGCGGCGTACACCGACACGCCATCGAGCATGGAGTCGGGGCGTGCCAGGTAGACGTATTCGAACAGGCAGGGATTTAGACTCGGATTTTCGGCACACTGGCTCTCAAAAAAGCGGCCGTCGTAATCGATGAAGATCGCCTCCCCGGGCGCAACGTCGCGCACCAGGCGGAACCCGAGGCCGTCGAGCGCAACCGACTCCGACGCCACCATGTACTCGGTACCCTGATCGGTTTCGTTTACTCCGAAGGCCAAGGGACGAATGCCGTACGGGTCGCGAAAGGCCAGCAATCCGTAGCCCGCGATCTGCGCCACCACCGCGTACGCACCGCGTACGCG
>OMSW01000071.1:0-5651 GCA_900290295.1 Burkholderiales bacterium
GCATGATGCCCGTCATCCGCGAGAGGCACTCGTTCACCGTCTGCCGCGAAACGCCCAACCGCCGTGCGACCTCGGATTGCGACACCTTGCGCTTGAGCAGCCGCGCACCCTCGAGCCGCCGCTCTTGCATTGCTTCCAAATCCCGCTTCGTAGCCATGCGTCACCCTCGACAATCGACGTGTCGATATAACGCACAAGGATACGATTTGATTATCAGGCATTTACAAAAACGTCAATAATATCAACAGGACCGGCGTAACTTGCGGCATCGGCGCGGACTACAACGTCGCTCCGAATACAGTGATCCGACTTTCGTACGACAGCTATCGAGTCGGCGGCCCGCAAACCTCGAACGTAGTAGGAGCTCTTGACATCGGTTTCGTTTACCGGTTCAGATGCGCCAAACCTAGGCGACGGACAAGTAAACGTCGAAAGCGGACCTTGCCTAGTGGGAATCGGAACCTGGTTCGGCGCTCGCAGATTCGTGGTGCAAACATTCGATGCTGAGGCAAAATCTTTAACAAGATCAGTGCCGACAGCACGAATTAGATAAGAAACAATCGGCGACCTACCCTAACGGTGCTATCGCCTAAGCCCGCCTGTGCGCGATAGCGCACAGACGCGTCCTTCGGGTCCCAACCATAGTACCAAGGGCAGTTATCAGGCTCTCCGCGCTGAGCGCTTGCATTGCAGTTGCACCATTAAGTTGCTCCCATGGTGTCGTGAGGTCCGACTACCGCTATCACGTCGCTTTGTCGCCGATGGCCATCAAAAGGCCATCGGCAGCAGGGCAGACGATTTACCGAACATCGCGGATTGCGCGGCGGTTGGCATCTTGCCGCAGCCGCGAATTAAAAGGAGATTGTGATGGCAGATTCAAAACCCGGTTTCGAGCGCCGGCCCTCGGCGCTGCGCAAAAGCTACGACAACTTTATCGGCGGCAAATGGGTGAAGCCTGTGAAGGGGCGCTATTTCTCCAGTATCAGCCCACTGAACCAGATGGAGTTGGCGCAGGTGGCCCGTTCGGGCGCGGAGGATGTCGAGCTCGCGCTCGACGCGGCACATAAGGCAAGAGACGGCTGGGGACGAACACCACCGACCGAGCGCGCGAGGATCCTCAACAAGATTGCCGACCGGATCGACGAAAACCTTGCGTTCATCGCCAATGTGGAAACCGTCGACAACGGCAAGCCTATTCGCGAGACGCTAAATGCTGACGTGCCGTTAGCTGCAGACCATTTTCGCTACTTCGCAAGCTGCATCCGGGCCGAAGAGGGTTCCCTGGCCGAGCTCGACAACGACACCGTTGCGTATCACTTCCGCGAGCCTCTGGGTGTTGTCGGGCAGATCATCCCGTGGAATTTTCCACTGCTGATGGCCGCGTGGAAGATGGCGCCGGCGCTGGCCGCCGGCAACTGCGTGGTCATCAAGCCTGCCTCGGATACGCCGTTAAGTCTGGCCGTACTGATGGACCTCACCGGCGATCTGCTGCCGCCGGGCGTTCTCAACGTGGTCTTCGGACACGGATCAGAAGTCGGAACGCCTTTGGCGCGCAGCCCGCGCATCGCGAAGATCGCGTTTACCGGCGAAACGACCACCGGTCGGCAGATCATGCAATACGCGGCGGAGACCATTATCCCGATGACGTTGGAGTTGGGCGGCAAATCCCCGAACATCTTCTTTTCCGACGTCATGGACAAAGACGACGATTTCTTTGACAAGGCGCTCGAGGGTTTTGCACTCTTTGCCTTCAACAAGGGCGAGGTATGCACCTGTCCGTCGCGCGCGTTGGTACAAGAATCCGTTTTCGACAAGTTCATGGAAAAGGCGGTCGCGCGTGTGGCCAAGATCAAGGTTGGTGATCCGCTTGATCCGACGACCCAGATGGGTCCGCAATGCTCTCACGGACAACTCGAGAAGATCCTCAACTATATCGAGGTCGGCAAGAAGGAAGGGGCGAAACTTGCCACCGGGGGCGAGCGTGCGTTTCCAGGCGGAGATCTGGACAAGGGCTTTTTCCTCAAGCCCACCGTCTTTGTCGGCGACAACAAGATGCGGATATTCCAGGAGGAGATCTTTGGCCCCGTGCTTTCAGTCACGAAGTTCAAGGATCAGGAGGACGCGATCCGCATCGGCAATGACACGCTGTACGGACTGGGTGCAGGTGTTTGGTCGCGAAACGTGAACAACACTTATCGGGTGGGACGCGAAATCCAGGCAGGGCGCGTATGGACGAATTGCTACCACGTCTATCCTGCACATGCGGCGTTTGGCGGGTACAAACAGTCCGGCTTCGGGCGAGAGACGCACAAGATGATCCTCGACCATTACCAACAGACCAAGAACCTGCTGGTGAGCTACAGTACCAAGGCGATGGGTTTCTTCTGATCGACGCGCAGTCGGGGCAGGCGCATTTGCCCGCCTTGACTCGCTTTGAGCAGACCCTAATGGCCGATCGCGTTATTGCCACGCTGGAAGCGACCGTGCTGATCGGTCGCTTACGAACCGAACACGGACCGCTCCTCTTTCACCAGTCGGGCGGGTGCTGTGAAGGCACGGCGCCAATGTGCTTCAAACAAAGCGACTTTCGGGTCGGTCCGGGCGACGTGCTTTTGGGGGTGATCGCAGGTGTTCCTTTCTACATCGGGCGCGGTCAATTCGGATACTGCGCCAATTCACAGCTCATTATTGACGTAACGACCGGTGGCGGCGACAGCTTTTCGATCGAAGCGGCCGATGGCGTGCGCTTTATCACGCGCTCGCGCCTATTCACCGAGCAGGAGGCAAGAAATCTTGCTGCCGACGGACCGCTGCCCAGCGGCCCAGAGACCTTTCGCCCCGACGTCTGAGGGTGACCGGTTGAATGCGGGAGACAGTACTGATCGGTGCTGGTGTTGTTGTGGGCACATTGATGCCCCACGACTTTTAGTCCCTCAGTCCCGTCGGGCGAGGAGGACGGATGCTTGTCAACGCGGAAGACTCTGTCGAACAGTTCTCGAGCGCTTCGAGCTGCGAGGCTTGCATCACGAATACGTCTTGCACGCTTCTCCAGCTTGATTCGTCCGCTCCTGACTTTTGCCCAATAACCGTTTCCAGGCGTCGGAACGGCAAGTCGACGACAAATCTTTCGCAAACCAACATCCGAAAGTCCGAATTCCCGTGTAAGGCGCAATATGCGGCAACGTTTGCCACCTTCATTCCTGCAGATCGGCATCGCGCCCGTTTTCTCGTGCGGTTGGTTGCGAAGTGAATCGCACCAGACACCCATCACGCCCTGAGGTAGTCAGTCAAGCATTTTTTGTAGCCTCCGCGATGGAATTGAGGAGCGGCGAGCCACGGCGCCTGAGCGCATTGAGATACTTCGATTCGTCATATGGTGTCCTGGTCTGCCAGCAGCGGTAGAGGATGCGGATCCACTTGAAGGCTAGAGCGCGCACAGCGGCTGGGTGTGAACATCCCTTGGCCCGCTGCTGCCGGTAGTAAGCACCGGCCCAGAAGGACCTGGTAATCGTCTCCGCCGCCCATTCGACAAACGTTTGACGCAGGAACGTGGGGCACTGTAGTCGCCAGTGGACCCAGCGCTGTTTGCCGCTGCGCTCGGTGACGGGCGCAATGCCGGTGTATTTCTGGACTCCCGCGGCATTCTCGTAGCGCTCGCGTTGTTCACCGAATGCGCTAAGCAGCCGGGGCGCTAGGGCAACGCCGGCGCCAGGGAGGTCGCGGAACAGCGGATAGTCGGGTAGTGTCTGGCTGATGGCACTGATCTCGACCTCGAATCGCTCGATCGCCTGCAGGGTCACGCGCAACTGATCAACGAGGGCTTGAGCCAGGAGTCGGTGCGGCGTGATGACGGCAATGTCCTCGGTGAGCGACGTGGCGCTCTTGATGGCTGCGAGTCGTTCTTCAACGAGCTTTGCGGAGCGCACATGGTGCCCCCAGAAAAAGCCCTCCAGCGTCGCCCTACGGGCCTGCTTCACCTGTTTAAAGGTCGGCCAACGGCTCAGGAAGTCGCAGAACAGCGCGGTGTCCTTCTCCTCGAACCACTGGACGGCTTGTGGGTAGTACTGCTTCAGCGCGCTGGTCAAACGATTGGTGATGCGCTTGCTGTCGTCAACCAAGCGACGTCGCTGTTCAACCAGACTCTCCAGCGTACGCATCGGAGCGCTTTGCGGCCGCAGGGCTTTGAGCTTATCGCGGTGCTGGACTAGAAGTTCGAGCTGGTATTCGGCATCGGTGGGGTCGTCCTTGGCATGACTTGGCGTGAAGGCTTCGCGGTATTTCGCCAACGTTATCGGATTGACCGGGAAGAGAATCAGAAACTCATACTTCTGCAGCGCGTATACGATCGGTCCCTTGCGGAGCTCCAGACACACCGCCACCGGCCGGCTCTGAAAGCGCTGTCTGAGAGAGCACGCCCACTGATCGATGGCGTCGGGACGATGTGGCAGGACAGCAAACTCTCGCTTCTCAGTGTTGGCAACTTGCAAACAGATGTCGTGTTTCGAATCAGCCCAATCGATGCCGATGAAGGCGGCGAATTCGCCGTCGGTTAGAGACTTCATCATCCACCTCCTGAAGTACCATCGTAACGATATGGGACGTGCGTGCTTGAGCTCCGCGAAGGCGATATAGTGAGCCGGTGTATCGGCAAGCCCTGAGTATTCGTTAACGAACTCAAGCGCACCAGAGGACTCGAAGCTGACGGGTCAAGCATCGCATGCTGAGGGATCAATATTCGTAGTCCGCCGGCGCATGTCCACCTTTCACCGGCAGCTACCTGCCAGCTACGATGAGTATCGCTGAAAGTAGGACAGACCAACTATCTCGGGATCAAGCTTGCCGCGATATCCTGCGACCGCCGCCCTGGTGGCATTTACCACCCCAGAGAAACGCGTTGGCCAGTCGAGCAGCGCGGCCCCCGGTGCGGGAACTACGTCGCGGATCTAGCCGCAGTGCTGACGCCTACAGGCGCGTGCGCTCCGTCTGCGTGGGAAGCTTTCCGCTCCCCGTGGCTTGGAAACGGCCACGACGCGGACCGAGCATGCAGCCGTCATCGTCGACTCGGTGATGGCGGCAATCGCCGGCGCATGCCGCCGCCTCTTCTTCCGCTCCAGCAAGGCGATCTGACCGACCGCGGCGACGCACCGGGTCGCCCATCACAACCGTATGCCACGCGCCCTCATGGCTTTGGCTTCGCCCAGTGCCGATTCCGCGCCTGGAATGTCGCCTCCTCTGAGGCTCTGGTCGGCAATCTGCCGATACGCGAGTTCGCGTTCAAGCAGGAAGTCGCGCGCGGATCGTTCCGCATCGTCCGTCGCCGCTCGCGCGATCTCGACGGCCAGCTGAGCCCGGCCCGAAGCGAGTTTCGCCCCTGCATCGTCCAGCGCGGCGTCCGAGGTCTCGAACAACGCCGGCGGCACGTCGCGCGCACCGGCCAGGATTTCCTTCATATTCGAAATGCGGGTCTGCGCCGCTGATATCGCCTGCTGCGCTTGCTGGACCACAACTGACTGCGGGGCGGCCGCGGCATGCTCCTGGGCCGCCGTCGCTGCGGGGTCGGCGCGCGCCCGGTCGCTGGCTGACCGGTCATGGATTCGCGAGCCAACAAAAAGAACGAGCGCCAATGCGCCGATACCGGCAAGGGATACGCG
>OMSW01000071.1:5661-6986 GCA_900290295.1 Burkholderiales bacterium
GGGCGTACCGCCAGGCCTCGGTCGATCGCGGCGAGGAACCCGTCTGAATAACGGCCGGCGCCGACGACGGCCGCCGCAATGCATTCGTCCTTCACCGTTCTTACCGCCGCGGCAGGAGGCGCGCGGCCAGCCACGCAGTAGTAGAGGACCGCCGACAAAGCGTACACGTCGGTCCACGGGCCCTGGCGCAGGGAGGCGACCTCCGCGTATTGTTCGATCGGCGCGAACCCCGCTTTGACAAAGACCGTCAGGTTCTGGGTCATGTCGGCCACGATCTTGCGCGCCGCTCCGAGATCCAGAAGAACGGGCTGGCCGCTTTCGAGAATGCGGATGTTGTCGGGCGCGATGTCGCGATGAAAGACGCCGCTCGCATGCAACATCTCGAGCGGGTCGCACAGCGCGTCGACGATTCGAAGGAGCCGTTGCTCTGAGACCCTGCCCTGCTGCTCGTGCAGCCAGTCCTTCATGGTCAGTCCCGGGTAGTAGGGCATCGCGATGTAGGCGGTGCCGTTCTCCTCCCAGTAGCGGTAGACCTTGACCAGCCCAGGATGATCGAACTGCGCGAGCAACTTTGCCTCGCTGATGAAGCTTCGGCGACCTGCCGTGAAGGAATCGCGATGCTTCTCGGACCTGACCGACACCGCAAAATCGCGCGTCCTGCTTGCAACGGCTCCGGGCAGAAATTCCTTGATCGCCACGACGCGATCGAGGCGGGTATCAAGGGCAAGGTAGACGACGCCGAAGCCTCCTTCACCGATCGTGGATTCGATCACGAATTCCTGCAGGCGATGGCCCGCCGGTAGGGCGAGCAGGCTCTCGCCGCCTGCACCCGCGCGTGTTGCCGGCGCTACGGCGCCACCCGACCGCTTGCCGGGCGACAGGGCCGGTTCCTCGCCAGTCAACGGACGAGTCTCCTCAGAATCTTCAAGGCGCTTTGACGTCACCGGATCACTCCGCTCAGACGCCTCGCACACACAAAGCTCGGAAGCTGTCTCGGCTGCCCGCGTAGTCGAAGCTTCGCTGCCCATTGTCCAGATGAACGAACACGGCCCAGCGCCCGCCCTCGAACCGTTTGCTCCAGAACCTGTAGCCCGTCAGATGAAATTGCCCCGAGACCTTGCACTGTCTCGCCTGACATGGCGTGGTCATGGCGCCGCTTCGATCCACCAGACTCTGCAATTGCGCCACACTCGGCAATCGCATCCCTCGATGGGTGCAGTATCGGTCTGCCTCGTCCCAGCTTACGTCCTGGCCATTATCAGAAGCGGACCAGATTACGCCCCGGCGGTCCCGAAGCAAACCGTCGGCAACATGGTCGAGCGAAC
>OMSW01000067.1 GCA_900290295.1 Burkholderiales bacterium
ACCCCTTCAGGGTGGGGGAATTTGAGGTGGCCATCAGTGGGGGAATTTGAGTGGCCGCCGGGGCAGAGGCGAGCACGCCTTACCCAAAAGTTTTACCTGGCCCGCAACGGCAAGATGATCGCGGTACTCAAGCCAGAACGCGCGTGGTGATATTGCGCCAGTAAACGTTGCATCGACTGGCACTCTTGGCGATCTCAGTTGCACGGTCCGCACACTGGGTGAGTCCGGATTTCTCTGCAACTTCAAGCAGTTATGGCACTTAGTGAGTACCTTCGTGCACTTAACGGAATGATGTTACTGGCGGAGACGGACTCTTTCGATGCCCCAGTATCGGCGCGGCTCTCCGGCCCATGCTGTTGCCGTTACGCCTATGGCCCAACCTTCTCGCCGAAGCCCAGTATATGGGCAATCGCAGGCTATCTGTTCCGGGACGATTCCGGTCCAACGGGACCAGTGCGCCGGGGCTGAAAATCGGGCCTACGGGCTGCGATCCAGGGTCGGGAGTCCTTACGGGGTCCCCCGACCGTCGAAACGGCGTAGCGGGCCGAATCCAAGGTCGCCCGTGATGTAATCGTGCGTAGCGCGACCGAGGAGGGGAATCCCATGGCATGCGCGACAAAAGAGCTTTTGCCTGCGGTATTTCTCGGCTACGCGAATTCGTATCGAGCAGCCGCGGACATCCTCGCCGATGCCAAGTTGGAATCGCCAAACCAGGCCTTTGAGCCGATCTACATGCTCTACTTTCATGCCGCGGAGCTTGGTCTTAAGGCATTCCTTCGCAACAACGGTTTCACGACAGCGAAATTGCGTCTTCGCCTGGGGCACGATCTGGTTGCCCTGCATAGCGAAAGCATAAAGAGGGGGCTCAACCCCTCCGCGAAGTTCGAACCGCATTTACGCAATGTAATGAGTCTCCTTCATAAAGGGAATAGCAAGGAGGCGTTTCGTTATTGGGTTGGCGAATCGACCGAGACGGCGGACCTTAAATGGGTGCGGAGTGTCGTCGCGGACTTAATCGAATTGGTCGAGTTACGTCTACGACCGCCGACACCACCGGGAACAGCTCTGTATCCAGCACCAGTGGCGGTCCGCGTAACTATTACCCATGGTCCCGAGGCTTTTGGAATCCCTCCGGCAAAGTGACGGCGCGCCATGCTCCCCAATACCTTCTCCCCGCACGTCATCACGACTCCCTCGCGCGCCCGAGGGTGCTACACATGTACGCACTTTCATGGTCGGTTCCTCGCCGAGCATCTCATGTGCGAACAGCGGAGCGTGGTGCAGGTAATAGGAACGCCTCGCAACGGCTGCGCCTTCTGGGAGCGGGAGCCGGGAGCGGATGATGAAATGTAACGACCGGTGGCGCTTTCGGCCACAACCCGTCATTCGACGGCGGCACGTAAATTTCCGCAAACCAGACACTCGCGTCCGGCCGGAAGAGGGTGACCAGCCGCTTTGCCGAAGGCCGTCGGTTGACGACCTCTGGGCTGTCATCCGCATCATGACCGTGGAAGACTGTCTGTTATGCGTTCTCTGACGTCCGACTCGGCTCGCTCGGAGGCCGTTTGTTCGATAGGGCCAATGGCATTACCGGACGGGACGATGAATTGAGGGGTTGCGATCTCCCAAAGCGGCAAACGTGAGTGCGCTCTCGGGCCCATCTATGCGTCGACGCTTGCGCAGTGCGCAAGCCACATCGATGTGACGAGAGCCCTGGCCCGTGTTCTACGGCGACTCTGGCCAGGGCGCCTCGTCGGCTCAGCTGAATTTAACCGCTACTTCCTAGACTTCTATTCTATGGTAACCGTCTTGAAGTGTTGTCCAGTGCAGCAGTTCGAAAAAAGGCCGCCTGCAACGTGGTCGAGTTCGGCGAGCGAGAGCTCTTGAATTTCGGTTTCGGCATCGGTCTTTCCCTGCCGCGGCATCGCGCGTGTGCTGTCAATATGCTTTTGGTCCATGGTCTACCTCGCAATAAGGATTGTTTCGGGATCCGTATGGGACCGGCCCAGGTGGCCGGAATCCACGACCCACACTGTGCGGCAGGACGGGACAGCGCGATAGTTTCTTTAGTCACACTCCGGATACCGGCGAGGTCCGCTCTTAGCCGGTCGCGATGTCCGGACAGGGTCGACTTGCGACAGTCAGGCGTGGATTTACGATGGCGCAAACCGGACGCACGATTTGGGAACCCCAAAGCTGACGATCGCGACAGTCGCAGACCGGCCATCTCCGGTCATCTACCGACAGGGCCTAGCTTCGGCGAAGCGGACGGTCGTTCAAGCGCGGGCACCGATCTGCGCTTTCGCCGAGTGTGGATGACGGATTGTACGGGCCAGCGGATCTGCGCCATCGAGATGCGCGTTTGCACTGATGCAACGTTTGGTCATGCCCGTTAGGCGATGACCAAGGTAACTATCGCAATGGTGCAGCTTCAGGGATCATTTGCTCCGTGCACTAAGCACATAAGCCGAATATCTCAGGAGGAATGAACATGTTGACTGTCAAAGATCTGCCGGTGTTTGAGGAACTCGATGCGAGCGAAATGAGCGCAGTAAGTGGCGGTTCGCGTATTGCGTCCGATGGGGGCGGTTCGCTTGCCACTCCTGGCGCTGCTGACATTGCTGTGGCAAATGGTGCTGACCCTGTGGCAGCCTACGGAAGTGCCGCCGCATCAACGTGGTATGAGACCTTCGGATTCCTCCTACCCAAGTGAAGGCGAAATCGATCTGAAGATGTGGCGTCCCGATTGCGGACAGGTACGAAGGACGGCTTTGGGTCCAGGCTGTGTGAAAACGACCACGCTGTAAATTAGAATCGCTGATCCTGTGCGTTGGGGGATTGGATGAAGCGATTCGTTGAAGAAAACAGCCGAACCCAGGGATTCTTGCTGCCCGAGAGTATTGACGAGTATGTGAGCGCGGACAACCCGGTTCGCGTGATCGAAGCCTTCGTCGAGGAACTCGATCTGGTCAAGCTGGGCTTCGAAGGAGTGGAGCCGGAAGCGACCGGCCGACCGCGCTACCACCCATCTACGCTCCTGAAGATCTATCTGTACGGCTATCTCAACCGTATCCAATCGAGTCGGCGCCTGGAGCGCGAGGCCAAATCCAACCTGGAGTTGATGTGGCTGGTTGGACGCCTGGCGCCGGATTTCAAGACCATTGCGGACTTTCGCAAGGACAATGGGCAAGCGATCCGCGGCGTGTGCCGCGAGTTCATAGTGCTGTGCCGCCGGCTTGATTTGTTCTCGCAGGCGATTGTGGCCATTGACGGAGGCAAGTTCAAGGCGGTCAACAATCGGGATCGCAACTTCACCGTAACGAAGATGAAGCGACGCCTGGAGCAGATCGAAGAGAGCGTGGCCCGCTACCTGTCGCAGCTCGACACGGCCGATCGGCACGAGTCGGCTGGTTCGAAAGCGAAGGCGGAGCGGTTGCAGGACAAGATCGCGACCCTCAAGGAGGAGATGCGACGACTAAAAAAATTGGAGGTCCGGATGCTCCAAGCTCCGGACCAACAAATCTCCCTGACGGATCCTGACGCGCGCTCGATGGCAACCAGCGGTAGGGGCACGGGCATGGTGGGCTACAACGTCCAGTTCGCGGTCGATGCCGAGCACCACCTGATTGTCGACCACGAGGTCACGAACGTGGGACATGACCGCGGCCAACTGTCCAAGATGGCCGAGCGTGCGCGCGAGGCGACGGGAATCGAAGATCTGGAGGTGGTCGCCGATCGAGGTTACTTCCGCAGCGCGGAGATTCTGGAGTGTGAGCAAGCGGGCATTACCCCGTACGTACCAAAACCGCTCACCTCGGGGAGCAAGGCGGATGGCCGGTTCGGAAAGCAGGATTTTATTTACTTGGCTAAAGAGGACCAATACCGCTGTCCGGCCGGACAACGACTAACCTGGCGTCACAGCAGTGTCGAGGACGCGATGACCGTGCACTACTACTGGACAACCGCGTGTCCTGCCTGTCCGATGAAGAAGCAATGCACGACGGGCGATGCGCGCCGAGTCCGGCGCTGGGAGCACGAAGCCGTTCTCGACGCGATGCAAGAGCGGCTCGATCGAGATCCCAACAAGATGCGGGTGCGACGACAAACGGTCGAGCATCCGATTGGAACGCTCAAGGGGTGGATGGGCTACACACACTTTCTGACGAAGACGATACCGCGCGTCAGTACCGAGACGAGCCTGCACGTGCTGGCGTACAACATGAAGCGGATGATGAAAATCCTCGGAATCGAGGGCCTGATCGACGTAATGCAAACGTGAAGGAGGCCTCAGGACGCGCAGCGCCGCTGAAAACCCAACCGATTCGCAGAAACTGACCGGCGCCAGATTAAGGGCGAAATCATCGCTGCCATCGTTCGTTTCAGCATGTTTTTACACAGCCTGGGTCGATCTCGGAAATTCGACGCAACCGAAAGCAGTCATAGAAAGTCCCGTCAGGGGCTACGGGCTGTCCTTTGTTGAGCCGTTGTACGGCGGACCCTGTATCCGTCAAACACTGTTGACCGGCCTGGGTATGCGCGGGTCCGCCTATGAATCCGCCGATTGTGGCCTACGCGTAGCGTTGGAAAAAACGGCGGAATATCGCCGAAAAATCGGCCATATTCCGCACCAAGGGGAAGAATCGAACGCTCGGCGGGCTCCTAAGGCATAGGGCTTCCGAGTCGGGTGTTTGCGGCGTAGCGATCAGTCCTGCTCGTGGAGGTCATCGTCACCGTAAGGGCCGTCGAGGTAGCCGCCGCCACCGCCGCTGCCGGGGTCGCCACCGCTGACGCCGCCTGTGGGAGGAGTTTGAGTGGTGCCAAAAGTGGGAAGCTTGAAACTCGTTACATTCGGGCGGGCAACGTTCGTTGGGATTATGCCGCCCTGGATCGCGGCCATGTCGTTGGAATCCATTTCTTCGTTGAGGGGCAGGTCTTTGATAACGGTTTGCATGGTAGTTCTCCTAAAGTAAATAAAGGCTCTGGTTTCACAGGTTGATGGAAGATGCGGCGTCCCAGCCGGGTAACCGCAGAACTAACTTTGCGTTTTGCCGCCGACCGGAAACAGTGCCAAAAGTCACATTGGTCGGCCTGAGTACCGTGTTCATATCACACGACGCCGGGTCCGCCGACCTTATCCGCGGCAAGGAGCTACGACCGCGGACCCCGTGCCCCTACATCTTCACGCGACCACAGGGAGAAGGGCCTTGGCCGCATTCGCTCCTCGCACTCGCACCTATGTTGGGGCTAGCTCGGCGCGCGCGGTGTAGAGCGATCCTTAGCGCCAATTTGTCGGATTTACGCGCGTGCCGGTCGCTTGATCGGTCGCACGCCTGAAAATCTCGGCTTTGGCGGCGCGAGCGTTGTCTCGATTGACGTAATCCGAGACGGTTGGCTCATACGGCAACGTGTTGGGCGCCTGGGTTACGAGCGCCGCGAGTTGCGCGTCCGACAGCGACTCCATCGAGCGCATGGTGTTGGCGTTCGGGGTCGCTGGGCGCATCTGCCCGACCTTCTCGCGTGGTATGCCGGTCTGCATCTGGACAGCCGTGCGACCAGGCTTTGATAGCGCATCGTTGGTGTTATTGGCCATATTGTCACGCCTGCGCTTTTCGTCTACAGCCTCTGAAAATGCGGCATTTTGTTCGTACTCGGACTGCAAGGGAGGATTGCTGAGGCGCCGAGCAGGGCCGCGGGCTAGGCGTGCTCCCAACTCTTCATCGGACAGCGAAATGGCATCCCCCGGCTCCCAAACGCCCTCCTCCGAAGCAGCCACCGCGCCCTCATTACGGAATTGAGCAGCCTCGAATGGCGTGCGATCCTTGCGCGCCGCGGTCGCGTCATCGATATAGGTGCCTTTGCGCAGATTGTTTGCTGCCCTTTGAACATCCGCTGCGTCCAGTTCGGACTTGACCAGCGGGACCGCGCAACCGCCTCTTACACCTTGCGCAACGCTTTCGCGAGACTTGGGTGCTCGTAATGCGTCGGCTAGCCGCGCGTGATGATTGGCGGCAAGCGCGTGCGCAGTTGCCTTATTTTCGTGACCAGCATCCGCATGGACCTCAGCAGCAGATTGGTGCTGGTCCTTGGCGTCTGAGTGCGCGTCAGCAGCGGTAACGCGATTGTCCCGCGTGAAGGCGTCGAGCGCCGTTTGCGTTGCCAGATTCGCGGCTTTGGTTTTCGCGTTCGCGAGGTTGGATGCGGTACTTGGGGTGGTCATGGTCGATCCTTTCGTGATCGTTGAGGCCGCGAGACGCGCTGGCGGCGGATAAAAGGCATTCGCAAATTTGAAGACGCGCCGCCCGTCGCGTGCGAACAGCGGTTGATCGGCGGTCATGACTTGACCTTTCTGTATGGGAGAATCTGCGCCGGAGGACGGTGGTCTTGGAGTTCTTCAATGCGTTGCGCGATGCCGGTCTGCTCAATAGCAAAATCAACCAACCTCTGCGCGAACTTTTCGACCGCGGCTGCGTCGGCTGGTTGGCGCTTTTCCAGATAGGCAGCGGGGACAGGTTCGCTGAACGCGGCATACAAGCGCTGCAACTTGCTAAGGGGCTTCGCCACTGGAGGGTCCTTCTTGAAGGCTCGACGGTTTAGGAGAGCAGGGACGTGCGCGTGGCCGTTGATCATTGGGTTGTTCCTGGGGCGATAGGCTGCTTCATAGGCGGACGCGTGTCATTGCTACGCCGCGGCTGTTGGCGCGCCTGTAGGTTTGTCGGACCTACCCTCCGCCTGCTCATCGTGCCGCTCCTGGCGGGAGTTGATAGTTGATGATTTTGTCCGCAGGAGGCATCGGCCACGGCTTGCGACGCTCGTGCTCCCGATGACGACGCTCATTCTCAATGGCGATTGCCTGAGCGATACACGGAATCTGCGCGATCATCTCCGCAGCTAGCTCAAACTCATACAGCCGAACGAATGCCGCGCTCAATGCGTCGATCTCAGCAATGGTCATCCGCGACTCGCGGCAACGCAAATCGTTTAGCGGCAACTTTTCCTTGAGCTCGGGGGTCATGGGGACGCGCAATGCGAGGAGTACAAGGGCATCCTTGCGCCCTTTGTTGGTCACTTCGGAAGGATCAATCTGCGCCGCCGCGAGCATCTTCGGATCCATGCTTACGGTCGCAACGAGGAAACGGAGCCAGATGAGGTAGTTGCTCATGCCGCGTACTCGATGGCGAGATGGTTCGGTTGCGACGCCATTTGGGCCGACACGATGCGCCGACATACTTCTTCTATGATGGCAAATTCCTCATCCGTCAACTGGGCAAGGATTTCCGATGAAGCAAAAAGGGTGGCGTTGACGTTGGCTTCAATAATTGTCGGTGGCTTCGCTTTTGTGTACTTGGATGCCTCTTTCATCGCGTCGAACTGGACGCGCCACGTAACCGCGCGCAATGGAATGCCGAACTTCGCGAGCGCCACTGGGTCGCGCCGGGAAACAGCTAACAGCATGTCGAATGGATCTGCGCCGCTACGGGCCGCGGCTATGGTGCGGTCGAGGAGGATTTTCGTCTTACCGCGGGAGCCGGGTTTGCGTCCATGTGGGTTGCCCGACTGGCCTGGCTTGAACTTCGTGCTGGCCTTCAATGCTTTGTCGGACTGCTGAGCCATCTGTAGAAAACTCTGTAGAAGCAGAGACTCCTACGGTACGCCAGAGAGATGCGAAAGGGAATTGGTTTCGGAGGCGGTAGGCCGCGAATACACCGTTTGCGCGCTAACGGTATATGGCGACCTTAGATTGCTTAGGATTGCTTAGGAGCGATTAGGATTGCCGCGGGGTGCGATGCGTTCCTGCTGGGTTGGGACTAAGTTGGGGGTCTTTCGTTTTATAGGTACTACTGTTTTTATTTCCCGCGGGTGCGAGGAACTTCTTTTTTAATGTCAATAAATCGCTAAGGACTATAAAACGGGAGACCCCCAACTTAGTCCCAACCTAGCCCCGCGGCCCCGACTTTCGACAATGCCCCTCGGCCCCGAAAACACCCCCGGCAAAGCCTGAAATCGGCTGTAGGCACACGAGATCCAGGGTCGCGGCCCCTAGTTCCATATCAGTTCGAGGCCGACGTAATAGGCAATCCCCTTGGGCATCTTCTTCACGAACCGCGATCCCATTTGTTCGGCCCAACGTGTCAAGGATGTGGGGTACTCGCCGCGATTCGTTTTCCAGTCGGCGTAATCCTTGTATAACTTACCGGCTTTGGTCCATTTGTCGGCATTGCGACCATCATCCGGCACAACGTTGCACCTTTCCGCGATCCATGTGTCGAGAGTCGATTGTTGGGCAAAATAATCGTCTGTTGCGAGCTTCACAGCATCGCACCGAAGGAGGGTTTCCGCCTTTCGCCATTTCGCATGTCCCTCGATCAACCAACGCATGACGCCGCCCGCCTCCACTGATAATTTCATCGGCATTTCCGTATCGACATTTCCAAGCGCCGCTGTGAAGGTCGCGTTGAATGGGACAAGATGTAGCCGTTCCGCCATCGCCTTGTCCACGATCCGGAGCATGGGGCGGTGGTTGCCGTAAATGATGTGCTTATGGGTGCGGCGGAACTCGATGAAATCAGAGCGCATAAATCGCCCCGACATCATTGCATCCCCTGTCAGCGATTTTATTTTCGCCTCGTCCCAATATTCGCCTTCGCTAACCTCACTTGAAATGGCTAACCGGAACCCGCGCAAATTCGCAATTTCCGTGGGGTGGCGGTTGCCGTGACGGTCAGACATGAGCGTTTGGGTCGGAATGACCTTCGCGTAATCCCCCATTATCTTTAGCACCAGATCGCCGAGGGTGTTCTTGCCGTTGCGTCCTTGCCCGTACCAGAACAGCAACCAATGATCTGTCAGCGCACCCGACAGGCAAGCGCCAAGCGAAATCTGCAAATACTCCGCAAGCGCATCGTCTCCGCACGTTACCTCGCGCAGAAACTTGTCGAACACTGGTCGTGGGCTGTCGTCTGGTGAAATGGTTGTGATCTTCGTGATGAAGTCGCCAGAGCAATGCGGACGCATAACGCCGGTTCGAAGGTCAATTGTGCCCTTCGGTGTGTTCAACAATAGGTTGTCTGCGTCGAGCCGTTCTGCCAAAACGACCATCGCGGGTTCGCAGTTTGCGAGGTCGAGAACCGCCGCGACGATATGGGCGCTTTCGAATGGTCGCGCGAGTTGCGCTCGCGCCTTCGGTTTCGTTCCAGGCGGGCAACCAACCCTTACCTGCTCCGCGTACTCGTCGCATAATTCTTTCGCCGCGAATTTCGCCGCTCCCTCCGCGTCCAGCTTCCATCGCTTCCCGTCCCACGCGATCCACTGTCGAAACTCCGGCACGAACCGGAATCGGTGCGCATATCGTTCGGCGAACATCCTCGACAGCGTGATCTCGCCCGCGAGCGCCATTTTCCCTGAAAAGGAATCCACCACAGCCGTCAATGCCGGGTCCGCCCTTAATTTCGCAGCCTTCAGCGCGGCTATAGCTTTATGATTGACACCATCCCCCTGGGGCAGCGGCTCTTTCTTTTCGGCGGCGGCTGGAGTAGGCTTCTTTCTACTTTCTGCTTTACCAGACGGTTTTCCAGAACCGCCTCCCTGGCCCCCTTCATTGGGGGCCTCATCGTTTTTAGGGGGTCGCATGTTCGTCTCCCCATGGCAGGCGGCGGCTACCTCCGACAACGGACCAGCACCGGCGCGACTCTTCCTGCGCCGGTGGAGCGCATCCGCCTATCGCACCCCCTTTCATGCTGCTTTCCTTGTCGACAGGGCAGCAATGTCTTTGGGTCTCTGTGCAAAAGCCTCGCGCAACGGCCCAGCAAGCACTCTTGGCATCCCGAAGACGTTAACCTTCCTTGGCAGCAATCCTGCCGCTGCTGCCCGGTCGTAGGACTGTTGGCTCATTCCCACGTAAGTGCACGCGGCCTTGACCTCGACGGGTGTTTCTGGAGGCAATTTCGGGATCAATGCAGCGGCCTCGGCGTATTGCTTGAACATCCGGTGCATCGGCGTCAAGCCATCAGACTTGGGCTTGGGCTTGTTGGCTGTTGATTTAACTTTGGCGCGACGCGCGGCGTTGGCTTTGGCGGTACGGGTGGACATCATCAAACTCCGAAAAGCGGCCTATGGGTCGCCGAGTTCGATGACTGGCTTAATGAGGGCGAAGGCCAGCGCACCGAAAAATCGGCGGATGACCCCATCAGCGGATAGTCCAGCTTTGAGCTGGCCGCTGTTCGCCACACAGTTCAGCAGCTGCTGGCTCACACTGCCATAAACGAAGAGCCCATGGGGAGGGACATCTGGCCGTCAAGCAGCGCGTTCCGTATTTATACCCTATCGCGCAGGCTTCCGTAAAGCGCCGTAGACATCCCGCCGAAAACCGCTATTTCCCCTCTGAAAACAGGCCTCATGTCGCCATTGTTCTCACGCAGCTTTTCGGCGAGTTTTTGTTCTCGCCGCGACGATGTCGGTGACCTTCGTCGGCTTTACGTCAATGAATGCAGCCCATGCGTCGAGCAACTTGCTACGTTCGGCAATGAATTCGCTCCGGTTGTATGCCGCGCGGATTCTGTCTTGCTCTCGGTGCGCTAGCGCCGCTTCAATCACGTCCGGCTTTGCCGCGCCCGTCTCGTTGGCCCATGTGCTGAAGCTGCTACGGAATCCATGCGCTGTCGTTCGACCGTTGTACGCCATCCGCTTGAGCAAGACCAGCATCGACATATTGCTGAGCGGCTTTTTCGGGTCCAGTGGGTTCGTGAACACGTAGCTCGCGCCAATGGCACGTACAGCCTTGAGGATCTCGACAGCGCGCGGGCTGAGGTACACGACGTGCGCCTCCAAAGCCTTCATCCGTTCCTTCAGCACTGTCCAGGTTTTCGCGTCCAGGTCGATTTCGCTCCACGTCGCACCAATCACTTCCGCCGTCCGTCCCGCCGTCAAGATCAAAAACTCCAGCGCCTTCGCGGCCATGCCTTTCTCGGCCCGGAGCGCGCGAATAAACGCGGGTACGTCCTTGTACGGGAGGCTCGCGTGATTGGTACGGTGCTTCGCCTTGTCGCGTCTCGACTCCCGCAGTTCGTGCGCAATAGCAAGCATTGGGTTCGCCGGGATCAGCTCATGTAGCACAGCATCAGCGAAGATAATGCGCAACCGCTGGGCGACTCGCCGCGAAGTCTCGCGGACCGTCGTGCGCAGATCCAGCATCACAGCAAGCAATTCCTTGGCTGTGATGTCGCCGATGAAACGGTCAAGCATATCTACAGGGATATGGTTCTCAATCGAGGCGATCCATTCGCCGGCGTGCTTGTCTGTGCGCTCTGGCTCTATCTTCCGCTCGTGATATTCGCGGGCTACGCGAAGCAATGTGTTCTGCTCGCGGGCCTTTTTGGCCTTCTTGCGTTCAAGTTCAGCCAGCGACTCCGCGCGCTCGGCGGCTTCATCAGCGCGCTTCTTGTCGATTGGATCAACCTTCGCGGCGACCTGTTCCCGGTAGCCACGCGCGATTTCGCGGACCTTTGCTAATGGAACATCATCCACCAAGCCTAGGCCCATCTCGCGGCGCCATCCTTGTAGGGTGCCGGTCTTGGGGTTGATGGGTCGATGGGTTGGGCTGGCATACCGGAAGATCCATCGCCGCCGTATTGAGCGGTCCTTGAGCCGCTCGACAACCATCGCGAGTCCACGTCCATCGGTGTACAGACCCGGCGTCATTTCGCGTTCGACCAACTTCGCCGACAGCCGATCAGTGCCACGAATCCTCGGCACCGGCTCCCCGTCCTTCATTTTCGCGCTCCTGGGAAAATCGGCTGTTCCCCCTATGGAACCGCCTACAGGACGGAGTTTACCCGGTATCGCTCGGATTGTTTCGCGGGATCGGAAGTGATGAAAATCCTTACAGATCAGTGGCTTGTTGGATTATCTAGGATTGTGTGGGGAGGGGGGTCCTGGCGGAGACGGACGGATTCGAACCGTCGATGCACGTTTTTGCGCGCATGCTCCCTTAGCAGGGGAGTGCCTTCGACCACTCGGCCACGTCTCCGGGATTGCAACGGTATTCGCGCAGGCCCGCAATTCGGCGGGGCAGTGTAGAGCCTGACGGAATCGTGGTCAACGCGCAGTTGCGCCAGACCAGATTGTGGACCACTTTGCCGAATACTACTTGGGCTCAACGGCTTGGAGCCTGTTCCAGGCCAAACGCCTTGTGCAAGGCGCGCACTGCCAGCTCCATGTACTTGTCTTCGACGATGCACGAAATCTTGATTTCGCTGGTCGAAATCATCTGGATATTGATGCCCTCCTCGGCAAGCGTACGGAACATGATGCTGGCGATACCCACGTGAGAGCGCATGCCGATTCCCACGACCGAGACCTTGCAAATCTTGGCGTCACCGACTACCGACGTGGCGCCGATATGTGACTTGACCTTGTCGTTGAGCACGTCCATTGCCTTGGCGTACTCGTTGCGGTGCACGGTGAATGAGAAATCGGTCAGGCCGTGAACCCCGGTGTTCTGGATGATCATGTCGACGTCGATATTGGCATCGGCAATCGGGCCCAGGATCTGGTAGGCGATTCCCGGACGATCCGGAACGCTGGAAAGCGTGATCTTGGCCTCATCGCGCGTAAATGCGATCCCGGAAATGGCGGCCTCTTCCATGTTCGTGTCTTCCTCAAAAGTGATCAGCGTTCCGGATGCGGCCTCCAGTTCGAGCGGCATTTCCGGGTCTGTCAGGCTCGAGAGCACGCGTAGGCGCACCCGGTACTTGCCGGCAAATTCGACCGAGCGAATCTGCAGCACCTTGGAGCCCAGGCTCGCCATCTCGAGCATTTCCTCGAAGGTGATGGTGCGCAGGCGCCGCGCCTCCGGCACGATGCGCGGGTCGGTTGTGTAGACGCCGTCAACGTCGGTGTAGATCAGGCACTCGTCGGCCTTCAGCGCCGCCGCCAGCGCGACCGCGGACGTGTCCGATCCGCCTCGCCCCAGGGTCGTGATGTTACGGTGCTCATCCTCGCCTTGAAATCCGGCCACCACCACGACGTGGCCGGAATCCAGATCGGCGTGCAGCTTGCCCGCGTCGATGGAAAGGATGCGCGCCTTGGTAAAGGCACTATCGGTGAGCACGCGTACCTGTGCACCGGTGTAGCTCCTGGCCTTGACACCGATCGCCTTGAGTCCCATGGACAGCAGACCGATCGTGACCTGCTCGCCGGTGGCGGCGACAACGTCGAGTTCGCGCGGATCCGGAGCCGGCTGGATTTCCTTCGCCAAATCGATCAGGCGGTTGGTTTCGCCGCTCATCGCCGATACGACAACGGCAACCTTATGGCCGGCGCGGCTCCACTTGGCGATGCGCCGGGCGACATTCTTGATGCGCTCAGCGCTGCCGACGGATGTACCGCCGTATTTTTGGACGATGAGCGACATGGGAATTTGCGGGCGATCGAAAGGTCAAAAAGGTTCGATTATAGAGATAGCGCGCGCCATACGCGTTATTCGGGCAGCAGCGACGCCTCGCCGTGCCATTCGATGCGGACCCGGTCGGGGCCGCGCTCCACCAGGCGCGCATCGGCGCCGATCCGGGCCACGTAAATCAGGCGGTCGTCGCGCCAAAGCAGCGGCAGGGCGCCGCGTTCAAATTCCGGCACCCCGGCTTCCTGGTACAGATGCTTGAGGCGCTTCGACGGCCGCATCGCATGCGGCTTGAAGCGTTCACCCCCGGTTCGCGCACGAACTTCCAAGGGTCGCTCGCGCAGCCAGGCCGAATCGAAGCCGGCGTCATCGGCCGGCAAGAAGCGCAGCACCCCGCCCCAGGTGCTCACGGCCAATTCCTCTTCGCCGCGCCAGCGAAATTGCTCGCGCGCCCGTTCCGCCGACTTGGGCAAGCGCAGGCACAACAATCCCCGGTGGCGCCGCAATTCGCGCATGCCGATGCGAATGAGCATGCGGCTGTCGCGTCCGCCGCTCAGCGCCTGGCCGAGCGCCTCGCGCAGGCGCGCGCGCGAGGGTGACTCGACGCCGGCCTGCGCGAGCCAGGCGCGCAGCACTAGGGTCTGGCGCGCCGGCGCCAGTGTTGCCAGCCGATCGATGCGCAGCATGCCCGCGGGCGCGTCGCGGGTGCAAAGCGCCAGAGCTTCTTGCGACAGTTCCTGCAGGACCTCGGCTGCCTCGCCCACGAGCTCGATGGACCGCGCCGTAGATTTGCGAAAGCCGCTACGAATCCTTGCCAGTTGCGGCAGAACCTGCATGCGAACGGCATTGCGCGCCAAATGCGCATCGGAATTGCTCGGGTCCTCGATCGCCACGAGACCGTGACGCGCCACGTAGGCCTCGATATCGGGGCGCGAAACCTCAAGCAGTGGACGCAGCACGAGCACGCCGCTGCCACCGATTTCCCGTTGGTCGGCAATACCGGCCAGTCCCGCCGGCCCGGCCCCGCGCAACCACTGCAGCAGGAATGTCTCGATACGATCGTCCGCATGGTGCCCCGTTAGCACCAGCGTCGCGCCGCACTGCCGGGCCGCCTGCGTAAGGGCGAGGTAGCGCGCCTCCCGCGCCCCGGCCTCGATGCCGCGCGCGCGCGCCACGGACACGCGACATACCACCAATTCGACCTTGCGTTTTTGGCACTGTTCCGTGCAATGGGCGATCCAAGAGTCCGCTTCGGGCTGCAGACCATGATGCACGTGCACGGCTGTGAGCGCAGCAAAGCCGGCAACGCCGCGATCCCGCAGGCGGCAAGCCAGGTCCAGCAAGGCAGTTGAATCCGGGCCGCCGCTGTAGGCAATCACCAGCGCAGGCCCGGGCGCCGGCCCTCGACGACGGGGACTGGCACGCCCGAGTTCCGCGGCCGCGTTGCCGACCGGCGGCGCAGCCGCTTGCGCAACGCACGGCAGGGCCTCGGCAACGGCCCGCTGCAAGGCCGATAGCAAAACGCTATCGGCAAGATCAGGCTTCGGTGGACGCTTCCTTGAACTTGCCATAGCCCATCAGGCGAGCATGGCGTGCCGCCAACAGGTCCTTGGTCTTGATGCCCTGAAACTGGCGCAGGGCGTCGGTAAGCGCGCGCTTGAGCAGCGCGGCCATTTGCGTCGGATCGCGATGCGCCGCGCCCACCGGTTCGGCCACAATGCGATCGATTAGGCCGAGTGCCTTGAGACGATTGGCGGTAAGAGCCAGGGCTTCCGCGGCATCGGCAGCGCGCTCGGCGCTCTTCCATAGTATCGACGCGCAGCCCTCGGGCGAAATCACCGAATAGGTGGCGTACTGCAGCATCAGCACCATGTCGGCCACGCCGATGGCGAGCGCGCCGCCGGAGCCTCCCTCGCCGATGATCGTGGCGATGATTGGCACCTGCAGCTGCGACATGGCAAGCAGATTGTGACCGATCGCTTCCGACTGACCGCGCTCTTCGGCGTCGATCCCCGGGTAGGCGCCGGGGGTATCGATGAAGGTAAACAGTGGTAAGCGGAACTTTTCGGCAAGCTTCATCAACCGCAGGGCCTTGCGATAGCCCTCGGGTTTCGGCATGCCGAAGTTGCGCAACGAGCGCTCCTTGGTATCGCGCCCCTTCTGGTGCCCGAGCACCATCACCGCCTGGCCGTTGAACCGCGCCAGGCCGCCGACGACAGAAAGATCGTCGGAATAGGACCGGTCGCCGTGCAGTTCGTGGAAATCGGTGAAGATTTCGTTGATATAGTCCAGCGTGTAGGGCCGCTGCGGGTGACGCGCAAGTTGCGAGACCTGCCAGGGAGTGAGCTTGGCGTAGATATCCTTGAGCAAACCTTGACTCTTGGCCTGGAGTCGGGAGATCTCTTCGGAGATGTCAACCGCCGAATCATCCTGGACAAATCGCAGCTCTTCGATCTTGGTTTCTAGATCGGCGATCGGTTGTTCGAAATCCAGAAAGCTAGTCTTGGCCGTTGCCATGCGGATCCCCGTTCGTCAATATTCCACAGGTACCGGGTCCAGGCTGCGCCACAGGTACCAAGTCGCAACGCTGCGGTACGGTGCCCAGCGC
>OMSW01000305.1 GCA_900290295.1 Burkholderiales bacterium
TTAGGAGGCTGATTTCTATTGCTTATTTTCTCATATGTTCGTCGCGATACCGATCTGCTTGGATGATTTCCTGTCTCGCCTTTTTTAGGAAGTCCTCGGCCGTTTCCAGGTGCCCGCCGAACGGAGCGCCCCTATCGCCGTTGGCCTCATAGGCTTTATGAAGATGATCCATCGCTTCCCCGACTCGTTCGTAGGCCTCCTTTAGGTTCGGGTGGGCAATCTCGTAAGCCCAAACACTGCCTGCCGCAAAGATCGAAAGTAGAAGAATTGCGGTCGTCATTTTTTTCATGGTTGCTCCCAATAAGGATAGAAATTTTAGAATCCGGAGGGGTTGGGATCATCTGGTCGTTGCATGGCTCGCTGACATTTTATATGCAGGCGTCCTGAGCCCAAAGGTCTTTCGAGTATGTAGGCTTAGGCGCAGGCGATTTTGTCCTCGAAGCCCCCAATAAAAGGGTACAAGTGGACCATCCGAGCGGGGGAGGTGGTCTGGTGCCGGGTGAAGTAGGCGGGCAACATAGGCCTGCAAGCAAACGCCTTATTTGCAACGGAAGTAGAGATTTCGCCGAATGTGGGTCGCATTAGCAAATTCCTCCTTGTCGAAGGTATCGAAGCCAGCGAAACAGGTTCCTGCTGCGCTTTTATCGCAATCTAACCAGGTTCGGTCGGTCCCATTGCAGGCGACCACATATCCGGGTTTGCCATTTCCCAAGGTCACTGGCTTCGGCGCAGGTCCGGAAACACATGCGGCGAGAAGAGTGCTAGCAGCAGCAAATGCGGCAAAAAATTGAGTTTGGCGAAAAGGCGCGTGTGGCAGGTCGGTCATAAAGCGAAGGCTAGAAATGTGGGGTAACTTACCGAGGATAGATTTTGGTCAACCTGCGTACTCCGGCGGGAAATTGGCAGGACGCTTGACTACGGAAACCAAGAAAGGCAAGAAAATTGTCTTACAGGGACTGTCTGAATTATTGTGTTTGAGGCGGTTGGAGACTTTTCCACAGCGGCGGTCGTCGCTTGCGACGAACGGGCGACGCAGCGGGAAAGTCGCTGGTCATGTTACTACGCTGCTGCTCGGGTGAATCGATCTTCGTAGAGAATGCCGAACTGATGGATCGCTTCCGATCAGCGCCTTCGTAAGACGCCATGGACGCGGCGTTGACCGCCTCGGCGCTCATCGACCCGCTTACAAACTGGTCAATCAATTCCTTCGGCATGGCCGGCGGCACCGGTCCGGCCGCATCGGCCTTCTTCTTGCGTGGTGCCATAGACCTCCTAGTCGTCATACTAAGTCTCACACACAAAATTCCTGACGGGCTCGGCCATATCGAGGAAAAGTGGACGCTTGGGTCGTTCCCGCCTACGAAGCTTCGATGCGCGCTCGACCTTTTGGCAACCACAAGACAGCTCGATACGGGAAGAGTTCGGCCTTCGTGATTCCGTCGTTCGCCGCCTGCTTCCTGGCCAACGCGAATAACAGATCTTGCGCGCGCTCCAGCGCTTTCCCCCTTGCTTGGTAGGCAACCGTAAGGATATGCTGTTCCCGTTGCAGTCGGAATCTATGCCCAGCCGTGGAGTCATTTATGTACCAGCGCATATTGATTGCGGCCGATGGCAGTAATGCTTCGGACCTCGCCCTGAACGAAGCAGTCAAGCTCGCTGCCAAGCTCCAATCTCAATTGCGCATTGTTCATGTAATCGACGTCCGAATTTTGAGCGGAGAATCGGCCTTTTTGGATGCCGGTGATCTCGAGAAAGCTCTCGTGGAGTCGGGGGAACGGGTCCTGCAAAAGGCGGCCGCAACCGCTGGCAATGCCGGAATCAAGGCGGAGACAAAATTGTTGAAAATCGAAGATTTCCGCCAAAGAATCGCCGACGGGATCGTGGGCGAGAGCGCAGCATGGCCGGCCGAACTGATTGTGGTCGGCACTCATGGACGCCGCGGTCTAAGTCACCTGTTCCTTGGCAGCGTGGCGGAGGGAATCGTCCGGATCTCGCAAGTACCGGTATTGCTGATTCGGGGGAGGTAGTCTGCCGCTTTGCGTCTTCTACGCGGCACGGGCGGCCGTATGGGGGCCGTGAGTTGAACACCATTTTATCGTGGAACACCCTGCGGCGCGCGCTCGATAGGCGGCCAAAAATCCGGGGCGCTTTTATCGGCGGGTAATGCGCTTTCTACTCGTGCTGCATGATGTTAGACGGTCCCTCTAGTCGTGCACATTTTCGCAAGATTTTCTTTTGCCGAAACGCCACACGAAGCGTCCAACGGCGATCGCAGCCAAGAAAGCCACAATTTCGACTGACCAGACAATGAATTGAACCCTTTCTTTCATTGCCAATCCCTTGTGTACAACATCATTTGCAATCGCGCGGCGACGGTTGCACGAACCGCTCTGCACAATTGATGCGGGGTTGCGGATGCGTGACTATTAGGCGTGCAGACCAAGCTCCAGAGAATTCGGGTGCGCCCTCGGCCGCTGTCTCTCGACCCGACATCATGTTCGCTTCCAGTAGGCTTTCGACGTCTACGCGAAATTTCGCCTGCGACCGACCTGCGACGGTTACCGCCGTTTCGGAAGCTTTTCAAACTGAAAGTAGATTTGAATTTCTCGCAGAAAGCCTCTGACAACTGGCGGCTTTCCAAACGCGGTGGCGGGCGCCTTGGCGGTGGTCTATGCTCGGCGCGCGGTGGATGCCTTTGTTTCCCGTATTATCACTAGGGGATTCACTTTTGAAATTGCTGGCAGGTATTGCAAGCATCTTGGCCCTGATACCCGCACCGGGTGCGTATGCCCAACCAGGACCTGGGAAAGCGCTTGGACCCGGAGGGGCGAGCAGCCCAATGATGGAGCAGGCGAACGATACGTCCGGCTGGAACTTGATGAGCGCGGAGGAACAGAAGGCGCACCTCGAAAAGGTATCCTCGATGAAAACGTACGTCGAATGCAAAGAGTACATGGAGCGACATGACAAGGAACTGGTCGATCGAGCGAAAGCAAAGGGAATGGAACTGCGTAGTCCAAATGAAGGTGCGTGCGATCGAATGAAAATGATGGGTCGATTCAAATAGCTTTGCGGCTGTATGAAAGCAGAGCCGGGAATGCCTGCAATTAGGTAAGGGCACTATGGCAACGGCATTGTGGAACCGAGTCGTGCTTGCGCAGTGCGGTGACTTCAAGGTCGTCGACGGAAACGTTTACTTCCCACCGACCTCGATCTGCCGTAATTACTTCCAGCCGAGCGAACACCATATGACATGCCCATGGAAAGGGCTAGCGAGCTACTACGATGTCATCGTGGACGGCAAGTCCAATCCGCTGGCGACCTGGCTTTATCACACACGAACCGCCGCTGCGCATTATTTCTTTCGGCTAGGCTTAAGGGGATTTGCCAACCCAGACATCGAGCGCGTCTCCTGGCCCGGATGCGATCGGGTTTGTTGTCTCAATGCCGAAACCAGCGCCGCGTTGTAGTCGGTGAAAAGCGTTTTGGTGGGCGGATCTTGTGCTACCGTCATCCACAGGCCGCGCAAGTTCCCAAGGGCCTCGATTTGCTGGTCCGAGATAGGCGTATCGACGAGCGGGTCCTGCGCTGCCCGTAGCCCAACCAGATTGCTCTGTGGGATCTTTGGTTGTGGCGTAGCTTGTGCCGCTGCGATCCGACCGAAACCGCCCGCACTATTCATTTTGCCAAGCATCCCCAACGCATTAAGCCCGCTTGATTGCTTAGCGCACTTCTGCTGCTCGTTCACGAGCCATTGTTGCATTTCGGTGCTCTCAGCGTTGGCCTCGTATGCGACCCGGTGCCCTTTTAACGCTCCGGTCCGTGCGATCAGCAGTCGCTTGTAGTCCTCGCGGCCGAGGCGCTCGTACGCCGCTGAAGAAACCTGGATGGGCTGTAGACCGCGCTTGTTGCCTTGATTGCAAAGGTCCGCGGCGTTGTTGACAACCTCGCCCATCCAGATCACCTCGTTGATCCCGGTACCGGAGCAGCCGCCTTGCAATATGAGCGCGCGTCCGTAGTCCATCCCGATTCCGCATTGAATCTTTGCATAGCCCCGTTGCCCGAGGCGCCAGTTGAGCATATTGACGAGGCTGTTGAGCTGAAACGCACGAAACAACGCCCCATCAACGAATTCCGGTTTATTGCCGTCGATCATGCCGCTCACGCAATCGCCGTGGATGAAGACCTGCTTGCAGTTCGGGTCCTGGTTGAGGATGGCGACGCACTCGGACAGATAAGCGCGGTAGAGTTTCCCGAGCACCGGTCGGGTGTGGTTGTTCGCGAGCTGCGAGCTCCCCCGGATATCGATGAAAACGGCAACGCAGTGGTTGACGTAAAAGCCGTTGGAATTCGTCAAGCGCCACAGCGCCGGGACGCTGTCGACTTCCTCGTACCCCTGGTCGTTCGCATCGAGAATCTCGCGGATGCGTGCGTCGCTGCCCGCGATTGAGTAAAGCCGCCCATTTGTGTTCATGCCGATATCCTCAAGATCAAGGTCGCGCCCATGGCGATGAACGCCAAGAAAAGCGCGTAGCCGGATCGCTCCACCCACTTTGACTTGGCCGCGACCCGGTGGGCGATCAAGAAATGCTGCGCCAGGGCCTCGTTCGCGAGTTCCACTTCGTCCATGCTATTGCGGATCCCGCGATACCTGTCGAACTCCGGCAGGCCAGATTTTCGTGCCATGTACCCGTAGAAGCTCACCGGGTGATACTTCGGCGCCCAATCCGACCCCTTGCCAACAATTTTCTCGAGGCGCTCTATTGGCAGCACCGGCCACAGCGCGAGCAGGATCGAGACGCGGGCGAGCACGGTCGACGTGCCGCCTGCGAACTTAACGATGGCGTGCACATCCTTGTCGGTTAGTGCGGGACCCGCCCAGAGCGACGCGATGAGCCCGAGATTCAAGGCAGCGATGAATCCGGCTTTCGTGTCGATCACCTGCGCCCGGCCGCGATTAAGGGTCGCAAATCCCGCGCAAATGTCGAATCTTTTAGCAGGGGTACATCCTTCTTCATTTTCGGCTGTCACTCCACGTTTGGCCGGCCGCCTACGCCCACGCCCACGCCTACATGCGATTTTCAGCAGCCTAAAACGCCAAGGGGTTGCTTGCACAACCCCTTGATTTATCTTGATTCCGACCTGGACTCGAACCAGGAGCCAAACCTCTACCCTTGTGTACCGGGCGATTTCGCCCTTCGTTAAGGGCAGGAGCTCCCGACACTGCGGTCGCGGACGGTCTGAAGTCGCTGAAAAAATTAGTATTCGAAATCAATACGTTACGGATTATTGTTAAAGTGACTTATCGTTTCATTTTGTAGATTAACAAGCGATATTATGCATTGAGTTTTAACGTTTTTGGCCCGCCCTCATTCGCCAAGACCCGCCGATCGCCGCCATCCATGTGACGTTCGCTTTAGCTCAATTGAGCAGAAGCCGGTGCCCACCGGGTTACTGCATCTTCGTGGGGCTGCACGGCGGTCCTCGGGAGCGCAATCGCGACTATGTTTTGGGAGCAGTGCTGTGCGCGGAATATTTATCCGACGCCGCAGCAGGATCGCTTTCTTTTAACTCCGCCCATTTGGCGTAGTGCGTGATTCCTAGAATTACCCGACCCATGCCGTAGTCCATTAGCTCAAGAGCTCGATTGATCTCGGCGGTCGCCGCATCAGGTGAGTCCGCTTTAAGCAGCAGGAATTCCGCGTCGTTTCCGTGGGTCCACGCGGAATTCGGGTTAAGCGCGAGGTCATTCCTATACGCTGATCGGCCCCAGACATGTTTCCCTCGCGGGAATACAGTTCCTCTTGAGCGCCGTAAAGGGCCGTCAGGTCGGTGGGTGGGAGGCCGGATTTGCCTTTCACCCTATTTAATTGAACCTCGGCTCCACTCCCGTAGTTCATTGCTCCGAGGACATGCGCCCAGTTCATAATGGGCTCCAGGGTTAGTCGGGCTGAACCAGAGAACGCGACGACCGGAGTCGGTCAGTAACGCGGTTTGGGCGCGTAAAAGTCGACATGCGCCGTGACTTACTCCCCACCAGCCGTACCCGGCTAGCAGAAGGTAACTTCTGAAAAGTGGGATTAGCAAAAGCTTCGAGTGCACCGCCCAGGCGGCGGTAGCGTCACCCCGCTCGGTTCTGTGCGCCCCAATAGCGCTCAAGATTGGCGATCAATGCGGGGCTGAAATGACAATGGGCTTGCTCGCGCGCATAGACGGCGCAATAGCGCCGGAACACATCGAGCGGTTCTTCGCCGACGCGAAAGGCGCGTCGGTTGCCGACCGCGCCTACAGCGCCCGAGCTCGTCAGCGCGGCAACTACCCGCTCAATGGCGGCGTCCATTTTCGCAGCCGGCGCGATCTCGTCGCAGATCAGCATTCCTTCCGGACTGTCGCAGGCCAACCTGCGCTCGTATTGGATCAGTTGCCTGGCAAGGCGATCGCCGGTGAAACGCGGCAGGCGCAAATTTGAAACGCCCGGGATGATGCCCTCCTTGCGCGCAGGCAAGGTCAAATAGGCGTCATCGGCCGCTAACACGTAGTCCATCGTCAGCAAAATCTGGCAATGACCGCCGATGGCAAAGCCGTCAACCGCCGCGATCCACGGTTTTTCGATGCCGTGGCCGTGGACGTCGTCGGGCAGGACGTCCGGACGGGCGACGCCGCGCATGAATTTGTGTACGAAACCGAGATCCCGTTGCAGGAACCACACGAACGGAATCTTGCCGCGATAGAGATGGGTGAGATTGATGCCGGCGCCGAAAACGCGGCGACCGCGGTATTTGGGATGCTCGACTGTGCCGCCCTGCAGCACTGCGATGTCGCTGCCGGGATCGAGGATCGCGATATCGACGGCGATTTCCATCGCATCGAGCGTCGTTTGATCTTCCGCATTCAAATAGCGTGGGTTGGACGGGAACAGAAAGACGCCTTTCCCGCGGCGCTCGATCCTAACTGTGCCGAGATCGACGATCCCATCGGTGGCAAGCCTGGCGAGCTGTTCCTCGCTCTCGCGTCGTGGTAGCAGCATCGCGTGACACAGATGACTCCCTGTCCGTTCATGGCCAAGAAAATGCGACAAAAGAATCCCTTGATCGATCTCAATCCCGTCCTTGTCGCGTTGAATCGCATCAGCCTCCGTAGCGATTTGTTCTCGCGTCGGCGCAAGTCCGGGAAATGCTTCGGCCGCGGCAAACACGAGTTCCTCGACGCGAATGAAGCGGGAAAGTCCTTGCGTGATGGAGGCGTAAATCGCCTCCACATGCGTGCGCAGGAAACGTTCCCGCGCGGCGCGCGATTTCTCGCAGATGGCATCGGCCGCCTGTGCTTCCAGCGGGCGACGCGCGGTTTTTTTTGGTAGTTCCCCGATAAGCCGCTCGGAGTAATGCCAAAACGCTGCATACCGACGCCGATCCTCCGCAAGTTCGCCAATCGCCTTCGGCTCGGCCTCAAGCCAGGCGTCGATTGTCGTTTCAGCCAATCCGGCGCCACGCAATAACGCCGAAACCGGAGCTGCGGTCGCTTGCTGCATGTTCAGCTTTCGTCTCAAGTCCTTAAGAGTCTATGGCTTTGGCTGACTTCGATGACGCTACTCGCCAATTTTGAGCTAAGCAACCGGGCGTCAATGATTGCAATGTGGAGGGTTTGCACAAAACCATCTAGAGACCGATTTTGGCTGAAAACGGCGCCAATCGTTACGTTTCACTCGCCCCTGCCGCTAATCTCGAGCTCAGACCATGGCTCTTCGCGATTTCGTCTACCGCCGCGTCCACCTTTCCTTCGTCGATGTCGTTGTTGCGGTGGCGCCGGTTTTGTAGTCTGCCGGAGCGCTGGTCTTCGGTGCCTTTGCAGCGGCGACTAAAGGAGGACGGGAGCGGCAACTGGCCTTGCCGGACAAGGCACAGTCTGTTCAGCACCCGCCCGGTCCGCCCGTCGCCAGCGGCTCGAACTGGTACTGCGCCGCTCTCATTCGCACAGGGCCCGCCATTCGGGCGGCACCGGGACGGCCTGGATGCGGTGCCGGTCACCGTCTACGCGGCGCGCGAAGATGCGCACTTCACTCGCCTCGACCAGGGGACGCTTGCCGCAGCGAATGTGATGTTTTAGCACGAAGCTTTTTCCGCGCCACTGTGCGATGTGGGTGTCGATGTCGATCGCATCGCCGTAGCTTGCGGGAGAGATGAATTTCGACTCAATAGTCACGCAGGGCGTTCCGATGATGCCGTGCGTGCGCTCCGTCTCGTGCCAGGGCGGCAGGCCGCAGGCCAAGAAGAAGCGATGGCCCGACGCATCGATCCAGCGAAAGAAGTTCGGGAAATAAACGATCTGCGCACACGAGAGCCCCTCTGCGGTTCGCATCCTCGCCCGCCTTGGTACTGAGCGACGTCGGCATCATCGGCGCGGGCTCGCCGCCCTGCACCAGAGTTCACTCGCGCCCGGTGCGGCGCGACGCATGCCGATGCAGGGTCTGGGATCGGGTAGGAATGCGTGTCTCATTTGGCGTCATCTCGTTGAAACTCAGGCCGGCGGACGTGCAGCGGCGCGTCGAACGAACCGGATCGGTACCGGCTTGACTAGGCGCGCCGCGGCGCCATGTTGCTGCAGCGTCTGATCGAGCGCTTTGCCACCATCGTCCGCGAGCGCCGCATTGCGTGCCTGGGCGATGGCGTGGGCCCGCTCGGCGGGGCTGGCAAACTCGGCTTCGAGCGCCAGGTGCTTAAGCACATGAAGCAGGCTTTCCTTGCCGCGCTCGTTGGTGTTGCCGTAGCCCTTGATCAGCCGACCGCACAGCGCCACTTCGTAGCCCTGCGCCCAGTCCGCTTGCGTGAGTTGTATGACGCCGCCGAGCCACTGTTCGATCAGAGCCTGCTCCTGTGCGTAGCGCTGGCCGCGGCGGCGCTGACCCCGAAGCGCGGTCAGCAGGCGCAGTGCCAACGCGCCCTTGACGGTGTGGGAGCCCAACGCCAGCTTGAACGACCAGGGCTGCAGCCCGCGCTGCTGGCGCCGTGTATCCCAGCGTACCAACGCTTGCGCAAGCCAAGCCGGCAACAGCGCGGAAATTTCGGGCACGCCGGGCCGAAAGAGGTCCCACAGCTTGACGACGTCACCCACGCCCGCATTCACTTCGGCGCGCACACGCCGATGGCGGCTGGCACGAAGCTTTAGATCAGCCACGCGCACGATGTCGTCGAAGGCCATCCACAGCGCCAGCCAGCGCGCCATCTCGCGCGTAATGGCAAAACCCTGCGCGGCGCCGGGGTCACTGAGGTACTCGGCTTCAAGCACGCGCACCAAGCGCTCGACGTACAACGCGGCATAGGCTTCGTCCTGGTATTGCACTAGGCGTGCATGGCCTAAGGCCAGCATCCCGTGCACGGCGTCCGGAAAGCGCGCCGCCAAGGCCGGCGGCAAGGTGGGGGCCGTCGCAGCGAGCTTCGGGCCAGCCACCCGCTGGCGCACGCCTTCACCGCCCTGGCGCGCCGTGATGACCTGGTCGAAGGCGATGGAAAAGCCGCACAGACTGGCCTCGGCGCCGCGGCCACCGGTCTTGATCGCGGCTTCGTACGCGCCGCGGTCGAACGGCAACACGCCGCTGGCGGCCACCGCGCCTAGCATCACCGCGCTGACCACGGTACCGGCGTCGCTCGCGAGGCGCGCCATGTCCAGCAAGTGGTGCTCGCCGCTGTGCGCACGCAATACCTCGATCAGCCTTGCGCTGTCGTAGCGGCCGTCGCCAAGCGGTATGCGCTCGAGCGTCGTCAGCGTGCGGCCGGACGAGGTGATAATCCGGGTGCGGGACGCGTCGGCCATGCCCAGGCTCACCTGGCGCACGGTCTCGAGCAATTCGGACGAAACCAGCAGGTCGAGTTGGCCCGCAACTGGGTACAGGCTGAACACCGGATGGCGACCGTGAAGCGCCGCCTGCGGCACCGGATAGAACTCGAGGTAGTAGGTCGTGGCGCCGGTGCGCTGTGCGACGCCGGGAACTGACGTGCTCTGTGCGGCATAGCCGGCATGGCGCGCCGCTTCGATGAGCCAGCCGCTGAGCACGCCGCCGCCTTCCCCGCCAAGAGCGCAAGCAAGCACGGTGATGGGCCGCTGGGCGCTGTGCATGGACATTGCTCGGTCAGGCCGGCTGCAAGAAACGCAGCGCCGCGCCGCGCACGCCGGCCAAGAATTTTTCGTGCCACTTCGGGTTTTGCACCACCTCGGCCTTGTAGAAGCTCGGGCAAAGCGAGGCGGCATGGGCGTTGGCGCCGCACAGGCCGCAGCCCACGCAACCATCGATCACCGTGGCCACCGGGTCCACTCGCAGTGGGTCGGGGTTGTCCTTGATCGTGAGCGTGGGGCAGCCCGAGAGACGGATGCAAGCATGGTCGCCGTTGCACACGTCTTCATCGACGCCGTATCGGGTGCGCACCACGCGGGCGCCCTTGGTCAGTTGCCCGGCCAGCCAGGGCCTGATGCGGCGCTGGCGCTCCAGCTGGCATTCTCCCTCGGCGATGATGACCTTCAGGCCGGCAAAGTCAGTCGTGAATGCCTCCACTAGCGTATCGCGCATGAGGTCCACGCCGTAGCTGTCCACCGTGCGCAGCCATTGCACTCCCAGACCCTGCAGTGTCTTCTCGATGGTGGTGTTGCGGTGGAGCAGACTCTGTTGCTTGTCGACAGCGTCGGCCTTGATCTGCTCGTCGGGCGTGGAGATAATGTCCTGCGTACCGGTGGCCGCGGTATAGCCGTTCTTTAGGATCAAAAGCACCACGTCGTCGCCGTTGAACAGTGCGCTTTGCACGCCGGTGACAATGCCGTTGTGCCAGAAACCACCGTCGCCAACGACCGCCATCGTGCGCCTGGCCATCATTGGCGATACGCCGGCGGTGCTCGCCAGGCTCATGCCGTAACCGAGGATCGAATGCCCGATGCAAAAAGGCTCGAAGGAGGCGAAGGAATGGCAGCCGATGTCGGCCGCAATGTGCACGCGGCCCACCTGCTGTTGCGCGAGCTTGATCGCTGAGAACACCGGCCGCTCGGGGCAGCCGATGCAAAAACCCGGTGGCCGCGGCGGCAGCGGGCCGCCAAGGTGCAGGGCTACCGCTTCGCGCCGCGTGCGGTTGCCCTGCAGCCACTGGCGGCCGCCGTCGATGGGCAACTGCGGCAGGTAGTGTTCGAGGAAAATCGCCAAGCCGTTGGCGATAATCTCCACGGTGTACTCGCCGCCCGAGGGCAGCCAGCCCTTGCCGTGCAGGGGAGTCTGGATGTCCCGTCGCCGCAGCAACGTGGCCAGTTCCTGCTCGATATACTCGGGCTGTCCCTCTTCGAGCGTGAGCACGCCGCGCTTTCCAGTGCAAAAAGCGATCACTTCCTCAGGCACCAGCGGGTAGGCGACGTTGAGCACGTAGATCGGAATCTCGGTGCCACCGAAAGCATCGGCCAAATCGAAGGACTGCAGCGCCCGGACGAGTGCGTTGTACAGGCCGCCCTGCACGATGATCCCCAAGTCGTGGTGCGTGCCGGCAAAGACCTCGTTGAGCCGGTGCGCGGCGATATAGCGTCGCGCGGCCGGGATGCGTTCTTCCGTCTTGAGCTTTTCGTGCTGGAAAGTCACCGGCGGATGCGCCAGGCGCATGTAGTCGAAAGGCGCCGGCTCTTCCTGCCGCGCCAGCGCGGACAGCGATGGGGCGACGTTGTCCTTGCAGTCGAAGGTGCCATGTACATGGCAGGCGCGGATGCGCAGTTCCAGGATGGCCGGCATGTTCGAGGCCTCGCTGAGCGCGAAGCCGTGTTCGACCATTGCCACCATGCGTGCAAGATCGGGCCGCGGATCGAGAAGGATCATCGAGCTCTTGAGCGCGAAGGCATGCGTGCGCTCCTGGATTACGCTAGCGCCCTCGCCGTAGTCCTCGCCGACGACAATCAGCGCGCCGCCGGTGACACCGGGAGACGATAGGTTGGAGAGCGCGTCGCTCGCCACGTTGGTGCCGACGATAGACTTCCAGGTCACCGCGCCGCGCAACGGATAGTGGATGGACGCACCCAGCATCGCCGCCGCCGAGGCCTCGTTCGAGCAGGCCTGTACGTGCACGCCCAGCTCGTCGAGGTAGGGCTTGGCCTGCACCATCACATCCAGCAGGTGCGACACCGGGGCGCCCTGGTAACCGCCGACGTAGGCCACGCCCGACTGCAGCAAGGCCTTGGTGATGGCCAGGATGCCTTCGCCGTGGAAATGGTCGCCGTTTCCCAGGCGCAGTTGCGCCACTTCCCGAGTGAACTGGACTTCCATGTCGCGCCGTCGAGCCCAGAAGGGTGGCCCGTCTCCGTATCGTGTTTGCGTGCTGCGTCGAACTGACGTTTGCGCGGAACCGTCTAAAGCACCAATTCTTCGGGACACACTACGTTGTCCGGGAATTTGTGGTCAGTTTAAAGCGTGCGAGGAATTGAGGGACCGCGCCCTGGGTTCCGTGTGGCATCGCTAGGGTGTCGGAGGGATTTGATTACATGTGAGTACAACAGACATCATTTCACTTGCCGTCACGACATGAACGCAGAGTCCACGACCGTGGAGATGTATGAAACTTGCCGGGCAAATGAAGCCAAACCAGCGCGTGGAGATTGGCTAGTGGCAACCTAGGGACGCTTGGCCTTCGAAACTAAGAAAAGCAAGGAAATCGTCTTACAGGGGCCGTTACATGCGCCGCAGAAAGGAAAACGGGTTAGCTATGGAAATTCAGCTAACCCGTTGATTTATCTTGGCTCCCCGACCTGGACTCGAACCAGGGACCTGCGGATTAACAGTCCCTTGCTGGGGTCCTTAGCGAATTCTAGTAGGCACGACACCAATATATATTTGGTCGTCGTATCATGTACTTACAGTACATTTAGTCCCTAGGTGGTATGATTGAACCTGATCGCTGGCGCCTACTATGCGCATACTTTTCGGAATCCACCCACCTGCGGACTATTTAAATGCCGACCATCCATCTGACCGCCGAGACCGTCAACAAGCTGCCGCTGCTCGAAGCCGGGCAGGCGTTTTACCGGGACGCCAAACTGCAGGGATTCGGTCTGCGGATCGGGGCCACGAGCAAAGCGTATTTCGCTGAGAAGCGGGTCGACGGACGCACGGTCCGGGCGACGCTCGGCATGCATGGGCAGATCACGGCCGACCAGGCACGCAAGGCGGCAGTCATCGCGCTGGGGAAGATGACAAATGGCGACGACCTGAACGCCGAGAAGCGGGAAAAGGCGCGCAAGCTGAAATCGGAGAAATCCGAGAAGCGCGCGGCCGCGGAGTACACGCTCGAAAAGCTTTGCGATTGGTATGTCACGCATCAAGAGGGCAAGGGCAAGACATCCGCCAGGGATGCCAAGAATCTGTTCAAGAATCACGTCAAGACCAGCGAGTTCGCATCGTTGCCGGCTCGTTCCCTGACCGCGAAGCAGGCCACGGCAATTATTCGGGCGGTGGTCGAAAAGGGCCACGCGCGGACGGCCGCCAAACTGCGTGCGTACCTTCGGGCCGCCTACGCGCTGGCGCAGGGTGCCGAGACGAATCCGGAAGCTCCGGCCGCGCTGTTGCATTTCGGCGTAGAAACGAACCCGGTCGCATCGACAGGTGCCCTCTCATCCGCGAACAACACCCGGGACATGGTGCTGACGCAAGACGAGCTCGGGGAGTGCATGCGCCTTCTCGCGGAGCGCCGGGAGAAGGAATACGACGATGCTCTGGCCGCTTTCGAGCTGAGCATCCTGCTCGGCGGCCAGCGGATCGCCCAGGTGTTGCGATTGACATTGGCTGATGTCGACCAAAATGCGGGGACGGTCACGCTGTTCGATCCCAAGGGGCGCCGCAAGACGGCGCGCCGCCATGTGCTGCCGCTGACCAATGCCGCGAAGAAGTTGGTCGAGGTAATTCTCGAAAAGCGCCGGGCCGATTGGCTATTCGGCGACAAGAGCGCGCAGACCGTTCCGGATACCGTGGCGCGCAAGGGTAGTGAGGTGCTGCGTCAGGCCCAGGAGAACCTCGGTGAGGCAGACCTGGACCTGTTTGCCGCGACCCGCGACATTCAAGTGCGCGACCTTCGCCGCACCGCTGAGACGGTGTTCGCGGCTATGGGGATATCCAAGGACCTGCGCGCACAGATCCAGTCTCACGGCCTGGGGGGTGTGCAGGATCGCCACTACGATCGCCACGACTACATGGGCGAGAAACTCCGCGCCCTTGAGGCGTGGGCCACGCAACTGCAGGCGCTGGCCGAACGCAAGCCGGCGCCGTCAAACGTCGTCCCGATGGCAAAGACCGGGCGCCGTCGCGCCGAGGCGACGGTATGACGTCCGCCGGGCCGATCGACCCCGGTCCATTGGCGCCACCGGAACGCGTGCGGCCGGCGCGCGATGAGGCCTTGGCTCTGCTCAAGGCGATCTATCCGCTCAACCTATCGCACGCTGCGGACTTGATTCGCGACAATCCGCCTTCGCCGGATGCGGTTGCCATGCTCGGGTTTATCGCTCATGCGGTTTTCGCGAGCGCGCGCAATCGGTCTAACAAGGGGCGCGAGCACCCGCAGTCACTTGCGGCGCAGATCCGCAAGCACGACATCAAAAGCCTTGCCGACGCCGAGAAGCGGGCGCCTCATCTTCTAGACGGCAGCGACGTTGAGCAAAAAAAGAGGACGATCACCAAGGCAATCTCGAAAGTCAAGCGCCGGCAGATGTCGCCATAGCTAGCTTTGGCGACATAGCGTCGTAGACGCAGCGGGAAGGTATCGGGATGATCTCAATCGTGTTGGCGCAAGTGCCAACGATGTCTAGCGATTGAGGATGTGATGCAATCCAAACCTGATCTAGCGGCACTGCGCCGCGAATTCGATGCCGCCCCCCCCGACGGATTCGTCGACCGCGACACCGCAGGGGCGGCCGCTCACGTTAAGCGCGCAACGATGGAAGCCTACGCAATCCGCGGGGGCGGTCCGCCGTATGTTCGCATCGGAAGGCGGGCTCTGTACCGAAAGCGGGACGTCATTGCCTGGATAGAAAGCGGCCGGCACGTCCAGAACACGGCGCAGCTGCAGGCAGGATGAGCACGAGGATCCGGCGATGAAACCGGCGAGCCTCGGCAAATCGCACCCTATGCCGGCCTATGGGATCAAGCCGGTGCTCTTTGATCCCACTGATAAGCGCTGGATTGGGCTGTGGGAGCGGCTCATCGAGGCCAGCGGTGATGAAGCCATCGCGCTCGCCGATGGGATTTTGGAGGCGGCGACGAAGTGGCGGGTGTGGCGCGTGCCCAACCGCGCCAGCCTGATTGCGACGGCGCAACACGTTCGAAACTGGCGCCATGTTTCCTAAAGACCAAATCCGTGCCGCCCTGCAAAAAGCTGCGTTGGGCGATCACGAAGAACTCGGGCGTTGGATATATCGGGGGCTGGACGCCGGGATGCCAGGCGCCGAGATTGACTCGATCATTCTCGAGGCACGCGCGGAAGTGCCACCGATCTTTTTCTGCAACCACCACGCCTGGGCCAAGACATACAACGAGCTAAAGAACGCGATCCGAGCCGGGGACGATCCCATGCCGCTCGCTATCGAGATTGTCGAAATGGCCGAGCATCATCACGCCCAGGCGATCTGGGAGCCCGCGGATATCATCGAGCGCGGCCGCAATGACGTAGATAACGAGTGCTATGCCAAGGCGGGAATTGCCATACTCGCAGCGTCTGCTGGAGGCAGCGCAGGCAGCGCCCGGGTTCATGCCAAGGTGGCCTTATTGGCCACCACCGCTAAATCGGCGCCCGGGGTGCCGAACGAGGGTGCCCGCCGAAAGCAACCGCCTGCCAGGCAGAACGGGCACGGCGAGCCGCCGCAGTGGTTCGATGACAACGCACCTCCAGCATCGCACGACGCGAATACGCCACCGCCTGAGTACAGCCAGCCCAAGAAACCAGCCGATGGCGGCTGCCAGATCGAACTACCGCAGCCGATTGACATTCGGCACTTGGCCGCTACTGAGCCAGCACCACCGCGGTCCATCATGCCTGGAATCCCGGAGGGCGAGGTGAGCCTTTTGGGCTCCCATGGTGGATATGGCAAGTCGGAAATCGGTCTGCATTTTGCTACCTGCAGTGCTGCCGGGCGCCCATTCTTCGGTGTGCCGGTACAGCAGCGGCGCGTCGCCTTCTTTTCGATGGAGGACCGCCCCGACATCCTGCATTGGCGCCTAGCCAGAATCTGCGCCTGGCTGGGAGTGGACATTGCAAGCCTTGCTGGCCGGCTGGACCTGATCGACGCGACGAGCTGCGGGCCGCTGATGGACGAAATGCAAAACGCGATGGTCCATACCACTATCTACCAGTGGATCCGCGAGCGCATGGCAGGCCAGCAAGTACTCATCGTGGACGGCGCCTCGGACGCATTCGGCGGCCGGGAAATCAGCCGTGCCCAAGTCCGAGCATTCATTCGCAGCCTGCGAAAGCTCATCCCCGACGATGGCGCCGTGGTGCTGCTGGCGCACGTCGATAAGGTTACTGCCAGGAACGGGGACACGACCGAGGGGTACTCTGGCAGCACCGCCTGGAACAACTCCTGCCGGGCCCGCTGGTACCTCCGCCGCGAGGACAGCGGGGAACTGCGCCTGGAGTTGCAAAAAGCGAACTACTCGGCCCTCGGCGCACAGTTCGCGATCCGCTGGAACGACTCCGCACACTGCTTCGTCGGCGAACTGATCCTGCCGGCCGGGCGCATGGAACGCGAACTGCTGGCGCAGGATGCCCGCGAGACCATTGTGCGGATCATCGGCGAACTATCTGCCGCCGGCACACCCTGCCCAACGGCCACGGCTGGACCACGGACGGCCTACCACGTCCTATCCGCTCATGCCAGCTTTCCCGCCTGCTTCAAGGCCAAAGGGTCGGCCCGCCAGTTCTGGAATGCGCTCGAAACCCTGCGAACCGATAAACGGATAACTACGGGGTTCGAAAATAGCTCGGGCCGAAATAAGCGGGAGGTATTCCATGTTGCGTGAGTTGCGCGTTAGTTCAACTGACGCAGAACCCACGCAACCTACGCAAGCCCTGCGTGCGTTAGTTGCGGGGGGTATGGGGGGGACTGACGCACGCAGCGAAGCGACGCGCAAAGAAAAGCGGCAAGCAGAAAGAAAGCACTCGCACGAAGAAAAGTGTCAGCACTATTACGCGTGCGCGAGGCTACGAGCTTTCCTTTGCGAGCGTCCTTTTGCCAGCGCTGGCAGGCCGGACGCGGGCAATGGAGGCATTTCCGCGTCCGTTGCTGCTTGCGGCAGGTATGTGGGCCTCGGCCAGCCGGCGATCGTCGCTTCAGCAGGGGCTGGGGCCTGGAAACGGCACCAACTGCCTACTATCTGCCTACTTTTCGCGGATTGGCAGTGGTTTTGCCTCTGGCACCTACGGATTGACAATCCCTTGGAGCAACTGAAACCATGTTGAGCATCTTGGCGTCCGGCAGCTTGATTGCCGATCCGAAGCAGCGCACCGGCAGCAGCGGCAAGCCCTTTGCCACCGCACAGGCTCGGATTCCTAGCGATGGCGAGGCGGCTTCGGTGCTGCTCTCGATCATCGTTTTCCGCGAGACCGCAATGCAAGCGCTGCTTGCGCTGGACCAGGGCGATGCGATCGCGGTCACTGGCCGGGCCAAGCTGACGACCTGGCAGGTGAACGGGGGCGAGCGTCACGGCCTCAGCGTCGTTGCCGAACAGGTGCTCAGCGCGTACATGGTCGAGAAGCGCAGGAGCGCCGCCAAGGCACCGGTTAGCCATGGACAAGTCCGTTCGTGCAGCCTTGCGGCTGTACGCGAGTCCCGACACCGGATTGGTCAGTGAGATGACCGACGATCTGCCATGGCCGACCTAACGAGCCACCACAACGCGAAGACGCCGCCGGCTGAGAGTCGGCTGCTGCGCATGGCACTTGTAAGGGTTGTCCTGGGGGGGGGCGGGAAGATGGATCTGCAGACGGCGGCGGTGAACGCCGCCGAGTGCGAACGGCATAGTTAGACGGCAACGCCAGTAATCACAACTGCGGCTTTTGCAATCAGTGCCGAGGCGATGACGATAACCAGAAGAACGGCGAAATAAGATTTGTTGCTGTGCATGGTGTGCCTCGCAATTAGGGTTGTCCCGGGGGGCTTGATGGGTCCGGCCCCGGGTGGCCGGAATGCGTACTGTGCGGCAGGAAGGGACAACCCGATAGTTTCTTTAGTCACATTCCAGGAACGATTTGCCTTGGTCGACCATCTTTGGTCGGATGCGTTGGAATGATGCGCACGACGCTTGCCAGCTCCGACGTTGAGGCAGTGTGCAACAGCGTCCGGCACAACACCGCGTTGTCGGTCGAGGTTGCTAGCGAGCTCGTATGCCGGCTGCGGCTTGCTTTGGACCAACGCTCGCTAGCCCAACGCAATCACGATGCTGTGCGCACGATCCTGGCGGGGCTGAGCCCAAGCATGGACGAGGGCAAGTTGTTTCGCGCCGTGCGCAGTCGGCTGGTAAGGCATGCCAGTGCCCTCGGGCTTGATCGCGTCCCGTCAGACCCGGCGATTCGCCACAATGTCCGGAAATTAATTGCGGAAACAGGAACGTTTGGGGGGATTCGTTCGGACATTCATGCAAGTCCTCTGTCTAATTCGACAATTGCAACGACGTGAGGTCCTATGAGTGACAAGGATGCAAAGGCCGAAGCCAATAAAACCCCCGCCGCTGTTGCTGCTAGTGCGCTCCAAAAAGCGAGTGCCCCTGACAAGCCGGATGTCAAAGTCCAGCCCCCGGAGCCGCTAGTTATTCCGGCCAATGCGTGCAAGCTGGAGGAATGGGCGCGGGCCCGGCACTGGGTGGATTTTCCCATTGGCACCACCGACGAGGACATCGCCAGGTCATCCTTTTGGTCGCTGGTCTGCAGAAACCTTAAAGAGTTTGACCTTATAGATGGCGTCACGCTTGACCGGACGCGCATGTATCACTGCATGGTCAATGAAGTCGGAATTGGGTACGCCGATGTGTGCGTGCTGTGGTCGAAGAAGATCCCGCCGAGGCGCCCGGTTGGCGAGTCTCGTATACCTGACGGTTACCAGATTCGTCCTAGCAACCCTGGGGAGCAAGGTGGGTTCATCGTCACCCGCCTGAAGGATGGCGTGCAGTTAAATGCCGGCCACCATCACGTGCGATTCGAAGATGCCCGAAGATTCCTCGAGGATCACGCCAGCGTGCGTGGTCCCAACGCCGGCCCGCGTTACTTTGCGCGATAACCGATGGCCACGTCCTTGAAAGCTGTACACGCCGCCAATACCACGGGCAAATGGCGCCCCGTCGTCCGTCGCGATCACCTGGGCGATTCGCCCAAACCGAAGCCGGTTGCCCCAGAGCCCAAGCGCAAGGAAAAGATCAAAGACAGCGGCTGGGAATCCCCCGGTGCTGGCGCGCCGCCGCTTTCGTGAGTAGGGATAGGAGGAAATTTTGCCCACGTATAACCCACTGAATCCGCCGCGCCTGTTTATTCAAAGCGGCCTTTACGAGCTCACTCCGCTGGATACTCAGAGCAGCCGTAGCGCGCCCAACATCTGGCTCTATCAGAATTCGACCGATTCGAGTACCGACATCTCCGCGACGACCGGTTACTTTACCGGCTGCGGCAGGGCGGTACCTGTGTCGGGAGCCTATATACCGATCAACGCCGGCGGCATCGGCATGAAGGTCGGCGATGTGGTTCTATCAATTCCTGGGGCTTCTGCCACGACTCCGCGCGCGACCTGGTTGACTGTCACAGCCTCGACCATGAGCGTTTCTACGACGTCCAGCACATGGGCGGGGAGCGTCGTCTGGAACGTGTCCGCGACCACGTAGCCATGGGTGTAAACGTCCTACAGTCCTTGGCAGCGGCCAGGGCCGAGCGTCTCAAGCGCCTCGAGGAGGAGGCCGCTGCAGCAAAGTTCGAGGAGGATAAGCGCCGTTTCGAATCCGGGCTGAATGACATTTCGGACATCAAGCGCGCATTGGCAGTTCTTCTAGAGCAGCGTGGGATCAAACATGATTGGGGCCAGCCGGTTAGTGCCGCCGAGAGGGAGCCGTCGCAGTCCTCTGCACCTGCGACGGCTCCCGCTGTCGAGGCAACGCGAGCCAAGGCTGGCTATGACGCGATGGAAAACCGGGCGATCGCTGCAGGGCAACCGATCGTTGATACGCGCCCCAGCCCGCCAAAATATTGGTCTGTTCGCGTGGGCAAGCGCGGCCCCGATGGTGGCGTGCGCGAGCTGCGCATCGTTCCTGGACCGAGTGAGTGATGGCCGATACTTATTGGGAGAATCAGCCGGCAGAGGGCTCGCCTGAATGGATCACGGCAAATGCACTGAGCGAGCCTCCTGCAGATTGGCAATCGAAGCCGGAAGAACCAAAGGAAGCCCCGGCAGAGCAACCGCAGGAGGCTCCCCAATTCGCCATTCCGGCGCAGTTTGAATCTGATCCCATTGCGCAGCGGTTCGTAGCTGATGCTGCCACCAAGGGCCTGGATGAAACGGCTGTCGCCACGATGTTCGACTGGTACTCAAATCTCCAGATGGAAGCTGCGGAACAAACCGCTGAGCGCGATTCGACCGATAAATATCAAGCGCGCAATGAGTTGCGCTGGGGCAGTAATTTCAATTCCAACGTAAGCAAGATCAACGACTATCTCCAGCTCGCCGCGCCAGGCCTGCGCGACGTGCTCGCGAATGCCCGATTCCCGGATGGTCGGGCCGTGTGCAATGACCCGCAGACGTTGCAGTGGCTCCTGGGCCTCGCGTCCCAGCAAAGGATGCCGACTGCGCCTACAAATAGCGGTCAGAGTCAGAGTGTCGAAGAAGAGATCGCGCGAATTGAACGCAAGATCGGCTCGGATGAGTACCGCCGCAGTCCAGCCATGCAGGCCCGGCTGAGGGAGCTCTACGACCTGCGGATGGGAACCGAATGAGCAAGAAGACGCTCGCCGACCACATCGAAGAGCGCGAGTACGCCACACGGATGCTTGCGGCCCTGGCGCCAGAAATGCGCCGGAAGTTACTGGAAATGGCGGTAGCGGCGCGAGCCGAACGTAGCCTCGAACCTATTTATCTCAAGAGCCTGCAGGCTGGCGCCCTTGGTAAGCCATTATCGGAAGACGAGGCCTACGAGCACCTGTGGTGGGGATTGACGTGCACGCGCCTGGATGCCGCATTAGATCGCCTGGTCGACCGCGGTAGTAACGACGATGACCCGGAAACAGAAACAACAGTCCACTGAGAAAACTCAGTGCGTGAAGCTTACGCCTGAGCTCGAACTTGAAATTTGCAGGCGGGTTGCGGATGGTGAGAGTTTGACCACGATTTGCAAAGATCCCGCCATGCCGTCGCGTACGACGGTGCAGACTCATTTGCGCGACGATGCAAGCTTCCGCGCGGCCTATCAGATCGCCCAAGTGGACAGGATGCACGTCCTCGGCGACGAAATTATTGCGATTGCCGACGCGCCTCCGCCAATGGACGTGGACGAGGACGGTAATAGACGCATCTCCAATGCCGGTGTGCAGCAGCAGAGGCTGCGCGTGGACACCAGGAAATGGCTTATGGCCCACATGGCTCCGAAAGCCTTCGGCGACAGGGTAGCCATTACTGGCGCAGATGGCGCATTCCTCAGCGAGGACGATGATATCGACCTAGCGCGCCGCGTTGCATTTGCGCTTTCCAGGGCCAGCGAGACCGTGCAGAGACGCGAGGCCCGCCAGGTCAAACTGATCGCGTACGAGCCTGAAGACGCGGTAATCCAATGACGCGCGCGACTGGAGCCCTGCTAGTTGAGCCCCTTGGCGGCTCCATCGTGTCTGCCGCTGGTTACTGTCAAGGTGCAGCGGCTCCTATCGGTAACAGCACGCTCGCCTTTGCCGTTGCCGATGCGATCGGCACAGGGGTTGCGACGGGAGACTGCTCTCTAAACGCGGTCCAGGCTGCCGCGTACTCGCAGGGTATTGGCGGGGAAAGACTAGCGGTACAGGCAGTTATTTCCGGCGTTTTCGCTGGAGCTACGGCAACCGGTGTCGGTGTCGGTGTCGGCTATGTCATCACGCCTGCCACTGCGTACTCGCAAGGCGCTGCCAGCAACAAAGTACTGACACCGGACTTGAACGTCATGGGTACCGGTGCCGATGAGCAGGGCTCGGCATTTGCCAGTGCTGGCGCAGGAGCCGCAACAGGCTTTGTAACCCAGATAACAATTGCCGCTGCCGCGGACAGCATCGGCACCGGTGCTCTAGCGGGCGCCGCAACCTACCCCGCGCCCGTGGTTGTACCGGCTGCGCAAGTGCCATTAGCCCAACCGGTGGCCCGGGTCACGCCCGAGGTCAGTGGCGTTGCCCGCAGGAAAAAACAAGCCGAGCTCGAGGCAAAGGACGAAGCCGAGTTGCTCAGTTTGATGCCACACATATTGCAGTTCATCGAGAGCCACTACCCGAAAGGAAAAGGGAAATCCAATGGCCATGAAACCTAAACGCGCTAACCAGCTTGAACGTAAGTTCGGCGGGGCGCCGCCCGCTCCAGACAAGAAAGGACTCGCGTTTGCCAAAGGTCTCGATACTGGCAAGACGCGTCCTAAAGGTGTTGGGACACGGCCCTCCGGAACGTTCCGGGATGGAGGCACACCAGCGGGGGCTGAGGAACGGGGCGCCCCACGGCATGACGCCAGAGCGGGGTATCCGAGCGCAGAAGCCGCACGCACGAACGAATCTGCCAGAACGAATACCGAGCCACGCCGCGGCCCTCCACGCCAGCAAGACGTGCAACGGCAGGCGGCTGCTCCGGTGCGTCCGGTAGAGCAGGAAAAAATGGCCTGGACCGGCAAAAAAAGAAGATTCATACCGAGCTAACCATGGCGCTCATCGACAAATTACGCAATCAGATTCTTGCAACCTGGGCAGGTAGGTATGCAGGCTTGGATCAGTTCGGATATTTGGTAGGCATTCTCGACGTACGCCTGCAGACAGAGGTGATAAGTTCTACCCTCGGGACGTTGAGCTTCTTTGGGGTAAGTCAGTTAACTGCCGGGTCCAGCGGGACCTACCAGTTGTCGATGGTCAAAGATGGCATTGCTGGCGGCGGTGTTGACGGTGTCCGGAAATACGTCATCCAATCCTGTACGTCGACGGCTGGGTTTGCCATCCAGGCGCCGAGTGGCGTTACTTTTCTCGGGACAGGCGGTAGCTCGTTCAATCAAATTGTCCTGTACGGCGGCGGCCAGCAAGCCCAGCTCACTGCGCTGAGCACCACGCTCTGGGCTGTCTCACCGGGCTTCGTTGCCGCCGGCTCGAGTATGAGCACGTTCTGACGTGCTTCTGCTGCTGGTCCTGGTCGTGGTGCTGACGCTGCTACTGCTGGCGATCGGCGGGAAGCGTTGAGTTAGCGCCTGGAATGGAAACTCAAGCCGAACGTATCACGATTCACTTCGCGGAGCCCTGCCCCGCAGAATTGGTAGCCGCCGGCCCCTTCAAGACAATCAGGATGTACCTTGCCCGGGCAGTTCTTCTGGCCACCGGATGCCAAGCTTTCGTGCGGAGAGTCGAAGGATCGGCAGCAATTGTTCAAATTGACTCGCCGTCAGCCAAAGGTGTACCTCGGAACCATCGGCCTGTTTCGTTTCGAGCCTTATCCTCCGTGCTTTCGGATCAACGTACGCGCTAAATGCGCAGGTGGCCTCGTACGTGTGTTCGCTGCCAAGCCCAGGCGGTCCGTTTTGCATTCGCGTTCCCCTTTCAGGTCTTTCCCTCAGCGGTCAGATGCGGACGGCCCTAGAGTTTCCGCAGATCGCCAGATTCAACGCGCCTCTTTGCCGGCGATTCGACTCGACAGTTGAACTTCAAATGTCGTCCATTCGGTGAGCACGTCCGCGGACGGCTCCCAATCGCATTGGCCGACGATTGCCTTGATTTTTTTGACACCGTCATCATAAAAGAGGTCCCAGTTTGCCTCTGCGAAATCCGGATTCTCTTGGAAAATGCGAAGGGCAGATTTTGAAACGATGAGAGCCTTTGGGATATCGCCACGAGCCTCGTGATCGTCCACGGCTCTATAAATTTCTCGGACGCGACCCTCAAGCGTTGGCGGAATTTTTTCGGCCATAATCGACGCCAATGGGTCCGATCACTTCGAGTTGCGTGCCGTCAAGGTCTTCAGGGAACGCGGCGAGCTCATCGAACTCTGCCAGGTCAACGGTCAGGTCGCGCCCGCCGCCGCGCGCATCGGCATCCCGGAACACCAGGCGGCTTCCGTCGTGGTCGACAATGTATTCGCCGCACGGAATGCTCGAACGAACGCGGTCACCGGTGTAACCGCCGATCGGTCCTCGACGCACCTGTATCCGGTAAGTCGGCACAAATTTGACTTCGACAGAGGCGCCCTTGGCGAGATTTGGCCACAGACTGAAGGCTGCCTCCATGGCAAGACCGTAAGCCCTCTCCCAGCGATCGACTGCTGCGCGTTCTCCTGGCCCTGCCTCGGCCTCGCCGGGCACTTGGTGAGGGTGATATTGGGCGCGGATCCGCTGAAATTCGGCGTGAACCCTGGCAGCGTTCGCCTCGCCGCCGAGTTCATGGAAGAGGGCGACGCGGAACCGTGCTCTCGTCTCTTGCGCCATTTTGTGCGCCCGCTCTTGCTCTTCTTGGGCTACTGACTTGTCCGGTGTCGCCCACGGACAGCCCATCAAGCGAACGATCGCCCCCACAAGCGCCTCCCGCCTACTATGTGCCTACTAAATGAAAGATGGTTAGCAGACCCTTACCTGCTAACCCTCTGTTTTTGGCTCCCCGACCTGGACTCGAACCAGGGACCTGCGGATTAACAGTCCGACGCTCTACCAGCTGAGCTATCGGGGAACAAATTTTAATTATATCGATGCCCCGGCCCGTATGAAAGGCTGCCGGGAATGGCCCAATTCAAGCGCGCAGCACGGCGGCAATGGCGTCAGCGACGGCCTCGATGTTCTTCTTATTGAGTGCGGCGACGCAGATGCGCCCGGAGGCGACCGCGTAGATGGCGTACTCGGTGCGAAGGCGCTCGACCTGGGCAGCACTCAATCCGGAATACGAGAACATTCCGCGCTGTCGCCGCACGAACGAAAAATCGCTCCCGGAAATGCGCTTCGTGAGCAGTTCGACGAGGGACTCGCGCATGGCCTTGATGCGCTCGCGCATTGCGGTCAGCTCGGACTCCCAGCGGCGGCGCAGTTCCGGGTTGCCGAGTACGGCCGCTACTAGGGCGCCGCCGTGCGTAGGCGGATTGGAATAGTTGGTGCGGATGACGCGCTTGAGTTGGCTCAGCACGCGCTTGGACTCCTCAGAGTTAGCCGTCACGATGGTCAGCGCACCGACGCGCTCGCCGTACAGGGAAAAGGATTTGGAAAACGAGCTAGCCACAAAGAACTGTGCGCCACTGGCGGCAAAGGCGCGGACCACGGCGCTGTCGGCTTCAATGCCCTCGGCGAAACCTTGGTAGGCGATGTCGACGAATGCCACCAAGTCGCCTTCGCGCACGATCGAGACGATTTCCTTCCACTGTTCGGGTGTCGGATCCACACCGGTCGGGTTGTGGCAGCAGGCGTGGAGTACGACGATGGTGCCCGGCGGGGCCGCCTTGAGTGCGGCGCGCATGCCGGCGAAGTTAAGACCATGGGTCGCCGCGTCATAGTACGGGTAGCTGGCAACCGGGAAGCTGGCCGCTTCGAACAGGGCGCGGTGGTTTTCCCAGCTTGGGTCGCTGATCAGAACACCGGTGCCCGGCAGCAACCGCTTGAGCAGGTCGGCACCGAGCGTAAGCCCGCCGGTGCCACCCAAGGCCTGTGCTGTGACCAGTCGCCCCTGGGCGATCAGATCCGACGTTTCACCGAAGAGCAACTTTTGCACGGCCTGGTCATAGACGGCGATCCCGTCGATAGGAAGGTAGCCGCGCGCGCCGGGATTTTGCAGTAGTGCGGCCTCGGCCTGCCGAACGGATTCGAGCAAGGGAATCTTGCCGTCCTCGGCCAAGTAGACGCCGACGCCAAGGTTGACCTTGTTCGCGCGTGCGTCGGCGCTAAATGCTTCGTTCAGCCCAAGTATCGGATCAGCAGGGGCAAGTTCGACAGCGGCGAAGAGGGAGGGCTTCATTGCAGGTGCACGCCGGACGAAATTTTTTCGCCAAGGTGCGACAAGACGGGCAAGTCGCCAGTGTACACAAGAGCAAATTCGGCCTCGATTTGCAAGGGGTATTTGGGCCGTAAAAAGAATGGTCCCGGTTCCCCAATTTAGGGCAGTGCGAGAACCTAAGCTATTGAAAATTAACGTTTCGTGTTGTAACAATTTATTTCGGGGACTAGGCTTTTTTTATACCCGATGCTAGGATGCCACGTTGCAGTGCGTCATCGCTCGCTCTATTTGCCGTGCCAAACTTAAACAACATCGAATCCCCGTTCCGGCTGCATAAGCCGTATGAGCCCGCTGGAGACCAGCCGGACGCTATTGCGCGCCTGGCCGAAGGCGTTGCCGACGGGCTCGTGTGCCAGACCTTGCTCGGTGTGACGGGATCCGGCAAGACCTACACGATGGCCAATGTGATCGCGCGCACGGGCGTGCCGACCTTGGTGTTGGCGCCGAACAAGACACTGGCGGCGCAGTTGTACGCGGAGATGCGCGAGTTCTTTCCGCACAACGCGGTGGAATATTTCGTTTCGTATTACGACTACTACCAGCCTGAGGCCTACGTACCGTCGCGCGACCTGTACATCGAGAAGGACAGCGCGATCAACGAGCACATCGAACAGATGCGGCTGTCGGCGACCAAGTCGTTGCTGGAGCGGCGCGATACGATCATCGTCGGTACGGTATCGGCAATTTACGGTATCGGCAATCCGAACGACTACCACTCGATGATCCTGGTGCTGCGTCACAAGGACCGGATCGGGCAGCGCGAAGTGATAGCACGCCTGGTGTCGATGCAATACCAACGCAACGAAACGGAATTCGTGCGCGGTACGTTCCGCGTGCGCGGCGATACGATCGATGTGTTTCCGGCCGAGCATGCGGAGGTCGCGGTACGCATTGAGTTGCTCGACGACGAGATCGAGAGCATCCAGCTCTTTGATCCACTGACTGGGCGGGTGCGCCAGCGTGTTCCGCGCTTCACCGTCTATCCTTCCTCGCACTATGTAACGCCGCGCCAGACGGTGCTGCGGGCGATCGAGACGATCCGCGAGGAACTCAAGGAGCGCGCGCCGGAGCTCTACCAGGCAGGCAAGCTTGTGGAAGCGCAACGACTCGAGCAGCGCACGCGCTTTGACCTGGAGATGCTCTCCGAAATCGGCTTTTGCAAGGGTATTGAGAATTACACGCGTCACCTTTCGGGTGCGGCACCCGGCGAGCCGCCGCCGACCCTGATCGATTATCTGCCGACCGATTCGCTGATGTTCATCGACGAATCGCACGTGACCATTCCTCAGCTCGGTGCCATGTACCGTGGCGATCGCTCGCGCAAGGAGACACTGGTCGAGTACGGATTTCGCTTGCCCTCGGCGCTCGATAACCGGCCGCTGCGTTTTGACGAGTTCGAGCGCAAGATGCGCCGCTGCATCTTTGTTTCGGCCACACCCGCCGCGTACGAGTTGGAGCGTTCCTCGCAGGTCGTGGAGCAACTCGTCCGTCCGACCGGGCTGGTGGATCCACGGATCGAGGTGCGGCCGGCGCGCACCCAGGTCGACGATGTACTGTCCGAGATCGCGCTGCGGGTCGGTCGAGGCCAGCGGGTGCTGATTACCACCCTTACCAAGCGCATGGCGGAGGATCTGACGACCTTCCTGTCCGAGCACGGCGCAAAAGTTCGCTACCTGCATTCGGATGTCGATACTGTCGAGCGGGTGGAAATCATCCGTGACTTGCGCTCCGGCGTGTTCGACGTCCTGGTCGGCATCAACCTGTTGCGCGAGGGCCTGGATCTTCCGGAGGTTGGCCTGGTGGCAATTCTCGACGCCGACAAGGAGGGCTTCCTGCGTTCCGAGCGCTCGCTGATCCAGACCATCGGTAGGGCGGCACGCAATCTGGACGGAACGGCAATCCTGTACGGTGACACTGTTACCAACTCGATGCGCCGGGCGATGGACGAGACCGAGCGCCGGCGCAGCCGGCAGAGCGCATTCAACGCGACTAACGGCATCGTTCCGCGCGGGGTGCAAAAGGATGTGCGCGAGCTCATCGACGGGATCCTGGGCGCCGCGGAGTCCGGTGCTGCCTTGCATTTGGCAGAACCCGGCCCCAATTACAACTCAATGACCGAGCGTCAGCTTGGGCGCGAGATCAAACGGCTCGAAAAGCAGATGCTCGAATTTGCCAGGAATTTGCAATTTGAAAAGGCTGCCCAGGTGCGCGATCAATTGGGGGCGCTGCGGGGGCGAGTCTTCGGGCTCGGTGCCGACGAGCTTGAGGTGGAAGTGGGTAAGGCCGCCTGAAATGTCGATCGGTCATTCGGCGCCCCGCAGATGCGTCAACATCCAACGGGGCGGCGACTTGAACTTATTTGGTGGAAACGAGTCTTTTTCGCTAGGGATTGGAACACGTAATGCAGACCATAAGAGCAGAGGCCGGGGGCGGCAAGACTGCCCACCGTGAACACGCGCCGCTGAACGCAGCTCCGCACCCGAAAGGCACGATGTATATGACGAAGGTATTGTTTGTTTGCATGGGCAACATCTGCCGCTCCCCGACAGCCCAGGGAGTCTTCCGCAAGATGGTGGCCGAGGCCGGGTTGGAATCGAGCGTACAGGTCGAATCGGCCGGCACGCATTCCTACCACGTCGGCGAACCGCCGGATGCGCGAGCGCTGCAGGCGGCCAAGCGCCGCGGAGTGGAGATCGGCGATCTGCGTGCGCGCCAAGTGACGCAGGACGATTTCCGCGATTTCGACCTCATTCTGGCCATGGACTGGGAGAATCTGGCCCTGCTGCAGCAGCAGTGTCCACGTGCGCACAAGCACAAGCTTCACCTGCTCATGCGCTATGCCGGTGAGCACGATGCGGCAACGGTCCC
>OMSW01000193.1 GCA_900290295.1 Burkholderiales bacterium
AGCGAGTTTGTGCAGGGGCAAAATGACCTGCTCAGCGCCCAGGCGGCCGCGGCCGCGGCCCACTCGCAGCTCTCGCTTGCGCAGACGAATGAATCCCGCAAGCATGCCTTGTACGATGCCAAGGCTGGCTCCTTGCAGGACTGGCAGCAAAGCCAGAACGACCTGGCCGCCGCGCAAAGCGCCGTGCGCTCGGCGGACGCGGCGCTCTCCGCGGTGCGCAACCGCCTGGCGATCCTGGGCAAAAGCGAAGCGGAGATCGACGCGCTGGGGCGCGCCGAGAAAATGGATCCGGTGGCCTACGTCGTGGCGCCGATTGCCGGCATTGTGACGGACAAGCAGGTCGGGCTCGGGCAATACCTGCAGTCTGGCGCGGCCACGCCGGCTTATACGGTGGGGGATCTTTCGACAGTTTGGCTGGTCGCCAACGTGCGCGAAACCGATGCGCCGTTTGTCAAGAAGGGCCAGACCGTGGAAGTGCGCGTCGTCGCGCTGCCGGAGCGCGTGTTCACCGCAAAAATTACGTTCGTGGCGCCCAGCTTGGATCCGGCAACGCGGCGCCTGGCGGTGCGCGCCGAGATCGCCAATCCGAACGGGGAGCTCAAACCCGAGATGTTCGCCCGCTTCAGCATCCTGTCGGGTGGCCAGGCCACTGCCCCCGCCGTGCCAGAAAGCGGCGTCATCTACGAAGGAGACGAGACGCGCGTGTGGATCGTCGGTGACGATGGCACCCTTGCCCTGCGCAAGATCCGCCCGGGTCGCTCCGCCAACGGGCTGATCGAAGTGCTCGATGGCGTCCAGCCGGGCGAAAAAGTCGTCGCCAGCGGTGCGCTCTTCATCGACCGTGCCGCCCAGGGCGACTGAAGACCACTTTGCGGCAAACCTGGCCTAGTTACCAATGTCTAGAACTGTGAGCAACAAATGAACGCCATCATCGCGTATGCGCTGAGGCAACGCATCCTGATGCTCGCATTGCTGATCGGCACGCTGATTGCGGGTGTGATCAGCTTCATCAAGCTCAACATCGAGGCCTACCCCGATCCCGTCCCCCCGCTGGTCGACATCATCACGCAGAGCACGGGGCAATCTGCCGAGGAGATCGAGCGCTACATCACGATCCCGATCGAAGTGCAGATGGCCGGCATCCCGAACGTCAAGGCGATACGCACCATCTCCTTGTTCGGCCTGTCCGACGTCAAGCTCCAGTTCACCTACGACTTCACCTACCAGCAGGCCGAGCAATGGGTGATCAACCGGCTGTCCCAATTGCCGCCGCTACCCAACGGCGCGCAGCCAGGGATCTCGCCGTGGAGTCCGATCGGTGAGATCTACCGGTACCGCGTGGTCGGGCCGCCGGGATACTCCGTCACGGATCTCAAGACCATCGAGGACTGGATACTCGAGCGGCGTTTCCGCGCCGTGCCCGGCGTGGTCGACGTCAATGGCTGGGGCGGCAAGACCAAGACCTACGACGTCACGGTCAACATGGACAAACTGGTGTCCTACGGCTTGACCTTTCCGCAGGTCCTGAACGCGCTCAACAACGCCAGCAGCAACGTCGGCGGCCAAACCGTCGAGTTCGGACCGCAGGCCGCCGTGGTGCGGGGGGTGGGCCTCATCCGCACGATGGACGATGTGCGCAACTCCCTGTTGACGGCGAGCAACGGCACCCCGGTCATGCTCAAGGACATTGCCACGGTCAGCGTCGGCAACCTGCCGCGCCTGGGTATCGCCGGCGAGGACGATAACGACGACGTCGTGCAAGGCATCATCTTGATGCGGCGGGGCGAGCAGAGCCTGCCAACACTGGAGCGGGTGAAGGCGGAGATCGAGAAAATCAACACCTCCGGAATCCTTCCTCCCGGGGTCCATCTCGAAAAGATCTACGACCGCACCGAATTAATCAAGATCACGACCCACACCGTGATGCATAACATGGTCGAGGGCGTCATCCTGATCTTCCTTGTGCAGTGGCTCTTTCTGGGCAACCTGCGCAGCGCGATCATCGTCGCCACGACGATCCCATTCGCGCTGTTTTTCGCCATCATGATCCTGCTCGCGCGCGGCGAGTCGGCCAACCTGTTATCCGTCGGTGCGATCGACTTCGGCCTGATCGTCGATGCAACCGTCATCATGGTCGAGAACATCTACCGCCATCTGGTCGAATCCGAACGCAAAGAGGGGCAGCAGGAATACATGTTGCACCACCTGCGCTCGGCCGTGGGCCTGCGCGGCAAATTCGCGGTCATTGCCAATTCCGCGGGCGAAGTCAACCAGGCGATTTTTTTCTCCGCCGCGATCATCATTGCCGGCTTCGTGCCCTTGTTCACCTTGTCGGGTGTGGAGGGACACATCTTCGGACCGATGGCGCGGACCTACGCCTACGCCATCGCCGGCGGCCTGCTGGCGACCTTCACGATTTCCCCCGCATTGAGCGGCATCCTGCTGACCGGGCATCTCAAAGAGACGGAAACGGTCATCGTGCGTTTCTTGCGCAGGATCTACGGCCCGGCGTTGCGTTTCGCCCTGGAGCATCGACGCCTCACGCTGGTGGCGGCTGGAGCTCTCCTGATCGCTGCGATCGCCTGCGGCAGCGCACTAGGACTCGAATTCCTGCCCAAGCTCGAGGAAGGCAACTTCTGGATCCGGGCGACGATGCCCAATTCGATCTCGCTCACGGAAGCCAATGTCTACGTGAACAAGATGCGCCGGCTCATCAAGAGCTACCCGGAGATTGTCACGGCGGTATCGCAAAATGGCCGGCCCGATGATGGCACCGACTCGACCGGATTCTTCAATGCGGAGTTTTACGTACCGCTCAAGCCGTTCGACGAATGGCCCAAGGGCGTCGACAAGGCCAAGCTCACGCACGAGATGAGTGATGCGCTCGAGGCACAGTTTCCCGGCGTGGATTTCAATTTCTCGCAGAACATCGAGGACAACGTCGAGGAGGCGGCTTCGGGGGTCAAGGGTGAGAATTCGGTCAAGCTCTACGGCAGCGACCTGGCAGTACTGGAGAAAACCGCCAACCAGATCAAGGATGTGATGTCCACGATCCCGGGCATCGTGGATCTTGCCGTGTTCCGGTCGCTCGGCCAACCCACCGTCAAGATCGACGTCAATCGCGAGCGTGCCGCACGCTACGGGCTTGCCGCGGGCGATATCAACGCCACGATCCAGGCGGCGATCGGCGGCCAGTCCGCGGGCGACGTGTACGAGGAAGGCAGCGATCGCCACTTCCCGATGATGGTCCGGCTGGCGCCCGAGTATCGCAAGAGCATGGACGCGATCCGCCGGATCACGGTCGGCACCACCAGTCCGACTGGAACCGGCATCATCCAGGTGCCATTGAGCGAAGTGGCCGACATCCGGCTGGTATCGGGCGCCTCGTTCATCTATCGCGAGGGGCAGGAGCGCTATATCCCGATCAAGTTTGGCGTGCGCGAACGCGATCTGGGCGGTGCGGTGCTCGAGGCGCAGCGCCTGATCGGCGAAAAGGTGCGCATGCCGCCCGGCTATCGCCTTGATTGGGCGGGGGAATTCGGTGAACTGCAGGAAGCGCTGGAGCGCTTGGCGATCGTGGTGCCGATCAGCCTGCTGATGATCTGTGTCCTGCTGTACATGAACTTCGGTTCGCTGGTCGACACGGCGCTGGCCGCCAGTGTCATGCCGATGGCCTTGATCGGGGGCGTCCTGGCCTTGTTCGTCACGGGAACGCCATTCAGCGTCTCGGCGGCGATCGGCTTTGTTGCGCTTTTCGGGATCGCGGCGATGGACGGGATCATCGTCCTGTCCTATTACAACAACCTCATCTACGACGGGATGGAGGCGGCCGAGGCCGTGGTCAAGGCATGCGAGGTGCAGATGCGTCCGGTGGTCATGACCTGCATCGCCGCCTGCGTGGGACTGCTGCCTGCGGCGGTATCGACCGGCATCGGTTCGCAGGTGCAAAAGCCGCTGGCACTCGTGGTCGTCGGCGGAATTCTGCTGGCTCCGATCCTGATCCTGATCGTGCTCCCGGTGCTCATCCGCCTGTTCGCCGGCAGCTCGCGCCCTCGCAAACCCGCCGAAGCGCAGGGGGCCAGCTGATGAGACCCCTGGCAATTCTCCCGCAACGCGTCGCGATCGCGGTCGGCCTGGCCTGTATCGGGGCGGGCTGTGCCGTTGGTCCGGACTTTCATCGTCCCACGACGGCCGCCGGTGACCGGTACACGAGTGCGGCGCTGCCGGAACACACCAC
>OMSW01000188.1:0-8784 GCA_900290295.1 Burkholderiales bacterium
GATGAAAATGATGCAGGGCGCGTGCTTCTTGGCGGTCTCGAACATATCGCGCACGCGCGCCGCGCCGACGCCGACAAACATTTCCACGAAATCGGAGCCAGAAATGGTGAAAAACGGGACCTTGGCCTCGCCGGCGATCGCCTTGGCGAGCAAGGTCTTCCCGGTTCCGGGCGACCCGACCATCAGGACACCGCGCGGTATGCGACCGCCGAGCTTCTGGAATTTGGACGGGTCGCGCAGAAACTCGACCAGTTCCTGCACCTCGTCCTTGGCCTCATCGCAGCCGGCAACATCGGCAAAAGTGATACTGTTATTTGATTCGTCGAGCATGCGCGCACGCGACTTGCCGAACGAAAAGGCGCCACCACGCCCACCGCCCTGCATCTGGCGCATGAAGAAGATCCACACACCGATGAGCAGGATCACAGGGCCAAAGGCATAGAAGAAGCTCAGCAACGGCGATTGCGTCTCGCGCTGCTCGAACTCGAATTTGACATTGGCGTCCAGCAGGTCCTTGAAGATACCGCGGTCATACAGGGTTCCGGTCGTTCGCAGTTGCGTGCCCTCGTTGGTTTGCGCCACGACCTCGGTCATCCCGGGTGATGTCTCTTGGATGCGAGCGCTCTTTACGTGACCGGCCCGGACCTCGTTGACGAACTGCGAATAGGGAACCTGCTGAACGTTGCCACCCGTTCCCTTTTCCAGTTTCTGGAACACCGTGAATAGCACCACGGCGATCACGAGCCAGATGGCGGCCTTAGCAAAGGTGCTGTTGTTCAAGGTGGTACTCCTGCCGGATGCTGCCGCTGCTGTCCGGTGAAATTGGCCGACGCCTGCGGGTCGGGACACGGTCCCTAGCGAATTCTAGGCTTTTCTTCGCTCGACGAACTGGCTGTAGCCGCTGCCCTGGAACGCCTTGGTCAAGAAGCGGCCTTCGGGCTTGAGATGCTGCAAGGCGAACTCCAGTGCGAGGTCCCACAAATGGGCGCTGCGAGCGGCGTCGGCGGCACCGATACCGCTCAGGTTCGGCGCCATGTCGGACAAGATCACGTCGGCGCGATCGCCATTGAGCAACTGCGCCAGGCGCTGCATGACGTCCTCGTCGCGCAAGTCGCCTTGTATCGTCTCCGCGCCGGCGATGGGTTCCATAGGCAAAACGTCCAGCGCAATCACGCGGCCCGCCAATTTTGCCTCCCGGGTCCCCAACTGCTCGACAACCACCTGAGTCCAACTGCCCGGGGCGGCGCCCAAATCGATGACGACCGCGCCCGGCCGCAGCAGTCGGTCGCGCCGGTCAATCTCGATCAGTTTGTAGGCTGCCCGGGACCGATAGCCGTGCCGCGTTGCCGCCTGAACATACGGATCGTTGATATGTCGTTCGATCCACGCACGGTTCGACCGGTTTCCGGATGGGGATTTGGTCGATTTTTTCCTACTGGTCATGGTGCAACTCGGCAAGATCCGGAATACAGATTGGGCGAGCCGATGAGCATGCAGCACGGCGGAGCGAGCAAACGCCCAACAGCGCGAACCAAATCGCGGTTACCATCGGCGGTTCGACGGAACCGAAATGGCCGAACTCTCCCTCGCCCCGGATCAATGCCTTGCACTGCGCGCGCGCTCGCACCTCCTCGACCCGGTCGTGCTGCTCGGAGCGGCCGGATTGAGCGAGGCGGTCTTCAAGGAAATCGACCGTGCACTGAACTCGCATGGCCTGGTCAAGGTACGGGCCGGCAGGACCGAGCGCGCCGATCGCGACGAGATATTCCGTACCATGGCAGCGCAGCTCGGGGCAGCACGAGTACAGGCAATCGGAAATACCTTCGTGTTGTTCCGGCCGATACCCGGCACCGTTCCGCAGCAACCGGCAGCGGCAAAGCACCCGGGCGCGGCATCCAAGGGCGCCGCCAAGCCGGCGGCAGAGCGTAGCGCGCCAAGAATGCGGTCCAACGCCGGCACCAAGCGGCGCGCCCCGCGTTAGCGCGCATCAACGGTAGCGTACTTCGAGAATCTCGTACTCGCGCTTGCCGCCGGGCGCAACGACCGTCGCCACATCGCCCACGCTCTTGCCAATCAACGCGCGTGCGGTGGGGCTGGAAACGGATATCAATCCGGCCTTGATGTCGGCCTCATCGTCGCCGACGATCTGGTAGTGCACGCGAATGCCAGACTGGACCTCCTCGAGATCGACCATGGCACCGAATACGATGCGTTCACCCGCGTCGACCGCCGCCGGATCGATGATCTGCAGGCTCGACAATTTTCCTTCCAGCTCCTGAATGCGACCCTCGATGAATCCTTGCCGCTCGCGGGCCGCTTCGTACTCAGCGTTCTCGGACAAATCGCCCTTTTCCCGCGCATCCTTGATCGCCTGGATGACCCCGGGACGATCGATCGACTTGAGACGAGTCAGCTCGGCCTTCAACATCTCCGCGCCGCGCGCCGTAATGGGAATTGCCGCCATTTGAGATTTATCCGATTCAAGCCAAGCGTCGGGCCAAACAATGGCGTCGTCGCTGGATACAAAATACAAGAACCGGGCAATTGCCCGGGATGATGCTCACGAATGTACCGATGCTGTGGATCGCTGTCCAGCGGCCGGTGCCAAACAGGCAACTTGCGCCCTGGGACCGGTCGCGGACATGTCTAAGACTCCGGTTCACGCACCGGCAATCTGCCGATGCAGCGACTGCAGGTCATAGACCTCCAGCGCCGCCAGATGGCGCATCCCTTCCACCGCGGCGCGTCCGCCGGCGACCGTCGTGTAGTACGTCACGCGCTGCGCCAAGGCGGTCGTGCGGATCGAACGGGAGTCGGCAATCGCCGAACGCTTTTCCTCGACCGTCGTAATCACCAGATCGATCTCGCCATTCTTGAGCAGATCGACCACGTGCGGTCGGCCATCCTTGACCTTGTTGACGGGTCTCACCGGTATGCCCGCTGCTTCGATCGCCGCCGCGGTGCCACGGGTTGCCACCAATGTGTACCCCATTTCGTTCAATAGATGGGCGATCTCGATGGTCTTGGGCTTGTCCGAGTCCTTGACGCTAAGAAATACGGTCCCGCGCGGCGGCAGCGTAGCACCGGCGGCCAACTGTGATTTGAACAAGGCCTCACCGAAAGTTCTGCCGACACCCATTACTTCGCCGGTCGATCGCATTTCCGGTCCCAGCAGTGGATCGACGCCGAGAAATTTGGCAAACGGGAACACGGCTTCCTTGACGGAAAAATAGGGCGGAATCACTTCGACGCGCACGCGCTGCTCGCGCAGACTGCGCCCGAGCATACAGCGTGCCGCGACTTTGGCCACGGCGACCCCGGTTGCCTTGGATACGAACGGCACGGTCCGGGACGCACGTGGGTTCACTTCCAGCACGAATACGATCCCCTGCTGGATGGCAAACTGCACGTTCATCAGGCCGACAACTTTGAGGGCGCGGGCCATCTGCGCCGTCTGCCGCTTGAGCTCTTCGACCGTAGCCGCCGACAGCGAATACGGCGGCAGGGAACAGGCCGAATCACCGGAATGCACGCCGGCCTGCTCGATGTGCTCCATGACTCCCGCCACCATTACCTGTTCGCCGTCACAGATACAGTCGACGTCGACCTCGATCGCGTCATCGAGAAAGCGGTCGAGCAGCACCGGCGATTCGTTGGAAACCTTGACCGCCTCCCGCATGTAACGCTCCAGATCGCGCGTTTCATGGACGATTTCCATTGCCCGTCCACCCAGAACATAGCTGGGCCGCACCACCAGCGGAAAACCGATCTCGTCAGCCAGCCGCAGAGCATCGGCTTCGTTGCGTGCCGTACGATTGGGCGGCTGCTTCAACCCAAGCCGCTGCAGCAGTTGCCGAAAGCGTTCCCGATCCTCAGCGACGTCGATCGAGTCAGGACTGGTCCCCACGATGGGCACCCCGTTGGCCTCCAGATCGCGCGCGAGTTTGAGCGGCGTCTGACCGCCGTACTGGACGATGACGCCGAGGGGTTTCTCCCGATCGACGATCTCCAACACGTCTTCCAGCGTCAGGGGCTCGAAATACAGTCGATCGGACGTGTCGAAGTCCGTCGACACTGTTTCCGGGTTGCAATTGACCATGATGGTCTCGAACCCGTCCTCGCGCAGCGCCAGCGCCGCGTGCACGCAACAGTAATCGAACTCGATACCCTGCCCGATCCGATTCGGGCCACCCCCAAGGACCATCACCTTGCGCCGATCGGTCGGCATTGCCTCGCATTCCTCACCGTACGTCGAGTACAGGTACGCAGTGGAGGTCGCAAATTCCGCGGCGCAAGTGTCCACCCGCCGGTACACCGGCCGCACGCCCTGGGCGCGCCGTGCGGCCCGAACCGCCGCGGCACTTTGCCCGAGCAGCTTGGCAAGTCGACCATCGGAGAAGCCCTTGCGCTTGAGCAGCATCCAGTCGTCGCGGTCCAGTGACCCGATCGTGCATCCCAATAGGCGCCGTTCCACCAGCACGAGTTCTTCGATCTGGGCCAGGAACCACGGGTCAATCCCAGTCTCCTCGAATACCAGGTCGAGCGACATTCCCAAGCGAAACGCGTCGGCAACAAACCAGATCCGATGCGGTCCCGGTTCGCCGATCTCCTCGATGATTTCGTCGCGATCGACCGACGTCTCATTAAGACCGTCGACCCCGATCTCCAGACCGCGCAACGCCTTTTGAAACGATTCCTGGAAAGTGCGCCCGATCGCCATCACCTCCCCAACTGATTTCATCTGCGTGGTCAGGTGGTTGTCGGCCTGCGGAAATTTCTCGAAGTCAAAGCGCGGCACCTTGGTCACAACGTAATCGATCGTCGGTTCGAACGACGCCGGCGTTGCCCCACCGGTAATTTCGTTGCGCAGTTCATCGAGCGAATAACCGACGGCCAACTTGGCGGCCACCTTGGCAATCGGGAAACCGGTGGCCTTCGAGGCGAGCGCGGAAGAACGGGAAACCCGCGGATTCATTTCGATCACGATCATGCGTCCGTCGCGCGGGTGAATCGCGAATTGAACGTTCGAGCCGCCGGTGTCGACACCAATCTCGCGCAGGATGGCGATCGAGGCATCGCGCATCAACTGAAACTCCTTGTCGCTGAGCGTTTGCGCCGGCGCCACCGTGATCGAATCCCCGGTATGAATCCCCATCGGGTCAAGATTCTCGATCGAGCACACGATGATGCAATTGTCACGACCGTCGCGCACCACTTCCATCTCGAATTCTTTCCAGCCGATGAGCGATTCCTCTATTAGCAGCTCGCGCGTCGGTGAAAGTTCGAGTCCGCCCTGACATATGGAGACGAACTCCTCCATGTTGTAGGCGATTCCGCCGCCGGTACCGCCCAGCGTGAAACTGGGGCGTATCACGGCCGGGAATCCCACCAATTCCTGCACGGCTAGGGCTTCCGGCAGGGAATGCGCCACGGCCGACATGGCAGATGCCAGTCCGATGCGCATCATGGCCTGTTTGAACTGCTGACGGTCCTCCGCCATTTCAATGGCAGCTGGGGAGGCGCCGATGAGCTGCACCCCGTGTCGCTCGAGCACGCCATTGCGATGCAGATCCATCGCGCAATTAAGGGCCGTCTGGCCCCCCATCGTCGGCAGTATCGCATCGGGCCGCTCGCGGGCAATGATGCGCTCGACCACTTGCCAGGTGATCGGTTCGATATAGGTAACGTCGGCCAATCCCGGATCGGTCATGATCGTGGCCGGGTTGCTGTTGACCAGGATGACGCGGTAGCCCTCCTCCCGCAGCGCCTTGCATGCCTGGGCGCCCGAATAGTCGAATTCGCAGGCCTGCCCGATCACGATCGGGCCGGCGCCGATGATGAGAATCGAGCTAAGGTCAGTGCGGCGTGGCATGGCGCGCTCGCTGCGTCAGGCGCTCGGGGCCGAGCGACCGTGGTCCGTATTGCCGCCGGCCAGATGATGCTCGACGAGTTCGATCAAGATGTGTATGACCTTGATGTGCAATTCCTGCACCCGGTCAGAATAACGGCCCGCTGGCGTGCAGATCGTCAGGTCCGCATGCCGCGAAAGCTCCGTTGCGGTGCGTCCAGTAAGGGCGATCACGGGCATCGACCGGCTGCGGGCCTCGCGCGCGGCAGCGATCACGTTGGCGCTGGCACCGCTGGTGCTGATCGCCAGCAAAACATCACCCGCACGGCCGTGCGCCTGCAGGTAGCGGGAGAAGACCTGCTCGTAGCCGAAATCATTGGCAACACAAGAAAGGTGTCCCGCATCGGCAATCGCAATTGCCGCGTAAGCCGGGCGATCGTCGCGAAACCGGCCCGTCAATTCCTCGGCAAAATGCATGGCATCGCACAGCGAACCACCGTTGCCACAACTAAATACGCGTCCGCCGGCCTGCAGTGAGCAGGCAAGCAACTCGCCGGCCTGCTCGATTGCCGCAAGCGCAAGCGCATCATTCATCAGAGCCGCGAGCGCCGTGGACGCCTGCGCAAGGGCAGCGCGAACGATCGTGCCGCTCATCGACGGGTCTCCGGCGATCTTTGCGCCATCAAATGGACGAATCGGTCAAACAAGTGGCCGATGTCCTTGGGTCCCGGACTGGCCTCTGGATGGCCCTGGAAACAAAAGGCCGGGCGGTCGGTGCGGCGGAATCCCTGCAACGAGCCATCAAAAAGGGAAATATGGGTGACGCGGCAGCTTGCGGGAAGACTTCCCGCATCGACTGCAAAGCCATGATTTTGCGAGGTTATCAATACCCGTCCGGTCTCCACGTCCTGCACCGGGTGATTGGCCCCATGGTGGCCGAACTTCATCTTTTGCGTTCTCGCGCCGGATGCCAGCGCCATGATCTGGTGCCCGAGGCAAATTCCAAACGTCGGCAAACCTCGGTTCATTAGATCCCGGGCCGCCTCGATCGCGTAATCACAGGGCTCCGGGTCGCCCGGTCCATTGGAAAGAAATATTCCATCGGGCTGCAGGCGTAGCACCTCGGCAGCGCTGGTTCGCGCCGGAACCACGGTGAGGCGGCAACCGCGCTGGGCGAGCATGCGCAAAATGTTGCGCTTTATGCCGAAATCGAAGGCAACCACGTGATGCCGTGACGAGCTCATGCGGCCAAATCCGCCCGCAAGCGTCCACTCCGTCTCTTCCCAGGTATACGGGCTGCGTGCCGACACGACCGCGGCCAGATCGAGGCCGCTCATACCCGGAAAAGTTCGCGCCAGGGCTATCGCCGCGGCATAATCCTCGCCGACGACAACCGCGCCACCTTGCGCGCCGCCGTCGCGCAGCCGGCGCGTAAGACTGCGCGTGTCGATGCCCGCGATAGCGACTACGGACCGTTCGACGAGAAAGGAATGCAAGTCGCGCTGCGAGCGAAAATTGGAAGCGTGCACCGGCACATCGCGTACGATGAGCGCGGAGGCGAAGACACGGTCCGATTCGTCGTCCTGCGAATTGGTTCCTACGTTGCCGATATGCGGGTAGGTCAGGGTGACGATCTGGCGCGCATAGCTCGGGTCGGTGAGGATTTCCTGGTACCCGGTCATGGCCGTGTTGAATACCACCTCGCCGACCGCCGCGCCAACGGCGCCGATCGATACCCCGCGGAATACCGTCCCATCGGCGAGCGCGAGCAGCGCCACGGGGCGGGAATGATCTTTCAGGCTGGGCACCAAAGCTCCTGGAGAACTGCGCCGCGACCGCAACGAACACCTTTGTCTCCGGACCCAGGAGCACAATCTGCCTGCCTGCTGCGCGCGGCCCGCGCACCCCACCGAATATAGGGGGGTCACGCTGGTTAAATTGGTCGATTATAGCGGGCCGGGTTTGGGTATACCGGTAACCGCACGTCAGTGTGGCGCCGCCGCCTAGCACCGGCATCCGCCCAACCGAGACACGCTCTGCCATAGTGGATTGCCGCGAACGCGGAACCGACCGGATACTGAAGACCGAACGATGCTGCTGCTCCTGCCCTACCGCGACAAATCGATTGCACGCAGCGTGCCCGTGGTCACGCTGTTGATCGTGCTGCTCTGCACGGTGGTTATGTTCGCGTTCCAAAGCCGGGACGCGGCACGCGTGCAGCACGCGATCGAGTTCTACCATGAGAGCGGACTGGACCGGATCGAACTGCCACGCTACCAGCAATATCTGGCCGAACGCACCGACCCGCAGTCCGAAGAGCGGCTGCACCTGCTGCAAACCGCGGCGCCCATGAGTGCCGCCGCGATACAGCTGATGCAAAGCGATGTGACGTTCCTGCTCCTGCTGCATGCCGGACATATCGTGCGCGACGACGACCCGAGCTACTCCGGCTGGAGCGCTGATCGCCCGCATTTTGACGAGATTCTCAATTCGACCGTCCAGGCGCGCTACTCCCTGGCGCGCTCCCAAGTCCAGGAAATCTGGCGCTTTTTCACGTATGCGTTCCTCCACGCCAGCGTCGCGCACTGGCTGGGCAACATGCTCGTCCTGGTGCTGGTGGGACCGTTCGTGGAGGCCACCTTGGGCCGGGTCCGTTTCGTGATTGCCTATCTCGCGGGCGCCGCGGCCGGCGGCGCCCTGCATGTATTGGTATCGGACGCAAGCGTCATTGGTGCATCGGGGGCGATTGCGGCAACCGTCGGCATGCTTGCCGTCCTGTATGGAACCCGAAAGGTTCCGGTCTTCTACTGGGTCTTTTTCGTGTTCGGCACCACACGAATACCCGCCCTTGCGCTGCTTCCCGTATGGCTGATCAACGAGGGTTTCCAGTGGTCGATGCAGGCCAGCCGGACCCTATCGGGCGCGACGGTCGCGTA
>OMSW01000188.1:8794-9621 GCA_900290295.1 Burkholderiales bacterium
GGAAGCGGACGGCGCGGAGCCGCGTCGCACCGAACAAAGCTCTACGCTGGCAGCACAGGCGCAGGATGCGGCGTCGCGACTGGACATCCGCCGTGCCACGCGCCTGTATCGCGAGCTGGTTGAACTGGAACCGAAGCGCAGCGATTACTTGGGCGCCTATCTGAACGTGGCCCTGCTCGGCGCCGACGAGGAGACCTTGCACGACGCCTCGCTACGCTTGCTGTGGTCCAAATTCCGGAAGCCAACCGACGATCTGCGCAAGACCTTCCTGCAGCTCATATACCGCCTACACGCGTCACGGTCTGCACAAGCAAGCCGAACGGATCAATTCCCGGCTGTCGTCGTACTTCCCGTCGACCGAGGAGATTGGCGGCATGGCGCCCACGCATCGCCCACCCTCGACCCTAGTGACATCGCGGACCACCGCCAACCGCCTGTCGCTGACTCAGCCGCTGACTCAGCCGCTGACTCAGCCGCTGACTCAGCCGGATACGCGGAGTGTCCCGGCCCCGGCTACCCGCGCTGAGAGATCCTGAGATTCGCGGTCCCTAGGCGGGTGCGCGCTGCGGCTTTTCTACGTTGCGGTCCGAGAAACGTTGCCCGGTTCCGTCTTCGAACCCGTATCCTCGCCGGACTTGAAACGCAGCAGATAGCGCTTGGCCTCTACCGCTGCAGGGCTATCGGGAAAAGTCGCAGCGACATACTCCAACAGGCGCTTTGCCTCCCGCGCCTGTTCGGACTGCAACAAAATCCGCGCGCCGATAACGTAGACATCTGGAATCTTGGGATGTCCCGGGTGCTTGCGATCAAACCCGCGGATCAGCTCA
>OMSW01000062.1 GCA_900290295.1 Burkholderiales bacterium
ACGTAGACATCTGGAATCTTGGGATGTCCCGGGTGCTTGCGATCAAACCCGCGGATCAGCTCAGCGGCGATCTCGGGCTTGTGCGCATCGATTGCGGCGCTGGCCAGTTGCGGCAAACGAGCCACATCACGCGGAGCAAAGTTCGGAAACATCTGTCGGGTCTGCTCGAACAATGCCAAGGCTTCCTTGGCGTTGGACGCGGCCAACAACAACTCCAGATAGCGCTCGGCGTGGTCCTCGATCCGGGGCCGGGAACCCTCCTGCAATAGCAAGGTGTGCAATCGAACATGCAGCGACAGGTCCGCCGGACGCATCCGCAGCTCATCGCTGAGCACTTCGATTGCCTCGCGGAACTCCCCCGCTGCAACCAATTTGCCGATCAGGGCCTCGCGCATTCGACGCGCGTGCGCCGACGAAGTCGTCGGCCCGCGGACGCGCGTTTCCCCCGGGCCAACCACCGCTATGCCCAGCACGCCGCTGTACTGGAACATCGCATAGCCAATGAGTGCGCAGGTCAGAACGAAAAAGTAGTTTCCGACGAGCGTCACGACAAACCCGGTAAGGCCAAAGGATGCCACCGACATGGGCGCGGGCGCCGTTCCCGCATGCGGATGCGGCAAAAGTACGTCGATGGCCTGCTGAAAACCGATGTAGAGCATGAAAAGGAACAGGCATAGCAGCAGGTACGGCGGGCCGATGCTCAAGGCCGTCCGTGTGCACCGCATTGGATTGACGGCATCGGCAAAGCTGTCGGTCATCGTCATCACCATGACGGAGGCCGGCAACAGGAGCGCAAATGCCACCATCGCGGCCACCGTCAGGAAGGTCGACGACAGCGCACCGCCCAGGAGAGCGATCACCACGGGCACCAGCAGCATTACGAGGAACATCTTCATCGGGCGCAGCCAATCCGCCGATTCCTCGGTCTTCGGATAGGCCCGCGTGTCCAGGTATCCGGACGCCGAGCGCTCGATAACCAGAAACGCAAAGCGCGCGATATACAGGCTGAGCGCGCACCAGGCGAGGAATAACAGGAATTTGGTACGCCCGGGCGCGGCGGCCATCTGAGGATAGATGACCATTGCCACGACGCAGAACAGCAGTGTCGAGAAGACGTTGCGCAGCAACGGAGGCCGTTGCAATGGAAAAAGAAACAGCTGCGGCATGCGCTGCCAAAACGGCGTCACGACGGCCGCGGAGGTTTCGGGCACGGTCGCGACTTCGTCCATTGCGGTAGCTACTGCGCCCGGCGATCGAGCATCGCCTGCGCGATCGTATTGACGTCGGTGTATTCGAGTTCCGCACCGGCAGGCACCCCTCGAGCCAGTCGCGTCACCTTGATCTGCGGATCGCG
>OMSW01000066.1 GCA_900290295.1 Burkholderiales bacterium
AGCCTGCCGCCACCGATGAGCTTCTCGCTCGAGACCTACATCGTCGACGTCGACCGGCTTGAGGAAGGGTACCGCAATCATTTCGGCGCCATTGCCCTCTTGACCCGCGACAAATGGTCGCTCATCGAGCGCTTTTTCGACACGGTGGTGGTCAAGTCCCGGTCGATCTTTGCGGCCGCCGAGCGCGATGCCGAAGCTTGGGTGCGTTCCTTGTTGCCACCGCTGGAAATGCAGGTGCGGGAGCAGCGCCAGCAACTGAAACGGCGCACCGATTCGGTTACGCGAATCCGAGATGCGCAGGGCACTCTCGATGAGCGCATCGGTCAGCTGGAAGACGCGCTGCAGGATGCGCAGGACCAGCTGACGGAACTCAAGCGCCACGCTGAGCGCATCCGCCTGCCGCGCGAGGAGTCTGCCGGCCGCAACGGGCACCAGGATGCCCGCGCATCGGCGCCGGCTCCAGCCCTGGCGTCCGACGACGCCCCGGAACCGGATTCCGACGCGCAAATGGACGCGCCATTGAGGGTAGAGAGCTGAATCAGCGCCAGGACGCACACTTTGCGCGCGCACTGATCCGGTGGCAAAGCGCGCACGGGCGCCACGATCTTCCCTGGCAAAAAACGCGCGACCCCTACCGGGTCTGGCTGAGCGAAATCATGCTGCAGCAAACGCGCGTGGCAACCGTGCTCGATTACTATGACCGGTTTTTGCGGCGATTCCCGGACCTACGCGCACTCGCGGCTGCACCGCTGGAAGCGGTTTTACAGGCCTGGGCGGGCTTGGGCTACTACGCGCGGGCGCGGCTGGCCCATGCCTGCGCGGTCTCCCTGGTTACGAGTCATGGGGCACGATTTCCCAGGACCGCAGTAGCGCTCGAACAATTGCCCGGCATCGGTCCCTCCACGGCAGCAGCGATTGCCGCCTTCTGCTTTGACGAGCGCGCCGCCATTCTCGACGCCAACGTAAAACGCGTGATCGCCCGTCGCTACGCAATCGAGGGCGAGCCGAGGCGGCCCGAGGTTCTGGAGGAACTGTGGCGCCACGCCCGTGCACTGCTGCCGGACGCGCCTCAAATCGGCCCGTACACGCAGGCGATTATGGATCTGGGCGCCTCGGTCTGTACCCGCTCCCGGCCGCGTTGCGAAAGCTGCCCCGTCAGCGGCGATTGCCAGGCATACCGGCAGGGTCGCACCGCGCAACTTCCGACACGCGTCAGCCCGCTCACGCGCCCCGTGCGCACGGCGCACCTACTGGTTGCGCTGAACAAGCGGGCAGTGCTGCTCGAACAGCGCCCCGCATCGGGCATCTGGGGCGGTCTGCTGAGCCTGCCGGAGTTCTCCCGTTATCGGGACCTGGACCGCGCGGCCCGGGAGCTTGGCACCGCAACACCGCAGCGGCTCGCCGAACGCCGGCACGGCTTCACCCATTTCACCCTGGCCTTCACCCCGCACGTGATGCGCATTTCGGGCTCGCGCCAGCGCGCGCCGCAGCGGCGCTGGCTTGCGCTCGCGCAGATCGACGCCGCCGCCCTGCCGGCGCCCATACTGGCGTTGCTGCGCGACCTGCGTCGCGATCTGCACGGCCGGCAGCCGCACCGGTAACCCAGATCGGCAGACCGGGGCTGCGCCCCAACGCGGATCCGTTCACGTACCGAGACCGATCGCGCTGCACGCATTGGCAGCCGGCTAACGGTTGAGGCCGGCGAGCGGTGTTGTCCCCCGGTGCAGCCGATTGCGACCGTCAGATACTGGCGCCCGTCCTCGACATAGCCCGGGAGCCACTTCTCGAGCAGGCGCGCGATATCGTCGATCATTTCCCCGACCACGCCGGAGCGCTCCAGGAATTCGGCCACCGGCGCGTCAAGGCCGGTCAACGAACGCAGATCCGATTCGTAGTGCGGATTGGGCAGGTTGCGAACGTCGAAAACAAGATCGGCGGCAACGGGAACGCCGTTCTTAAAGGCAAACGATTCAAATGCCAGGGTCAGTATGCTACGACCGCCGTCGACAAATGCCCGCACCCATTGGCGCAGGGTATTGGCTGCGAGACTGCTGGTGTCGATCGGGTGCCCCATTGCATACAGCGGGGCCAGCAACTCCCGCTCCTGCTCAATGGATTCCTCCAGGGTAGGCTCGCGCGCATCCGCCGGTGTTGGCGCGGACAGGCGCTGCAAAAGCGGATGGCGCCGCCGCGTTTCCGAGAAGCGCTGCATCAAGGCCTCTGTCGAGGCCGTCAGGAACAGGACCCGGACATCGTGTCCGGCGCTGCGCAATCCGTCTAATAGGGCCGGCACTCCGGCCATCAAGGCCTCCGACCGGGCATCAATGGAAACGGCAACATCCGTGTACCCCGTGTTTGCAAGTAGGGCGCAGACCTCGGTGAGCAAGGGCGAAGGCAGGTTATCAATGCAATAAAAGCCGATATCCTCCAGCAACCGGATTGCGACCGATTTGCCCGAACCCGACATTCCCGAAACCAGGATTAAGCGCATCACTCCTAGCCAGCCAAACGCGCCCGACACACCGATCCGGCACGCGCCACGCCCGGCGCCGGCGCGGCATGAGTGGTATTAGAGCATGCGGCAAGCACGCGGGGCGTTCCTTGGGGCACAGCGGGGTTCCGCTTCAGCACCACGGCGACTGCTCCGATGTCCACGACGCTAGCAACGCAGATCGCATGACGGGACGAGCGCTCGAACGGCCCGCAATTCGGCCCGTGCTGTGGTCCTGGTGCGGCGTGCTAGGAGTC
>OMSW01000061.1 GCA_900290295.1 Burkholderiales bacterium
TCGTCGTGCCGCTGCTCGCCGTGGCGCTGCTCGCCGTGCCGCTGCTCGCCGTGCCGCTGCTCGTCTTGCCGCTGCTCGCCGTGCCGCTGCTCGCCGTGCCGCTGCTCGCCGTGCCGCTGCTCGCCGTGCCGCTGCTCGTCGATCCACTGCTGCCGCTACCGCTCGAGCCTGTCGTACCGCCGATGCCAGCCGCGACGGAACTGCCCGAACCGCCACCGCAGGCGCTGAGCCAAACGCTAAGCATGCAGACGAAGATTGCGAACCACAATCGGTACCAGATCGGCTCGATCGGATGAGCTGAAGATTTGCAAAATGCGTACAGCTGGAGTTTCATTGACTGCCTCAATCGAGTGCCTAGCCCTCGACCTTACGGTCACTCAGGCCCCAAATGAAATAGTCTGGATGACGTAGCCGACGGATGGGATCCGCGCGGACTCGTTTCCGAGGTTCGATGCCAGCGTGGCACCGTCCCCAAAAGCCGCTTGCAGCAACGATTCACAGCGCGTTAATCCATTCGGCCCCATCCAATCGGATTAACGCGTGCCTGGTTGCGTCGACCGACGGTCTAGCCCGAATGCGGCCCCCAGGGTAGTGCAACGATTGATTCGGGAGTAATTACTCGTGAAGTGTCGAAGTATTTTCACTTCACTGGTTTGGGTTCCTTGTTGTTGTATTGGCGGATGTATCGCATGAGTTTTCTCTTGAGGTCCGGCATCGAAGTGAAGACCCCGCGCTCGATCTTGGCGAACCACAGCTCGACCTGATTGAGCCAGGAGGACTACGCTGGGGTGATGCGCAGATGAACACTGGTGTGCTCGGCCAGGAATTGAGCGACCCGCTTGGTCTTGTGCGCCGAGAGGTTGTCGGCGATCACATGGATCTGCTTGCCCCTTGGGCTGGTTGGTCACGATATCGGTAAGGAACGCAACGAACTCGGCCGAGGTGTGACGCTGGGCCGTCTTGCCCCGTTTTGGTGTTGAAGGCCGCATAAAGCGACAGCGTGCCCTGACGAAAGTACTCAAAGGTGTGGCGCTCGACACGCCCTGGCGAGAGCGGCAGCACCGGATCCTCGCGATCCAGCGCCTGGATCGCCGCTTTCTTATCGACACAGAACACAGGGGTACAGCCCGATCACATCGGCTGTTCTGGTCTCGAAGTCCAGGTCGTTGGAGGCAATATGGCCTTCGAGCCGGCGCGGCTTGATTCCGTGCTTAGCCCAGATGCGGGTCACCGTCATGTGCGAGATGTCACCCAGTTCGGTGGCGAGCTCGCGCAAGGACCAGCGCGTGAATGCGTCCGCCGGTTTGTGTTTGATCGTCCACGGAAGCACGCGCGCCTCGGTCCGATCGGTCACCTTGTAGCGTTCGCGCCCGGCGTAGCGAGAAAACATCCCGGCCAGACGATCCGTGGCAAATCGCTTACTCTAACGACTGATTTCGCTGTCGCTGCAATCGAGCTTGGTCCGAAACTCGGACCAGGTAAGTCCGTCGGCCGGCAACAAAATCACGCGGGCATGTCGAGGCGCATCGACTCGACCGCTTCTGGCATCAGCTTGCTGCTCAAGTTCCATGCGTTCGCTTTTGGTCAGTTTCATCACGTCCTCCTGACCTGAGGGGCGATTTTCGGACCATTTGAAGCGTGAGACGATGGCTTCCTTGCCTGAGCGAGGAGCCCATGCGAAAGAGCCGTTTTACCGAAGAACAGATGGTCAAGATCCTGCGGGAGGCCGATAAAACGCCGGTCCCAGAGGGTGCCAAGAAGCACGGCATCAGCGAGCAGTCGCTGTACGTTTGGCGAAAGAGGTACGGGCAGCTGGAAGCGGCCGATGTGCGCCAATTGTGTGGCCTGCAGAAGGAGAACGAGCGGCTCAAGAAGCTGCTGGCCGAGAGGGACCTAGCTATCGAGGTGATGAAGGAAATCAACGCAAAAAAATGGTGAGCGCGCCCGTACGGCGACGACAGGCCGAGTTGGCACACCGGCGCGGCCTGTCGGTTCGTAGTGCGTGCGCGCTGATGGACGTGCCGCGATCGACCTTGGGTTATGAGGCGCGCATGCCGGCCAAGGACAAGCTGGTGATCGATGCGATGCGAAAGCTCTCGGCGCAATTTCCGCGCTTTGGTTACCGCCGCATCCATGTCTGCTTGGCGAGGGAAGGTCACGCGATGGGATGGGATCGGGCACATCGACTCTGGAGCCAGGCGGGCCTTCAAGTTCCGCGCAAACGCCCGCGACGCCGGATTGCGTCGAATCGACCACGCCCGTTGCCGGCGGCAGGCCCGAACCAAGTCTGGGCATACGACTTCGTCTTCAATGCCTGCGCCAACGGGCAGCAGCTCAAGTGTCTGACGGTGATCGACGAATGGACGAGAGAATCCTTGGCCATCGACATGCAAGGCAGCATCCGCTCCAAGCGTGTGATCGAGGTGCTCACGCGCTTGGTTTCCCTTCACGGCGCGCCGCTCCACCTGAGGTCCACGAATGTCTGAGCGCCGAATGGTTCCGCAGTCGGTAAGAGGCGCGCACCGTGATCGAGGATTGGCGCCGGCACTTCAACAACGGTCGGCCTAATTCGAGTCTCGGTTATCTCAGTCCGTCAGAATTCAAAAGCAGCTTGCAAGGAAAGGTGTCAGCACCGCAACCCGTTTCCCAACCCGAAGCCATTGATTTCAACTAATCGGTGGTCCGAAAAAACCCGGCAGGTCACTCCACAGGCATGATGCTGCTAGCGATTTAAACGGTACAGTCCACGAGTGAGTCCGCCGAATCACCAGCAGATGCCATCGTAGCCTTCGCCGCTACGTAAGCGATCCACGCGCACCAGGTCGACCACCGACTGCCCGGGACGAACTTGCTTGAGGACGTCCTTGAATTCCGAGTCGCCGTGGCCGATGACCAGCGTATCAGCAAACTGCAGAACTTCGGCGACCGTCTCCACCATCAGTCCGGCGATGTGCGGAATGCGATGCATGATGAACTCGCGATTGGCCCCCGTCAGCGCCGCTAGGCGCACGTTGCGGTCGTAGATCTTCAGCTCGCAGCCCTTGCCCAGCAGGTGCTCGATCAAGTCCACCATCGGCGATTCGCGTAGATCGTCGGTCCCGGCCTTGAACGAAAAACCCAGCACCCCGATCCGCCGGTGACCCTTGTCGAGCACCATCCGGATGCCCTTTTCGATCTGCACCCGGTTGGACGGCAGAATCGAAGCCAGAAGCGGCAACTCGAGATCGAGCATCCGGCCCTTGTAGTTGAGCGCGCGCACATCTTTGGGTAGGCACGAGCCGCCGAACGCGAACCCCGGCCGCATGTAGTAGGACGACAAGTTTAGCTTGGTGTCCTTGCAGAAGATCTCCATGACAGTCTGGCCGTCGATTGCCAGCGCCTTGGACACGTTGCCGATCTCGTTGGCGAACGCAACTTTGACCGCATGCCAAGCGTTGTCCGTGTATTTGACCATTTCAGCGGTTTCGATTGCGGTCCGTACCAGCGGCGCATCGATGCCGCGATACAGTTCCAGCAACATTTCGCCGGAACGCGAATCGGTCTCGCCGATGACCGTCTTGGGCGGATGGCGGAAGTCCCACACCGCGGTGCCCTCGCGCAGGAACTCGGGATTGATGCACAGGCCGAAATCGACCCCAGCCTTCTTGCCCGACGCCGCTTCCAGTGCCGGTCGGACGACATCGCGTACCGAGCCAGGCAGCATGGTCGAGCGCACGACCACGACGTGAAAGTCGGCCTTGGAGACCAGCGCCGCGCCGATCTGCTCGCATACCGTGCGTACATGGCCAAGGTCGAGGCTGCCGTTGGGCTGCGAAGGCGTACCGACGCAGATCATCGTCAGGTCGGATTCGAAGACCGCCAAACGGGCATCACTGGTGGCCGTAAGGCGTCGCTCTGCAACTGCCTGAGCGATCAAAGGACCGATTTCCTCCTCGATGATCGGCGACATGCCGCGATTGACGAGGTCGATCTTGGTCGGATTGACATCGACGCCGATCACCCGATGGCCGTCGCTTGCCACGCAGGCCGCGCAGACGGTTCCGACATACCCCAAACCGAAGACACTTACACGCACGATGGATTCCTCGAAAGAAGGCTGGATGAGCTGGTGGATATCATGAATGTCCCGGTGAATTTGGGTCGATGGCGATATGCGTCAGGAAGCTCGCCGCGCCGTGAATCGAGCCTTTGAAGCGCACCACGCTGCAAGGCTCTTTCTCGTCGAAACGGCGCGACACCCAGCCCAGGGGCGTGACCGCGTCGCCGCGGATCACCTGCGGATCCCAGCCGCAGCCGGGCATCGTTATCTGCAGGCAGGCACGCGCCCCTTGGACCACGGCGGTCGCGCCGATCAGACTCACGATCGCGTGTTCGCCGCAGTGCCAATGCCACTCGACCATATGCGCCAGCTTGCAGGCAAAGGAATCGATCACCGTCAGCAACCGGCGCTCCTTGTCGTACACCGTCTCGCGCCGGTGAACAAGCGGATCGTCCAGGCGAAGATAGCCATCGTGTTCGGCCACCAGCCGGTCGGTGCGCGCGTCGCCGGTCCAGGACAGCGTCCGCACCTGGGCGTGCCGCGTCCACAGGAAGCTGCCGCCCGACTCCGATTGGTCGCGCCCATCGACTCGCACCGTGTTGTGCGCCGAGGTGCCGCGAAAGTACGCACGCCAATGCGGCCTACGGTGGTAGTCATAGGTTCCCGGATCGATCAACAACTCTTCGCCGCCCACTCCGAGCGTGAATGACAAGGCGTCGGCATGACCGTGCGCAGCCAGGCTAAGATAGCCCAGCGGACCTGCATCGGCGGTGATCCGCACTTCGTGAGCGCTGCCAAGATCGGCGCCCAGGATGTAATAGCCGCCCTGGGGAAAGTCGCGCCGCGCCGGCAGTGCGCGTAGCGCGGTCGGCCGCGCCTGGTCGATCGCCTGTTCATCACCGGGGTTCAGGCGCTCGAACTCGATCGCTGCGCCGGCGCCCAGCAGCCAGCGGGCGCCGGTCGGAAATTGCGCCACGCGCGCGGCGAAGTCGGGCCGATCGAACAGTACCGCGCCACACGCTAGCAATACCTGGACCGGGTCGTCCGCGGCGTTGCGCGCAAAACCGATCCAGACCGCGTCGTCGGCATCGCCGATCATCGGCAATCGGCCCTGAACGTCCATCAAGGCGACGACAAACTCCAGCATCGCCTCCAGGCGGCGCAGGAATGCGGCACTGAAGTCGTCGCTACGGGTCGCAGCAAAGCGCGACGCCACGAGCAGAATCCAGGCCACCGTATAGTGGTAATAGACCGCCTGCTCGCGATCGACCCCATCGCCAGTCGTCTGGCGCAGAGCCTCCTCTTCCAGGCGTCGCTTGCTCGCTTGCTGCCAGCGTCGGGCCTGGGGCCAAAGCGGCCATGTCACCGCAGCGACATACAGGCCCACCATCTCGCCAATCAGGTGATTGTTGGCCGACGAATGCAACGAACGTTGCCCGGCGATGAAGTGCGCATGGCGGTAGACGCTTTGAACCCACGCAGCACGAAAGTCCTGTCCACGCTCGCCCGCAAACACCGGGCTCTCCTCGCCGCCAATGAGATGCCAGGCGATCGCCCAATTGACCAGCCGAACCGCGAGTTCCAGCGAGCTGTTCCATTGCACCCCGATGGGGTACGGACATTGCTCGAACCAGGACTCCAGTAGGTCGCGCAAAGCTTGCGCAAAGCGCCAATCGCGTGTGACGTAATAGGCCTGCGCCAGGGTCACCGTTTCCTGGTGACGGTTGAGCTCCCACAGATACTTGATGTCACCGACCTGCGCGGCGTCACGATAGTCGATCGCCTTGCCGAAGTGCAACGGTGCAAGCGTGCCGGTTCGAGGATCGCGGTTCCAACGCGGGGGGAACCCCAGGACCAGATTGTCGGCCGAGAATATCGACCACTGCCCCTGCATCAGGCGCTCGGCGCCGGCCACGAGATCGGTAGCACTGGCCGGATCGATTGCCGGCAAAGGCCAGACCCAAGGCCGCCCGCTTCGTCCACTTGCAGTCGGCACCCGGCGCGCAAGTCCCAACCCCCATCGCTGAGCAAACGACTTCAATTTCTGCTGCGTGCGCCAAGCGACCTCCGCGCCATCCATCGCACGCAGGCGCCGCAAACGCCACGCCAACGAACTGCTCATGAGATGCCGAAGTGCCGGCACCACAACTCGAGGTTGAGCAGTGACCAGAGCAGTTTTTCATGATTGACGCGGCCGGAAAGGTGTTCGTCGATCACCCGTTGCAGGGCGGCAGGCCGGTAATAGACTGCGGTGCGGGCCTGCCCTCCGGACAAATTATCGAGCAGGAAGGCCCGCATCGGCCCGCGCAGCCATTGATCGATCGGCACCCTGAAACCGAGCTTTTTCCGATGCAGGATCTCCTGCGGCAGCAACTCGCGCGCGGCCTCGCGCAACAGCCACTTGCCGGTCATGCCGCGCACCCGGTAGCGATCGGGCAGGCGCGCCACCCAGCCGGCCAGTTCGTGATCCATGAACGGCATCCGTGCTTCCAGCCCGACCGCCATGGTCATCCGGTCGCCGCGCTCCAAGAGATTGTCGGGCAACCAACTGGTCTGGTCGAAATACAGGATCCGACGCAACGGGCTCGCCTCCGGCGCCGAATCAAATTGCAGCGCCCGCCCAGGGCCGGCGCCACGCCCGTCGACAGCAGTCCGCATCGTACCCGCGGGCGCGAACAGCGAGCTCTCACTCAGTTGTGCGCCGTTCGGCGAGAAAGCCACCAGACGCGCCCGTTCACCGGTGCTCATGGCTCCGAACCAGCGCGCCATGCGCTCGTCGAAATGATCCAGACCCAGACACGTCAGAGCCGTGCGTGCACGCCGAAACGCGAACGGCAGGTGGTCGAGCAATGGCTCGATCACCCCGTGCCGCAAGCCGCCCGGTAAATAACGATAGTAGCGGCCAAAGGGTTCGAAACGATGCTTCGGATATCCCCCGAGGATCTCGTCGGCACCTTCGCCGGTCAGCACCATCTTGACGTGACAGCGCGCTGCCTTCGCCATCAGGTAGATCGGCACGTCCGATGGTTCGCTGATCGGCGCATCGCGAAACCCGATCAAGGTCGGCAACTGCGCGATGATCTGATCGGGCGCGACCAGCAGTTCATGGTGGTCGGTGCCCAGTCGCTCTGCGACCACGCGGGCGTACCCCAGCTCGTTGCAGGCCGGATCGTCAAAGCCCACTGAGAAGGTCTTGATCGGCTGCTCCGCGTGGCGCGTCATCAACGCCACCACCGCGGACGAATCGATACCCCCGGATAGAAATGCACCGAACGGCACATCAGCGACCATCCGCATCGCCACCGATTCGTCGAGCCGCTTCAGCAGCTCGACTTCCGGGTTCTTCGGCACCGGTTCACGCGCCCGGGGTCGACCATCCGGGGAGGCGAAGTACCGGTGCTGCTGGAGCCGTCCATCGCTCCAGACCGCATAGGAACCAGGTGGCAGCTTGCTAATGCCAGCGAACAGCGTCGCGGGCCCCGGCACATATCGATAGCTGAAGTAGTCCCAGACCGCATTCATGTCGACCTCGGCCTGGACGCCGGGCCAGGTCAGCAGCGCCTTGATTTCTGAGGCGAACAACAACACGCCGTCCTGGGACCGTAGGAACAATGGCTTCTTGCCGAAGCGGTCGCGGGCCAGCATCAGGCGCTCGCGCCCGCCATCCCACAACGCAAAGGCGAACATGCCGCGCAGCCGCTGAACACACTCGTCGCCCCACTGCTCATATGCATGAACGATCACTTCGGTGTCGGAGGCAGTCTTGAACGCATGACCGCAAGCCTGCAGCTCCCGGCGCAATTCCTGGAAGTTGTAGATCTCGCCATTGAAGACGATCTGCACGCGGCCATCCTCGTTGCCCAGCGGCTGATGGCCGGTGCCGAGGTCGATGATCGACAGTCGGCGATGGGCCAGGCCGATCGCCACGCTTCCGCGCGCGGCGCTCGCAAACAGGAACCCCTCGTCGTCCGGACCGCGATGCGCGATCGCCTGCGCCATCTTCCGCAGCGCATTATTCGAATCGATTCCCGGGGAGGTGGCTCCGATAAAGCCGGCGATGCCGCACATGATTTAGCCCTGTGAGTCGGACTCTGTTGAAACGACCGCAGGATGATTACCGCTCGTACGAGAATCACAATCGACTTGGCGATAGAGGCGCGCGAACGAACGTGCGAACTGCTCCAACCCGAATCGCTCGATGATCCTGGCGCGCGCGGCTACCCCGAGGCGTGCCAACAGCGCGCGATCATCGTCGAGTCGGGCGAGCGCCGCGACCAGTTCATCGACCCGGTGCGGCGTCACCAGCAGACCGTGCTCTAGGTCGCCGACAACGTCGGGCACCGAACCCACGGCGGAAACCACCGGGACGATGCCCGCCGCCATCGCCTCTAACAGCGCGTACGGCAAGCCTTCGGCATGACTGGGCAGCACGAACACTTGCGCCCATTGCAACAGCGCCTGTTTGTCGGCGCCGAAGCGCGCACCGGTAAACTCGACCTGGGGATGCAGACCGAGGGCCTCGACCCGCGCTCGTAGCGTCGCCTCCTCGGAGCCGCTGCCGGCAATCAGCAGGCGAATCAGCCGTCCGCTGCGTACCAACACCGCGACCGCCTCGAGAAGTTCGAACAAGCCCTTTGCGGCGTCAAGACGGCCAAGGAACAGCAGACGCAGGCCCGCCTGTTCCGAGTCGCCGACCGAGGCAGAAGCAGACGCCAGAACCACCGCATTAGGGATTAGGTGGACCCGGACATCGGGCACAAAATCGCGAAAGGCTTGCCACTCCGGCTTGCCAAGTGCCACGACGGCATCGGCGGCCCGCAAGACGCGGCGGAAAAGAGCGGTAGCCCAGCGGCGACCCGCGAAAAACTCATGCGGAAGACTGCCTCCGTGAATCTGAAGTATCACGCGGCGCCGCAACAGGCGTGCGACTCCCAGGTAGACCACATCGCGCCAATAAGCCTTCGAATTGAGCGATGTATTCAGGTGGAGAACGTCGATTCGCCGGGTCACCAGGCAGGCGCCCAGAGCCAACGGGCTTGCCAGCAGGCGCAGCAATCGCCCGGCGGCCGATTCTTCGCGCCCTTCGCTGCCGATCTGAAAGTGTGTCAGGTCCAACGCGTTCTCGCCGACGCTCGACCATGGCGCAGCGAGTAACAAATTCACATGGGTACTGACGCCGCTGATCGCGCCAAGCGCCGGTCCCGCGAGAAGGACTCGCATCTGCGACGCCTCAGCGATTGAACACCAAGCCGAGCATCTGGCATTGGGCCGCGCGCAATGTGGCAACGAAGTCCTGCGCCGCACTGGCCGCGGTCTGGTCAGCACGCACCACCAGTGCCGCCGCCCTGGTGCGGCGGCACACGGTCTCGGCGTCCGGGCCATCACTCCAGGCAGGCGTATCGACCAGGACAACGTCGAACTGCTCCTCGGCAATAGCCAATAGCCGTCCGAACTCCGGACGGGCGAGTAGATCCTGGGAATTCGGCGGGATCGGCCCGGCCCGCATCACGTACAGATCGCGCATCGCTACGATGTGCGTCACCGAGTCGGCACCACTGCGGCCAGCCAACAACGTCGACAGACCAACTCGACCGTCAACCCGGAACAGTTCGTGCTGGCGCGGATGGCGAAGGTCCGCGTCGACCAACAAAGTCCGCCGACCACACTGCGCGAAAGTGATCGCCAGATTGGCGGTGATGAAACTGCGTCCTTCGCCCCGTTGTGCACTGACGATCGCGATCGCATTTCCGCCAGCACTCGGTCCGCTGCCGCCCGCCGCCCGTGGTCGCTTGACGTCCAGCCATGTCTGGCAGATGCGCTCGCGCACCCCACGCAAGACCTCCACGACCGAATGATTCGGCTGATACGCGGCGAGGAGTTCGGGCGCATGAATCGGGCTGGACGGTGCCAGTGCCGGCAAATGGAACTGCCTTGCCAGGGCCAGATCGACCTGCCAAGCAGTAACCAAACCGAGCTCGCGTGCGATGGCGCCGAAGCGCTGCCGTGGACGCTCCGGACCAAGATTGATCTGCATATCGAGAATTCGAGCCAGATCTTCCGGTTTGAGAAAACCCAGCTCGATTAGCAATTCGCCCAGCCGCTTCTCTTGACCGCGCGCCTCCCGCCGTGCCGAAAGAAAAGGGTCTCTCCGACTTCTCCGGGGGTCCAGAGTAACCAACGTCAGGCCGTCAACACCAAGTACGTATCGCGCCGAGCCTTGCCGCGCCGGAGGGACCCCGTCAGCGGCCTGGTCATCACCAGCCTCCTCGATCGCTCCAAACACCGTCGAACTTTCGATGTCGACCGGCTCATCCGGCGTCGATTTCATCGACCGCCCGTTGCCCCGGTCCATCGCTCGACTGCCCTTCGTCATTTCAGGTCCACCCCAGCGCCCGTCGCCATCCCGCCGTAGGCGGAATGCCGTCCGGCATGCTGCCCAGAATCGGCAGGTTGAGCAGTCGCGCGGCTTCACCCGGTGAACGCAGGCGGCGCTCGAAGTGTTCCAAAACGAGCGCGCTCGCCACCCCGAGAATGGCCCCCAAAAGCGCGCCAATCATCGTGTTCAACCTGATTTTGGGTTTGACATGGACCTCCGGTGGCCTGGCCTCGGTCAGCAGCGTCACGTTCGTGTGATCGATCTGGCTGGCGAGCCTGTCTTGCGACAGCCGCTGATTGGCCGAATCGTAGGCACGCTGGGCGCTCTCAACGTCCTTTTGCAGCACCGTCGCCTCGTCTCGCTGCGCGCGCATCGCCAGCAAGCGCGCTTTCTGGGTCGCGATTTCGCCTCGCAGCTCGTTCTCGCGCTGGACGTTGACCTGATTGGTGGCACCAACGTTGCGCGCAACTTGACGGACCTCGGCAGCCAGGCGACTGCGTAAGGTCTGCACGTCCGCCGCCGCGCTCTGATACTGCGGGTGGTTTACGCCTAGGCGACCCGACAGATCTTGCAGCTTGGCCTCGGCCTGCGCCAAGTCCTCCCGCAGTTTCTGGACGGTCGGACTCTGGACAACGTCAGGGGCCGCGTCGGCCTGGCCCTGCGCCTCATGCGCGCGCGAGCTGCTATCGACGCGCTGGCCCTGAACCAGGGTCAGTTGCGCGCTCAAATCGTTGAGCCGGGTAAGTTCAGCGTCGTAGCGTTCATCGCTGACGACGATTCCCTTCTCCTGCTGGTACCGAGACAACCGCTCCTCGGCCTTCTCCAGAGTTTCCCGTAACTGTTGGCTGTGGGCGTCAAACCAAGGGACGTTACTCTTCGCGCTTTCGGAGTGCAACTCGATTTGGGTGGCGAGAAAGGCCTGGACGAAGCTATTCACCACCCTGGCGGCAAACTGGGGCGAGCGGTTGGTAAAACTCAACGCAACCACACTGCTCTCGCGCGTTGGCTTGATTTCCAGATGTTCTCGCAGGAACTCAGCGAAATACTCGTTGGCGGATAGTTTCCCGCCGGCATCCTTTTTCCACTGCGCGAGCGCCTGCTGGTCCTCGAGGAGTTTCAAATCGGCAATCACCTTGAAGATCACCCGGTCGCTGCCGATGACGTCGGCCAAGGTGGCCATGACTTCCTGAATGTGTAGCGGGTTAGGGTCCAAGTTGACCGCGCCGGAGACCTGATCCGGCGCATTGATGTCGACCAGAATCTGTGCGGTGGACTGATACTGGCGCGGCATCAGCAAGCTGCCGATCAGCGCCGCGGCCGTGGTCAGGGTAAACACGCCGAGCACGACCAAAGACCGGGCACGCAAGGCCAAGAAAAGCTGTTCGAAAGGCACGGCCCTTCCTTCCAAGTCTAAAGCGTTGATGGGCGCAGCCCAGGTTCGCCGCGGCACGCCACGGTCGGCGCAGGCTGTGTTCGCGTCGGCAGTCGATACAGTAACTCAAAAAAGTGCCGCACCATCATGTGACCGCCGCGCCTACGCCTCCGCAGGCGACGGCCGACGCGCCGAGCGCACCGGCAATGCAAGCAGTGCGTGGTACGCGGCCAACAGTTTCGGAGCCTCGTGACTCCATTGCAGATCGTCGACCACGCGGCGACGGCCTATGGCGCCCATCTGTTCCCGCAACTGCGGATCGTCGAGCAGCTCGAGCAACTTGTCGCCCAGATCGAGTGGGTCATTCTGACGCGCATACAGCGATGCCAGCTGCGCAGAAAACCGGCCCTCCGTGAGGTCAAACTGGACGATCGGTTTGCCCAAGGCCATGTATTCCATGATCTTATTCATCGTCGACTTGTCGTTCATCTCGTTGGCGACATCCGGGTTTACGCAGACGTCCGCGGTGTTAAGCATCGCCAGCATCTGCTCGTCCGGCGCCCGGCCGGTGAATGTTACGTACTCCGCGACGCCCAGTTCCCGCGCCAGGGCCTGCATCGCCACCAGGCTAGAGCCGCCACCGACCAGTCCGAAATGCACATCCGAACGACCACGGTTGTAGACAATGTGATGGACGGCACGCAGCAGCAGGTCGATCCCCTCCTGAGTACCCATCACGCCAACGTAGCCCACCAGATAGCGGCGCCCGCAGCGCAGTTCTGGCCGGGGTGGCTGCAACCGCATGCGCTCGAGCGATGGTCCGCTGCGCACCACAAAAACCCGGTCGCCCGGCATACCCCCGCGGGATAGCGCGATCTGGCGATAGGACTCGTTGGTGGCGATCGAAATGTCGGCGTTGCGAAACGTCCAGTGCTCGAACCACAACAACAGGCGGTAGAAGAAATCGCGACGGTGGAACTTCGCCTCGTAGAGCTCGGGATTGATGTCGTGGTGATCGAAAATGAAACGAGCACCCGCATACCACTTGAAAAATACCGCGATCAGGAACAGCAAGTCCGGCGGATTGCACGCATGAACGATATCGAACCCTGCGCGCCGGTGCTCTCGCCACGCCAAGCGCAAGGTGTGCCAAAGCGCCGCGCTGTATTCGCGCAGGTACCCCACCGCACCGGAAGCTTCGATCGGCAGGTCGTAGCGCAGGATGCGGATGCCGGAGATGGTTTCCTCATATGTCTCGCAGCCCGGCCCAGTCGGACAAATGATCGTCACATGGTAGCCGTTGGCCGCCAAGGTGGTCGCTTCCTGCCAAACCCGGCGATCAAAGGGCGACGGTAGGTTCTCAACCAGGATCAGCACCCGAGATCGCCGCACGCTGCCGTGCGACGTCGATTCCGACTCGGCCGGCCGATTCGTGCCCACCAACGGTCCCGAGCGCACCGCCTCCATGGCCACCACGCAATCCCTCTGCGCCCCGGGCCGACTCCTGCGCCACCATCCGATCAATTTCTTCTCCTTAACCGATCGCGGAAGCGCAATCCATCATGAATATCGGTGCCGCTTCAAATTTGACCCACCCTGCCGGTTGAACTTTGACCCGCGGTGGAGGCCGACCGCGTGATGGTCGGCTGTGGATATAGGTGTAGTGCACCCGCGCTTCCAAATTCCCTTCGCGCCAAGATCCGCCTCCTGGCTCAACACGGTCGAGCGTTTCTTCTGCGACCTGACCACCCACAGATTGCGCCCTGGCGTGTTTCGCGACGTAGCGGATCTGGTGCCGGATATCAATAACTACGTCGCTACTCATAATGTCAACCAAAGGCCAATCACCTAGACCGACAAAGCCACGGAAATTTTGCAAAAGGTCATCCGCGCAAATCAGCGGTCAAGTTCCAAATAGAGTAAGCACTACACCCGCTACGGAGGATTCCCATGCGAATACAGTTCGTCTGCGCCAAGAACAGTTGCCCGAGCGCCGGATATTGAAGTTCACGCGGGCGGTTGGCGTACTGACATTCCGTATCGGAGTCGTGTCCAGGCCCTGATCGCCATTCCGAATAAGCATCAACTGAGCGGAGGCCAGATAACTCGGGCGATAAAAAGGGATCAAAACCAACGTCGTCGCGCCGACCGTGCTGCAGAAAAAATGGGGTGACCAAAAGCTTGCGCTTGAAAGGCACACGGATGATGCCGCGGGCAAGAAATCCTTCCTCCATGATCACTTAGGAAGCTCCCGAGCCTTTCAAAATTGCGGGGATCGTGCGCAAGAGGATCTCCAGGTCCAGGCTCAATGACCATTCATCGATGTATTGCATGTCGAGTTCCATCCACCGCTCGAACGGAATCGACGACCGGCCAAGAACCTGCCAGAGGCACGTAATGCCAGGCCGCACGCTGAACCGGCGGCGGTGCCAGTCCTGGCTGAAGCCCAGGTAGTCCCGAACGGCGAGAGGCCGCGGGCCAACCAGACTCATCTCCCCTCGGACAACATTCAGTAGTTGTGGCAGTTCGTCAAGGCTTGTTCGACGCAGGAAGGCGCCGAGTCGGGTTATACGAGGGTCCTTCTTGATCTTGAAAACCGGGCCGCTCACTTCGTTCTTGCTTTCCAGTTCGGCGAGGCGTTTCTCGGCGTCCACGACCATCGTTCGAAATTTGAAGAGTTTGAAGCGACGCTTGTTCAGTCCCACGCGCTCCTGTAAGAACAGCGCGGGTCCTGGCGAGTCCAGGCGGACGGCGATACCGATCACCACCATGACCGGAGCGAGGACTACCAGCACGCTCGAGGCCACAATCAAATCAACCAGACGCTTGATCAGCACCGATGGCCCGCGCACCATGCCGCCTGCGTGAACGGTTACCAGACGTCTCTCATCGATAGGATCCTGCCCGATGCCCCCGCGCGCCGAGGTGAACAAATCCGAGTCGAATCGAACGCGGATACCCTGCTCCTCGCATTTTTTTATCAGGTGCGAGGCACGCTCGTATAGCGACCTCACCGGCAAGCAGACCAGAACCTCGTCTACAACGTTCGAATTCAGGTAGCTGGCGAATCCAGCAAAGTCCGTTACCACCGAGTAACCCGACCCCTCGAATTCGGGCCGACCGCCCCACGTTTCATCCACGAAGCCGACCAGCCGGTAGCCAAGTTCCGGCACTCCTAGAATGCGCTTCGCAAACCAGATAGCCCGCTCGTTCGTTCCGATGATCAGCAGATGATCCAGCTTTTGCCGGTCCCGATTCAACCGCCGCAGAAGCACGCGCATCACGACACGAGCACCGATCGTCGCGACACTGACCATAATCCAGAATTCGACCACCGAGAGAGCCGTCACAACCTCGATTGGCATGAACCAGTCAGTGACCAGGATCATGCCCGTGCCGACGGTCGTGGCCCGCAGCAGATCCATGATTTCTGACGAGCCACCGGAAATCAATCGACGGGTGTCGTACGCATGGAAATGCGACAGCAGCCAGCTCCAGCCCACGAGCCAGCATCCCAACAGCGCGGCATTCTGAACCTTGATGCGGATCCCGAGAAAATCTTCCAGCGGCAAGCTTTTCAAATGAGAGAATTGAAAATAGGTGGCTCCCAGCAGACAGATGAGCATCATGACAATGTCAGCTGCCTTCATCATGTCGACCAGGAACTCACGACGCATGAACTTCGATGCCATGACATGCTCCCGTCTCTAGCATGGTCGGTGCCAACACGCACACGCTTCGGCTAGTCCGTTCGGTTGGCCGCTTCGACCGGACTCCTCCCAAAAAACCGCATCACGCTCGCAAGACGCATCCCATGCAATGTATACCGTATTTAGGGCCTTACACATGAATGCCGACTTGTGTGCGGGAGTCCTAGAATACTCTCGTTTTTCTTACTGCGGTATGAAAAAAACTTTGCGGAAGTTTTCTGACGGCAATTTTTCAATGCTTCTTTCTGCAAAATCGTTTTGCAAAAATAGTGTTTATTTTCAGGTAGTTGGATATTTTTCCTGTCTAGTCTGCCACGTCTATGCGGCATTGCAGAATATGAAAAATGAATCCTCATAATTCGAGCTTGGCGGGCTTTTGGGCAAGGCGCTAAGGGCTAATTGCAGCGTTCAAAGGAGGCATCGCTAACGCGATATTTCGTACCGCATATTTGTAATAACCTTGCGTTGTAAATGGTGCCGCAGATTGTCACGAGCCGTCGTGGAAGGCCAATGACAGCGGTTGCGCGCCGAACTTGCCGTTCCGCATTTCAATCCGGTTCTGCTCCACTATATAAACCGCATTGGGGCCGCCACCGATCGAAGGTCGGCATTGGACGGAAGTTCCTATTCGGCGTCGTCACGCTGAGCCATCTAACTCCCCGTGACGATTAGGAATAATTGGCGCGGAGAGGTCTTTCTTGTGCCAAATGTGTAACGCCTTTATGGCCGGATATTTGGAGGTTCCTGGGCTTATCTGGCTTTGTGCCTTCGCGACCAGAACCGATCACGTCGTCACCACGACCCGCAAATACAAGGATCGGGTCTACCGCGCCCATCTGCTGCGTTGCAGTAATCGCGAATTGGGCGTCGTCAAGAACGAGATACTGCGCGATCTCTCTCACCTGCCCGACCACCTCTTCCAGATCAATTGCCGCTGCCTGGCGGGCGAGAGCTTCGTGGCCCTGGGTGAAGCCTATGACGTCAGCGGCTTCCGCGCGCATGGTGCGGTGCAAGCGGTTGGTTCAACCATGGAGCGTCTGGGCTTGGCTTCGGCGGTCGCCTCCGAGGCCTGCCGTGAAAGCAAACGATTGTTGGCGATGGTGGCTTTGCGCATCCTCGCTCCACACGAAAAGCTCGCCACCACGCGCTGGTTGCACACCACGACCTTGGCCGAAAGACTTCGGCGTGGCCGATACCAACGAGGATGATCTGTACGCGGCCACGGACTGGCTGCTTGCACACCAGGACACCATCCAGAAGAAGCTCGCCGCGCGTCAGCCGAGCGGCGGCCCCCTGGTGTTGTACAACCTGTTGTCGAGCTACTTTGGGGGCACTACCACCCGCCCGTTTGCCAAGCTCGGCTACAGTCGCGACGGCCGCAAAGGCATGCTGCAGGTCGACTATCACCGATGCGCACGGCTGCCCGGTGGCCATGTCGGTGTACGAGGGCGATATTGGCGACAGCGTGACCCTGACGCCCGAGATCAGGCGGCTGCGTGAGAAATTCGGCACCGAACAACTGGTCATGGTAGGGGACCTCGGAAGAATCAGTCAGAAGAACATCGAGCAGATGCGGGAGATGGAAGGTATCGGCCGGCTCAGCACACCGAAGAGCGCTTCGGTCCGCGCGCTCGTCGAGCAGGGCCATCTGCGGCTGGGCCTATTCGACGAGCGCAACCTACTCGAGATGAGCTCGCCGGAATATCCGGGCCAGCGCCTGATCGCCTGCCGCAATCCGGAACTGGCCAAGCTACGCACGCACTTTCACCTTCGCACGCAACAGCCACGGCATTGCCCCCGAGGCGGCGGCCGACGGCATCTCGATAATCCGCACTTCAGCGAGCGCAGCGCAGATGGATTTGCCCAAGTGCGCGCAAGTCTACAAGGCGCTGGCCGACGTCGAGCGGGCGTTTCGCTCGCTCAACACCGTCGACCTTTGGGTGCGCCCGATCCACCATCGCACCGCCGATCGGGTACGTGCGCGCATTTTGCTGTACATGCTCGTCTGCCATGTCGAGTGGGACATGCGCGAGGCCTGGCGCGAGTTGATGTTTGCCGATTCCGATCAGCAGGTCAAGAAAACGCGTGATCCGGTGGCCCCGGCCAAACGCTCCAAATCCGCTCTGGCCAAGGTGGCCCGCCGCACGCTCGATGACAGCTCGCCCGCGCACAGCCTTGTCAGTTTGCTCGAAGAACTAGCCAACTTTGCGGACAACACCTGACGCACCCCCCCAACGCCGGCCCTGAGGGGCCGACCGTTGAGATCCTCACAACCCCAACGCCGAGCAACAGCGCGCCCTCGAGCTCCTCCAGCAAATCCGGGGGTATACCAAGACGCGGAACTCCAATCTAACGCCAAGCCCCTGTGATGCAAAGGAAAACTCACTCAGCGCACGGTGGAACTTCGGGCTAAACGTCCGCGACTTGAATCTGACCAGTGAGCAGATGCTCGCTTCGCACGTCGGGGTGGTTTGGATGTAAGGTGACTGGAAGTACGACGTCACACAACGCTGGCACCTGACTGCGCGGGCCGATTCGGCCGCGGTCCGCTCCGAGGCAGCGCAGAGCGAATCGTCGGACAGCGCCAGCCTGCTGGCCGGTCTGGAAGCGGAACGGCACCTCGACACCGACGTCTTTACGCTTTCGGGCGCACGGGAAATCGTCCCCACCGGCCAGAAGGACCTGAGCGCGTCGCAATGAGTACGTCGGCGGGTCCTTCAGCCGGCCAACCGTCGCTACATAACGTACATTCCGCACTTGTCGCGACGCAATATCCCGCAATTTGCGTCCGCTGACGGTGGTGGCT
>OMSW01000185.1 GCA_900290295.1 Burkholderiales bacterium
GCGTGATCCTTGCCGACAAGGCATACCGCGTTACCCATGACGATAAAGGGGGGACTATCTATGCGATTGACTACCAAGGGCCGTTTTGCTGTGACGGCAATGATCGATCTGGGGATGCGGCAGCACAAGGGACCGGTGACGCTCGCGGGAATCAGTCAGCGGCAAACCATTTCTCTTTCCTATCTGGAGCAACTGTTCGCGAAGCTGCGGCGTCATGGCTTGGTGGAGAGTACCCGCGGCCCGGGTGGTGGCTACCGACTAGGAAAATTGGCAGCCGACATCTCAGTCGCGGACATCATCTTCGCGGTCGATGAGCCGCTTGATGCAACACAATGCGCGGGAAAGGCGAATTGCGACAATGACCACCGCTGCATGACGCACGATCTTTGGGCCAGTTTGAACCGGCACATGGTCGATTACCTCGATTCTGTATCGCTGGCCAACCTGGTTGCGCAACAGTCGACGGCGGTTCGACCGGTGACCGCTCCGTCAAATAACCGCTGGAGTGGTACTCGGCCCGTTGATGAAAGCACAGCGGTCGGTTGAGAATTCCACGACACGATGAAGCTGCCCATCTATCTTGACTATTCGGCTACCACGCCGGTCGATCCGCGGGTGCTCGATAGGATGCTGCCGTACTTGCGCGGCAGTTTCGGCAATCCGGCGTCCCGCAGCCATTCCTATGGCTGGGACGCCGAGCGGGCCGTGGAGCAGGCCCGCGAGGAAGTCGCCTCGCTGGTAAATGCCGATTCGCGCGAAATTATCTGGACCTCCGGGGCGACCGAGTCAATCAACCTGGCGATCAAGGGCGCTGCGCGCTTTTACCGCGACAAGGGCCGGCACCTGGTTACGGTCAAGACCGAGCACAAGGCAACGCTGGATACGATGCGCGAGCTCGAGCGCGAGGGCTTCGAGGTTACTTACCTCGACGTTGCAGCGGACGGGCTGCTCGACATTGGGCGATTTACTGCCAGCCTGCGACCCGATACTGTGCTGGCATCGGTAATGTTGGTCAACAACGAAATCGGCGTGATCCAGGACATTGCCGCGCTCGGTGATATCTGTCGCGAGCGCGGAATCTTATTTCACGTTGATTCGGCACAGGCCACCGGGAAGGTCGCCATCGACCTAGCGGCACTCAAGGTCGACCTGATGTCCTTTTCCGCACACAAGACCTATGGCCCCAAGGGAGTTGGCGCCTTATACGTGCGGCGCAAGCCGCGCGTGCGCCTGGAAGCACAAATGCACGGTGGTGGCCACGAACGGGGCCTGCGTTCGGGGACACTGCCGACTCATCAGATCGTGGGCATGGGCGAGGCCTTCCGCATCGCGCAGGCCGAAATGGGCGCCGAGAACGAACGCATTCGCGGCTTGCGCGACCGGCTCTGGAGCGGCTTGAGCCGGATCGAGGAGGTGTATCTGAATGGCGACCCCGAGCGCCGGGTGGCGCACAACCTCAATGTCAGTTTCAATTTTGTCGAAGGCGAATCCTTGATCATGGCGATCAAGGACATTGCGGTCTCCTCCGGGTCGGCCTGCACCTCGGCCAGCCTTGAGCCATCCTACGTGTTGCGTGCCCTGGGTCGCAGCGACGAGCTGGCGCACAGTTCCATCCGATTTACGGTCGGGCGCTTCACGACGGCCGAGGAAATCGATTACACCATCCAGCTGCTGACGGAAAAGGTCGCAAAGCTGCGCGCCATGTCGCCATTGTGGGAGATGCACCAGGAGGGGGTCGATTTGAACACTGTGCAGTGGGCTGCGCATTGAACCAAGGGAGTGGAACATGGCCTACAGCGAAAAAGTCGTCGATCACTACGAGAATCCGCGCAATGTCGGATCCTTTGATCGTACGGATCATTCGGTTGGAACTGGCATGGTGGGCGCGCCGGCTTGCGGCGACGTGATGAAGCTGCAGATCCGGGTCAACGATGACGGTGTCATCGAGGACGCCCGTTTCAAAACCTATGGATGCGGTTCGGCAATCGCATCGAGTTCCCTGGTCACCGAGTGGGTCAAGGGCAAGACGCTGGACCAGGCAATGCAGATCCGCAACACCCAAAT
>OMSW01000053.1 GCA_900290295.1 Burkholderiales bacterium
AACCGCGAATTGACGAAGCATTTCCAGTTGGCATCGTCCAGATTCGGATAGTCGGCACGGTAGTAGAAGCCGGGATAGCGTGTTTCGGTGCGGAACGTGATGTGGCGCATGTGTGCTTCGCCGGTCCACAGGCGGTGATAGTTCTCCCAGGCCCGCATCAGCTCATGCAGGTCCTTGGCGCGCATGTTCACGCTGTCCTCCTTGAGCATTCCCAGGTATTTCGCGGCCATCTCGAGAAGCTTGCCGTTGGTCTGGTAATAGGTCGAGACGCCGGCGACGTACTCATCCATGATCTTCTGCAGACGTAACTGGAACATCCGCGGCGTGATGTAGTAAGGGTTCACGTCCTCGGCCGTGGTCTTGTCCTTGTGCTCCAGATAGTTGCGCACCGGCCGGTATATCTCTTCGGTGATCGTCTTGATGTCGGTCTTGAAGCGGGGCTTGAAGTCCTTGTGATCGCGACAGAAGCGAACCATCGCCTTGCCGACGATGCGGCCCTCGGCATGGGATCCGGAAGAGAACTTGTGACCAGAGGCGCCAACACCGTCTCCTGCGGAGAACAGGCCCTTGACCGTCGTCATGCGGTTGTAGCCCCATTGCCACTCGGGCGGGGAGATGTCCTCGGGGCCGGAGACCCAGATGCCGCAACATCCGGAGTGGCTGCCGAGCAGGTACGGTTCGGTGGGCATCAGTTCGGATGCGGTCTGTTCTGGCCGGATGTTCATGCCCGCCCAGACGCCGGCCTGGCCGATGCACATGTCGAGAAAATCCTCCCAGGCCTCGGCCTCGAGATGCTTGACCTCCTTGGGCGTCATGGTGGACGTCAGCTTCGCCATGGCCGCGGGCGTATCCATCAAAATCGGTCCGCGACCTTCCTTCATCTCCTTGAGCATTGCGTGGTTACGCAGACAGCTCGGCACGACGAAGGCCTTGTCGTAGGGCGCGAACTGCGTCAGAAGGTCGGCATGCTTGGTGACGTAGTCCTCGCCGAAGCCATTTACTGCCTTCGACTTAAACAGCAGGAACCAGGCACCGACCGGCCCGTACCCATCCTTGAACCGGGCCGGGACGAAGCGGTTCTCCATCATCGTGAGCTCCGCACCGACCTCGGCCGCCATTGCGTACGTCGATCCGGCATTCCAAACCGGGTACCAGACGCGCCCCATGCCTTCGCCCGTGGTCCGCGGTCGAAATACGTTGACCGCGCCACCGGCGACGTCCAGGATGGCCTTGGCCTTGATGACGTACAGCTTGTGCTCCCGCACGTTGTCGATTCCGAGCGCCTTCTTCGCCGCCTCCGCGACGATGGGTTTGTATCCCTCGCCGTTGATCATGATCTGCCAGCGCCCCGAGCGAACCGGCTTGCCTCCGTCCTTTAGCGCCACTCCTTCGGTGCTCTTGTCCTTCCAGATCGGCAGGCCCCACTCCTCGAACAGATGCACCGAGTCATCGACATGACGGCCGACATCGAATACCAGGTCGTCGCGTGTGATCCCCATCAAATCGGCCGAAACGTACCGGCAATAGTCCTCCGGGGTGTTCTCACCCAGGTACGTGTTGATGGCCGAAAGTCCCATCGCGACGGCCCCGGAACGGTCCATCGCCGCCTTATCTACCAGCGTGATCTTTACGTCGTCGCCGGCCCAGCGCCGCGCCTCGAACGCCGCCCCGCAGGCGGCCATACCCCCTCCGACGATCAAGACATCGGTTTCGAGTTCGACGATCTGCGGATTGCCAAAGCTAGCTTCACTCATTTTCAGGGTTCCTGATTAGGTGCGATGGAAGTGCGTACTGCGACCTGTGGCCTAGGACGCGATGACCGGCAACTGCTTGCCCGGCTCGGTGAACAGGCGTTGATCGCGAGGATCACCCAACTCTGGCTTGTTGCCATACGGGTTGATCGAGCCGACCGCAGTCGTTCGCACGGGAAACTTGAAGCGCTTGATCTCGCCGTCGCGGAACTTGATGGTCCACATGATCGTGGTGTCGGTACGCATGGGAATCACTGCTCCGCCCATCGGAACCCAGTCGGCGAAGGAACGCACCTCGATCGCCTGTTGCGGGCAGGCTTTGACGCAGCACTGGCACTCCCAGCACTGGTCGGGTTCCTGGTTGTAGGCCTTCATCCGCGCGGTGTCGAGCTTCATCAGATCGTTGGGGCAGATGTACATGCAGACCGTCATGGTCCCCCCCTTGCAGCCATCGCATTTTTCCGTGTGTACGAATGTCGGCATCTCATGTCTCCGTTATGGCTATGGTTCCCAGCTCCAGGTCGATTTCGCCGCGTCGCGCGAAGACAAATTCGCCCAGCACCTATCTTCCCAACTAACACTCTCCCACGGAGCGTGCGCTGCTCTTTTGATGCGCATCAAGCCGATCACTGTGTGCCACTACGTCATTGCGCGTGTGCGTGATCGCGAAGGGCAAACGCATCGATCCGGCGCACAACGGCCGATTCGATTCCGATGCGGATTTCGTCGACGGCAGGCGCGAACCGGTGCAGGTCAGCATGTCGTCGCTTGACTTGTGTACCAATTGAGCTCCCGTCGCATTGCAACAACCTCGCCCACCACGATCACGGTCGGCGCCTTCAAGCCAGCCTGTGCTGCCAGTGTTGGCAAGGACGCAAGCGTGCCGACCACGACACGCTGTCCCGGCCGGGTCGCTTCCTGCACGATGGCGGCGGGCGTACCCGGCGAGCGGCCATGCTCGACCAAGCGCGCGCACAGCAGCGGCAACGTCAGCAGGCCCATGTAGATCACGACCGTCTGGCGCGGGCGTGCCAGCGCCGGCCAGTCCAGATCGATCGATCCGTCCTGCAGATGCCCGGTGACGAAGGTGCAAGACTGCGCGCAGTCGCGGTGCGTCAAGGGGATGCCGGCATAGGCGGAGGCGCCACTGGCCGCGGTGATGCCGGGCACCACCTGAAACGGGATCCCGGCCGCCGACAGCGTCTGGATCTCCTCGCCGCCGCGGCCGAACACAAACGGATCGCCGCCCTTCAGACGCAGCACGCAACGGCCTCGCCGGGCCAGTTCGACCATCCGCGCGTTGATCGCCTCCTGACGCATCGCGTGGTTGTTGCGTTGCTTGCCGACGTAAATGCGCTCGGCGCTCGGCGGCAGCAGGGCAAGTATTTCGGGCGCAACTAGGTTGTCGAACAGCACCACGTCGGCGTGCTCGATCAGGCGCAGCGCGCGCACCGTGAGAAGATCCGGGTCGCCGGGACCCGTGCCGACGAGCAGGACCTGCCCGCCGGAGCCGTGGCAAGCGGGTCTGAGTTGCAGTGCGGAGTTCATGTCCATCGTTTCGTACCGTCCCGATGCGGCATGCGCGTGCGCCGTGGTCCTCGGTGTTCCCGC
>OMSW01000024.1 GCA_900290295.1 Burkholderiales bacterium
CGGTAGTAATCATTGGACCAGAAAACCGAGTGGCCTGCGCCGGCCGAGTAGCGTCACGCGGTTTTTTGCTCCGACAAGCCAAATTCCTCTGCCAACTGCTTGCGCATCAGGTATTTCTGGATCTTGCCGGTGATAGTCATCGGAAAGTCCTCGACGAACTTGATGTAGCGCGGCACCTTGTAGTGGGCAATTTGCCCCATGCAAAATTCCTTGATCTCCTCGACGCTGGCTTGTTGACCCTCGCGCAACACGATGCAGGCGCATAGCTCCTCGCCATACTTGGCGTCCGGAACGCCCACTACTTGCACGTCCCGCACCTTTGGATGACGGTAAAGGAACTCTTCAATCTCGCGGGGATAGACGTTTTCCCCGCCGCGGATGACCATGTCCTTCAGGCGTCCGACAATGTTCACGTAGCCATCGGCGTCCATCGTGGCCAGGTCCCCGGTATGCATCCAGCCGTCTTGGTCAATGGCCTCGCGCGTCTTGGCCTCGTCGTTCCAGTAGCCGGTCATCACCGAATAGCCCCGAGTGCAGAACTCGCCGGTAGTGCCGCGGGGCACGGGCTTGCCCTCGATATCGACGATCTGGATCTCCAGGTGCGGTTGCACACGGCCCACTGTCGATACGCGTCGGTCCAGCGGATCATCCACGGCGCTTTGCGTAGAAACGGGAGAGGTTTCGGTCATTCCGTAGGCGATCGTGACCTCGCGCATGTTCATTTGCCCCTGCACGCGCTTCATGACCTGCACCGGACAGGGGGAGCCGGCCATGATGCCCGTGCGCAGCGTCGTCAAGTCGAACTCACCGAATCGAGGATGATCCAGCTCCGCGATGAACATCGTGGGCACGCCGTATAGCGCAGTACAGCGCTCGGCCGCAATGGCCTGTAGCACCGAGAGCGGGTCAAATACCTCGGCCGGATAGACCATGGTCGCACCATGGGTCAGGCAGCCCAGATTGCCCATCACCATGCCGAAGCAGTGATACAGCGGCACCGGAATGCACAAGCGGTCTTTCGCTGTCAGCCGAATCGCCTCACCGACAAAAAAGCCATTGTTAAGGATATTGCAATGCGTCAGCGTGGCCCCCTTGGGGAAGCCCGTGGTGCCCGAGGTGAACTGAATGTTGATCGCGTCCTTGCTGGTCAAACGCGCGCCGAGCTCCGTCAATCNNCAGGTCGCCAGCTCGGGGACCAGGACGTTGATGATTTCGAGATAATTGCTGGTCTTGAGCGCCGGAGCCATCACCAGCGCCTTGCATTGGACCTTGTTCAGTGCGTATTCCAGCTCCGTGCGCCGGTAGGCCGGGTTGATGTTAACTAGGACTAGCCCGGCACGCGCCGTGGCGAATTGCGTAACCGCCCATTCGGCGCAATTTGGCGCCCAGATGCCAACCCGATCGCCTGGCTCCAGCCCCCAGTTCAGTAGGCCCGCCGCCATTTGGTCGACGCGCTGCAGCAGTTCCCGCCAAGTCCAACGGATGCCCTGGTGCACCACCACGAGTGCCTCACGGTCGGCATACCGTGCGACCGTCTCGGCCAGCATCTGGCCGGTGGTGAGCTCGATCAGCGGCGGCTCGGTCGCGCCGCGGGCTCGAGAAACGGCGGGGGATTGCTGTGTGTTCATGGGTATCTCACCATTGGATCAGGTAGCCGACACCGGGTTCGTCTAGCAGCGTTCGGCCAAGAACGATTCAGGGAATCATCGGCGGGCGCGCTTACATATTCCTCGGTGTTGAATCCGGCCCAGTGTGCCACGTTCCGATGCCGGCGGAGACGTAGTCCCGGGCGAACCAATCTCCAGTACAAATTTTCCGAAACAGCGAGATTTACTGCGAAAGTAAGCACTTTCGGGCTTGTTTCGTTAGCAAAATTCTGCGCCGCAGAGCTACGGTCCTCGAGCTCGCCCCGCCGTGCCCTAGCTCCTGCGTTCGAACGTGAATTAGGGATTCTTGTTTTCCTAGCAGGGAAAAAATCAAACCGGCCAGCGGATCGATTCCACGCGCTAGATCGATATAAGCGAAAACGTTCGATCCAAGGGCGCAGCAACAATTGGCGTGCTTGCGGCCCTGCGCTTGTCGAACGCCTTTGGGGCAGGCAGAGTCCAGTTCGAATGGCAGGCGCCGGCGGTTATACAGTTCGTCAAAGACGTGCGGCTGACTTCGTTTCGGATGAAGACGCAGATTGCCGGTAATACTCAGGAACGAACTTCGCCCCGCATGCGGATTCAAGTGAGCAACTCACCTCGGCCGCGACGGCGGTCAACACGAGACGCGCTCGCAGCGGGCACCAACTCGTGCGCTCGTGCAGCAACCGCGTCACGCTTCCCGGTAGACCGAGCGTCTGGCATAGCAGCGACCAGTCGGTCGGACCCACGAGCGTACCCGCACCGATCCAAGTCCCCCGTGGGCTGCGGTGCTGGGAGATGCCCACCACCTTGCGGCCGACGTCATCGAGCACTTCACCGATGCTGGCGGCGCCGAAGCAGGCTGCACGCAGCGCAGCGCATACCTCGACCAACTCGACAGTGGCCACTTGCGCGAGGCGGGTCTGGAAGCCGAGTCGATTTAGCGCGCCAACATGCATCTGACCGACCCATTGGCGCAGCGCCGCCAGGCCGGTCGGCAACGGTCGCTGGCCTGCTGGAACCCAAAGATTCAATGATGCGAGCCAGGGACCAGCCAGAACAGCCGCTCCACCTCCATATCGGCGCAACATGGGAAGACCGGATCGGCAAGATCGCGCCAGCACTCTGGCATCGGTGAACTGGACGGTCGGAAGCAGCAGAACGGGGACCCCGTACGTGCAGCCAGCGATTCGCACCTGTCTGTCTTCCCCGCGCAGCCGGTCCGCTATCCATCCCTGCTCGGACTGCGCATCGACAAGCCATTCAACACCGCTCACGTGATTGTCGCAAGTACGTCACCCTTGTGTACCAGCTCATCGGCGGAAATTCGGATGTGAAGCCGGCCAGCAGCGGGCGCATGGATCTCGACGGTTGCCTTTTCCACCATCACTTCGGCCAGCAGGCTGTCCTGCGCAACCTGCTGGCCATCGCTATAAAACCACACACTCACTGCGCCCGGTGCATCGCCTTCCCACCCGTCGTTTGGAACAATAACTTCAGGCATGGGCAGGGGCGCGTGCAGCCATTTCGCGGACGGCGGTGACGATCTTTTCGACATTGGGCAGGGCAAATTGCTCCATCGGCCGCGAGAACGGAATGACCACATCGGGGTACGCAATGCGTCTCGGCGCGGCCTTGAGCATCCTAACGTCATGCTCGACCACCGTCGCGATCACTTCCGCGCTCACGCTATAGCTCGTGTAGTCCTCGTCGACCACCAGCAATCGTCCCGTCTTGCGTACGGAATCGATGATCGCCTTGCGATCAAGCGGCACTAGACTGCGCAAGTCGATCACCTCCGCATCGATGCCTTCCTTGCCGAGCTGGTCCGCCGCCTCGAGCGCCTGGTGCACGGTGAGCGCGAGGCCGACGATCGTGATATCGCGGCCGGTACGGACCGTCTTGGCCTGGCCCAGTGGGACCGTATACGAAGCTTCCGGCACCTCCACAATCGATCCCTTCTCGGTGCCGAGCCAGCCCATTCCTTGCAGCGCCTTGTGCCCAATGAACACTACCGGATTGTCGTCCCGGATTGCCGAGATCATGAGCCCCTTGGCATCGTAGGCGTTGGACGGCACGACCACCTTGAGTCCGGGCATGTGCGCAAAGCTGGACCATACGCATTGCGAGTGCTGTCCGGCGTCGCCGTAACCCCCGCCGGCGTAGGTCATCAGCACCAGTGGGCACTTTACTTGCCCTCCGGAAAAATATGACTGCTTGGCGGCGAGGTTGTAGATCGCGTCGAAGCACACGCCAAAGAAGTCGATGAACATCAACTCAACAATCGGACGCATCCCTTCGGCGGCAGCACCAACTCCCGCGCCGATGAATGCCGTCTCGGAAATCGGCGTGTCCCGGATCCGCTCGGGACCGAAAAGCTCAAGCAGGCCACGCGTATTGCCAAATACACCTCCCAGCTTTGCGATATCTTCGCCCATTACGAAAACGTTAGGGTCGCGTTGCATTTCCTGTGCTATGGCCTCGGCGACAGCGCGCGTCACGGTGAAACGCCGGCCGGAATCCGATGTGCTCATCTCTTGTCTCCTGTCATGGTTGGTCGAGCGCGTCAGGCATAGAGCTTCTCGAGCGCCTCGAGCGGCTGGGGGTACGGGCTTTGGCGCGCAAAGGTGACGGCGTCGTCGACGACTTTTTGCGCCTCGCGCTCGATTTTCGATGCCGCGGACTCGTCCAATACACGTTCGGCCAAAAGCAGCGCCTTCATCCGCGGGATCGGATCGCGCGCCTTCAAGCGATCCAACTCACCGACCGGGCGATAGCCTTCGGCATCTCCCATGAAGTGGCCGGCCAGTCGATCCGTCTCGATTTCGATCAAGGTTGGCCCTTCGCCGCGCCGAGCGCGCGCAATCGCCTCACCGGCCTCCTGAAATATCGCTATCGGGTCGTTGTCAAGCACTTCGATTCCGGGCATGCTGTAAGCGCCTGCTCGCATGCTATTGACGGACACTGAGGTGGACGCATGTTTCGCCACCGAAATCCCCCAGGCGTTGTCCTCGATCACGAAGACTACCGGCAGCTTCCACAGTGATGCCAGATTTAGCGCCTCGTGGAACGCGCCCTGGTTCGCCGCGCCCTCGCCGATGAATGAGACAGCGACGCCTGGCTTTCCGGAAAGTTTTCGAGCGAGGGCCATGCCGACCGCTGGCCCCATGCCTTGCGCGATGATGCCACTACAGCAAAAACGCACCTTGCTGTCGAACAGGTGCATATGGCCACCACGCCCGCCAGATAGGCCATCGCGCTTGCCGAAGATCTCGGCGGTCATACGCTTAAGATCGACGCCTTTGGCAATCGCGATGTGATGCGGACGGTGGGTTGCCGTAATCGAGTCGGCGGCGGTCAGATGCGCGCAGACTCCGACGGCGCAGGGCTCTTGCCCCTGCGACAGGTGCATCTCACCGGGAATGGTGCCATGCGCCATGTTGAACACCGGCGTCTTGCCCTCCATGTAGATCGTTTGCAAAGTGTTTTCGTATGCGCGCGACAGCAACATGTGCCGATACATCCAGATCTTTTGTTCTGCGGTTGGCTGGTGACTCATTGGCGTCTCCTGTTGCAATGCAATAGACCATAGGCCTTACGGAAGACATGCGCCAACGAGATGGAAGCGCGCATTGGCTACATCCCGTAAGCGATGTGAGGACAATTACAAACTACCTCGCACTCGCTGGCGCAGATGCGACACGT
>OMSW01000051.1 GCA_900290295.1 Burkholderiales bacterium
GCAATTCCTCGGCGGCACGACGGGAATAGGCCGGGAACATGACCCCGTCGGTGGTAACCGAAATCAAGAGCGTCGGGGCGCGGATCGCCTTGACCGAGCTGCCCCCTTCGTCAACATCGTAGATGCGGCAGCCCCGTACCAAATGCACCAAATGGGCGGCATCGGCAAAGCGGCTGCGCTCGGTCACCAGGGCATCAAGCGTGCTCTCGACGTTGTACTGGTTGTCCGACCCTGTCAGAGGATCGGCATCAGGTTTGGCCCAGCCGCGGCCGAACAACCTTTGCGCCCAACCCGGTGCCCGGGCGGTCACAGTAATGATCTTCAAGGACTGCCGCAGTCCTTCGGCGGGTTCCGGACCACCGAAATAATTGCCCCCTTTCCAATTCGGATCCAACAGGATGGGCAGAGTCCAAAGGTCGATCTCGGCGATGAAATAGGGCTCGGCATGCAGACCGGCACCTACGACGGGAATCAGCTTTTCCACCATGTCAGGATATTGGGCACCCCATTCGAACGTCTGCATGGCTCCCATGGACGGCCCGCTGACGCATCTCAGGCGCTTGACGCCCAAATCGTCCAAGAGCGTCTTCTGGACACGGACGAAATCCCGGATCGTGACGATTGGGAACGTCGAGCCGTAGGCTCGCCCAGTATCGGGATCGATTGTGGCCGGGCCAACGGTGGTGACCATAGGGTCCTTGGGGCAAACATTGGACATGGTGTCGGCGCTGACGACGAAGTAGCGGTCCGTGTCGATCGCCTTGCCAGGTCCAATGATGGCGTCCCAATAGCCGGCCAATTGATCGTCGGGATGATATTTGCCAGCGCAGTGGGAGCTTCCAGAGAAGTAATGGCAGATCAGAATGGCGTTGTCGCCGGCTTCGTTAAGCCGCCCGTAGGTTTCATACCCCACGCGGACATCCTTGATCAGGCGACCTCCCTGGGTCGTGAAACGGGGGATGCAGTGCGTTTTCTTCTCGACCAGCAGGCTTGTCGCCGCGCTGGCTTGGGAGGGCTGATCGCGCAACATGGTTCCTCCAAATTCCACCTAGCCAAGCGTACCGCGGTGAATCCCGGCCACCATGTAGGAATGCTACGCAGGTCATCGCATTGCCACAGGGGGTGCGACGGTTGCCGAAGCCGAATTGAAACGGCGCGAACCGACCGTCGATCTCGGTGCGACGCATGGACAGCTTGCTGTAATCGGTACGTTCTCCTACTGCTCGCGAGGTGCGCCCGGCTCCGCGGCGATGAAGTGCGTGACCTTGGGCGCGCCCCCGACCTGGAACTGATGCACCACATTTTGCAGTATGCGATCAGCATTGGTCACGCGCTGATGCTGGCGCATATGCTCCAGCCAGGATTCAACGAGGAAAGTTTCCAGAAAGCGCCCTTCTTTGGCCAAATCTTCAAATACGCCCCATGCGTAAGCGCCGTCACGTCGGCGCTGGTGAGCCAGTTTTTCGAGCGCGGTCAGAAACGCTTCACGGCTCCCAGGATCGATCCGGTACTCGACCGTCACCAGCACCGGTCCTTCATCGTTCTCGACCTCGTGGGTGATGACAGGCGCGGGCCAGTGCATGGATGGCGTGAGGTCAATCCCGGCACCGGTCTGCAACTTCCAGCGCCACGTCAGAGGAATGGCAATGAGAGCACCTGCTGCGGCAATGAAGTGCGTAGCGGGCAGGCCAACGATTTCGGCCACTTGTCCCCAAACCACACCGCCGACGGTCATGGCCCCAAAAAAAACGGTTACAAACATCGCAAGCCCTCGTCCGCGCACCCAATCCGGCACAGCTACCTGAGCCGATACATTGAGACTCGCCAAGACCGCGATCCACGATACGCCGGCGATGATACTTGCGGACAAGCCCAGGACGGGACCGCGCGCCAGCCCGAACAGCACCAGCGTAACGGCTGTCCCGACGGTCCCCGCTCCCACGGTCCGGTCCGGCCCGATCTTCGCCTTGAGCCACGGCAGGGCAAAAGCACCGCCGACGGCGCCCGCTCCGATCGCACCGAGCAACGTGCCGTAGAGCTCCGGTCCGCCGGCGATCTGGTTGTGCGCGACAAGCGGAAGAAGCGCCCAATACGCACTGGCGAACAGGAAGAACGCCACGGCTCGCGTCAACGTCGCCCGCAAGTGTGAATTATGCCGCGTGTGGCGGATGCCCGCGCGAACGGCGCTAGCAAAACGTTCCGCCGGTAGAAGGCGAGCAGCCTTTTGCGGCGAGCGCCACCACAGCAGCGCAGCCACAATCCCAAGATTGCTGACGGCGTTGAGCCAGAACGGGACCGCGATACCGAACGCGGCAATGATCACGCCGCCAAGCGCCGGACCCAGCGCCCGGCTGATATTGATACCGACGCTGTTGGCCGCAACCGCAGCAGCCAATTCTTGTTTCGGCACGAGCTGCGGTACGATCGATTGCCAGGCAGGAGCCGTCAGCGCCGCGCCAGCGCCGAGCACGAACGTGAATAAAAGTAAGGTTGCTGGAGTGACGATGCCCAGCCAGACAAGCGCCGCGATGATTGCAGCTACTGCCGTTGTCGCACCCTCGGCGGCGATGAGAAATCGGCGCTTGTCGACGATGTCGGCAAGCGCGCCAGCAGGAAGCGCGAACAGAAAAATCGGCAAGCTGGTCGCCACTTGGACCAGCGATACGACCAATGGCTCGGGGTTAAGGCTTAGCATGAGCCAGCCCGAGGCTGCGTTGTACATCCAGGTGCCGATGTTCGAAATCACCGTCGCGGTCCATACCACGGTGAATGTCGCGTGGCGCAGCGGGCTCCATGGAGAAACCGCCACCGACGGCGAATCCGCGGCAGTGCTTGGGATTTCTCCTCGCCTTGCCTCCACGATCACGGATCCCTCCGGTGTAAGAGACCCTGCAAGAGCAAACGAGCGTCCCCTCAGGAGCTCTCTCGTAGGATGCCGGCGCGCCGCCGACGCACGAACTCGCGTGGCCGTGTCCACCAACGTTGCAGGAATTGCTGCAGCGGGCGTCTCGGATTGTGCACGGTCTACTCAATTGAAAGCTTGCACCGATTCCCGAGGGTTAGCAACGCGACATGCGCGCCGAATTGTCCGACTAGGCCGGGTACGGAACCGGTGGCCGAACCCTAGTTCCGTACATAGGGTCGCTTGCGAATGCTGGCGTACAGGGCATAGTTCGCACGCCCCGCGGGAAGGGCAAAACCGACGGCTCCCTGTACGAGGTAAAGCCCATTACCCTGGCCGTTACCGTGCTCGAGGCACTGCGCACGCGCACCCGGCTAGACACCGCTCAGGTCGACGACGTGGTGATGGGAATTGTCACGCCGATCGGCGACCAGGGAGGGTGCCTGCCCAAGATTGCGGCGCTTGCCGCCCACTGGCACGAGAATGTCTGCGGCATGCAGCTCAATCGCTTCTGCGCCTCGGGCCTGGAGGCGGTGAACCTGGCCGCACAGCGCGTGCGCTCGGACTGGGACGAGCTGATCGTGGCCGGCGGGGTGGAAAGCATGAGCCGGGTACCGATGGGCAGCGACGGCGGGGCCTGGGCGATGGATCCACACACCAGCATCGACACGGCCTTCGTGCCGCAGGGCATTGGCGCTGACTTGATCGCAACTTTGGACGGCTACACCCGGGCCGATTTGGACGCATTTGCACTGGCGTCGCAGCAGCGGGCCGCGGCCGCGCGCGACGCCGGCCGCTTCGACATGAGCGTGGTGCCGGTGCGCGATGCAAACGGCCTCGTAATCCTGGCCCGCGATGAGTTCATCAAGGCGCACAGCACGCTCGAAGGTCTGGCCGGGCTCAAGCCATCCTTCGAGCAGGCCGGCCAGATGGGCTTCGATGCAATTGCGATCAGCCACTACCCGCAGGTCGAGCGCATCGTCCATGTGCACACTGCCGGCAACTCCTCAGGGATCGTCGACGGCGCCGCCGCGGTGCTGGTCGGCAGCGAGCGCAAGGGACGCGAGCTGGGCCTGAAGCCTAGGGCGCGCATCGTCGCTACCGCCCTCGTCGGCACCGATCCCACGATCATGCTCACCGGCCCGGCGCCGGCCGCGCGCAAGGCGCTGGCCCGCGCCGGCTTGGCGCTCGACGAGATCGACCTGTTTGAGGTCAACGAGGCTTTCGCCAGCGTGCCAATGCGCTTTATGAAGGAGCTTGGTGTTCCTCACGACAAGGTCAACGTCAATGGCGGTGCCATCGCGCTAGGCCACCCGCTGGGCGCCACCGGCGCGATGCTGCTCGGTACGCTGCTCGATGAGCTGGAGACGCGCTCCAAACGCTACGGCCTGGTCACGCTGTGCGTCGGCGCCGGAATGGGCATTGCGACCATCATCGAACGCGTCTGAGACAAGACACGATGGAGACCACTCGCTACGAGGTCGATACAGCCACACAGGTCGTCACGTTGACTTTCGACGACCCTGCCTCGCCGGTCAACACTATGAGCGAGTCCTGGCTGGCCGACATGACGGCCGCCGTCGATCGCCTGGTCGCCGAGAGGGAGAAAATCAGGGGCGTCATCCTCGCTTCGGCCAAGGACACGTTCTTTGCTGGCGCCGAGTTAAAGAGCGTGCTGAAGGAATGGCCGTCCGGACACGAGTCCTGGTTCCGGCGGATCGAGGATGTCAAGCGGCAGCTTCGGCGGCTTGAGACGCTTGACCGGCCGGTTGTCGCCTGTATCGCCGGCAGTGCACTAGGTGGCGGCTTCGAGCTGGCGCTCACGGCGCACCATCGAATCGCGGTCAACAACCGCAAGGTGCAACTCGGCTTCCCGGAGGTTACGTTGGGCCTGATCCCGGCGGCCGGCGGCGTGACCAAGCTCGTGCGCCTGCTCGGACTGCAGGCGGCAATGCCGTACATCGTAGAGGGCAGGATCATGAGCCCGGCCGAGGCCAAGGCGGCCGGACTGGTTGGTGAGCTGGTGGCAGACTGGGGCGACGTGCCGGCCGCGCTACGCACCGCTGCATCGGTGTGGATCGCCGCTCACCCGGCGGCTACCCAGCCGTGGGACACGCATGGCTACAAGATCCCCGGCGGCACGCCCAGCGACCCCAGGATTGCGCAGATGCTGATGGTGGCGCCAGCCATGTTGCGGGCCAAGACGCGCGGCCTGTACCCGGCGGCGGAAGCTGCACTGGCCTGCATGGTCGAAGGTGCACAGGTCGATTTTGATACCGCGCTGCGGCTGGAGTCGCGCGAACTTGCGACCGTGGCCAACGGCCCGGTGGCGCGCAATCTGATTCACCTGTTCTTCGACCGCTTGGCGGTCAGGTCCGGGGCCGCGCGGCCCAAGGGCGTGCCCAAGTGGAAGGCCGACAAGGTAGGTATCCTCGGCGCCGGTTTGATGGGCGCGGGCATCGCCTACGCAACCGCGGCGCGCGGCGTTGCCTGCGTGCTAAAGGACCTGACCCTAGAGCGAGCGGAAGCCGGCAAGGCCTACACTGCCCGGCTCACGGACAAGCGCGTGAAGGCGGGCAAGATGACGGCCCAGAAGCAGGCCGAACTGTTGGCGCTGATCACTCCCACCGCCGACGCGACAAAGCTGAAAGGCTGCGACCTGATCATCGAGGCGGTGTTCGAGCAACGTCAGCTCAAAGCCCACGTCACGCGCGAGGCCGAGCCCATGTTGGCCGAGCACGGCATCTTCGCCACCAATACCTCCACGCTGCCGATAACCGGGCTGGCCGCGGCCGCGACCGTGCCCGAGCGTTTCATCGGCCTGCATTTCTTAGCTCCGGCGGACAGGATGGAACTGGTGGAAATTATTGCTGGCGCGAGGACCAGCGCCGAGACGCTGGCGCGCGCGTACGACTTCGGGCTGCAGATTGGAAAGACACCGATTGTGGTGCGCGACTTGCGCGGGTTCTTCACCAGCCGCACTTTCGGCACCTACATTGCCGAAGGCGCGCAGATGCTTCAGGAGGGCATCCCGGCCGCCGTGATTGAACAAGCCGGTATTGCCGCGGGGATGCCAGTGGGGCCGCTGGCGGTGACCGACGAGATCTCGCAGGCGACGGTCGTGAGCATCATGGAGCAAGCCGCCGTAGACCTCGCGATGGAAGCAAGGCCTGACAACCGCAGCGAGGGCGAGCGCTTCATCGAGATGATCTGCAAGCAACATCGCCGCAAGGGCCGCGTGCACGGCGGAGGCTACTACGATTACCACGTGGGGGCGCCCAAGACCTTGTGGCCCGGTCTGAAACAGTTCGAAAAGCCGGGTATTTCCTGGGAACTCACCGTATTGAGCGAGCGCCTTTTGATGCGCCAGGCCCTGGAAGCCCTACGCTGCATGAACGAGGGCGTCGTCGAGACGGCTCACGATGTCAACATCGGATCGATCTACGGCATCGGCTTTCCGGCCTGGACCGG
>OMSW01000176.1 GCA_900290295.1 Burkholderiales bacterium
AGTTTGGAAAAGGCCCGTTCTCATGCAACGGGTCTCGCTTGTGCAGTCCTCCATAGTATCTTCGGGTGTGCGCCGTGACAAGGCGGCACTTTCCAGTGGGTGCAAGGCCCACCCGGCGAATGCTCCAGCCGGTAAGTAACCGGAGCAGTCAGCCAGACGCGAGCGCTTTAGTGCCCAATTCGGATGTGCTCCCGGCGCTTTGCTTCGGACACGAATTCTTCAAGCTCGGGGTCCAATGCACTGCGCGACGAGACAATCCCAACCGGTTTGCCGCTCTCGATTACTGGCGCGTGGCGGAAACCGCCTTCCTGCATCATCACGAGTGCGTATCCGTACGAGTCGTTGGGGCCGACCGTTCGCGGTTCAACGGTCATCACCTCGGTCAATCGAGTGGTACGCGCATCAAGCCCAGACGCGATAACCCGGAACAAGGCATCGCGCTCGGTGAAGATGCCGATCAGGCGCTCGTGATCGACGACCATGACTGCACCGGTCTTCCTCTTTGCCATCAATTCTGCAGCCATTCTTACGGTGGTCTCAGGCGTCAGCGTAAGAGCGTTCTCACGCTCCATCACGTCTCTAACCATTTGATTGAACATAAAATTCTTTCCTCGGGGGCTTCCACTTATCTCCCAGCGATCCTGCCGCGTGGCCTTGTGCGCATGATGGTAGGAGCTGCGGGCACATCGATATTGATACGTGTCAACCAGATGGAATGCGAACCACGCAACATGTCCGCAGCTGTGCGAAGAAATCGAGACTTTCTCCGCCGTTCAGGTCAGCGCAATTACCCGATCCCGTTCGGCGACCAACGTCTTCGTCCGGCAAGTCGTGCCTGCGGCCTGCCGACTGGTGCGATGCATGTGATCGGCTACCAAGGTCGGCTTCCATCCTGAAAGCCGACCGATTGTGCAATACCCTGGATCGGTAGTCCCCGACTCAAAGGCGACGTAGAGTATTAAAAAAACGGCAGTCGTTCGTCTCCAAGTACCCTTTTCCGGTTTAGAACCATGCCCGGGGGGTGTCGTGCGATTCGCGGTACGCGCTGGCTGTTACATGCGGGATATACGCCGGGCCCTTTGCCGTCAGATGACTATGTAAAGCCTGGCGTCACTCGCTAGACTATCCGTGCAGGCTGGCTCAGACGTAAATGGCCAGGAGGTCTTTCCACGATGGGCCCCATTTGTAGTCCGCTTGAACGATGAGGAATTCATGAAGTTCACCAAACAAATTAAGGGGGCCACAGCACTTGCGGTCGCATCCATCGCATCGGCTAGCGCCCAGGCCCCGCTCGTCGAGAAGAATGTCTCGATGAAAATGGCGCAGGCGATTATCGAAGGCACGATCGAGCAATGCACTAAGGACGGCTACAAAGTTTCCGTGGTGATTGTCGATAATGCGGGAGTGGTGCGTGCGTCGCTTCGCGGCGACGGCACTAATCCGCACACCATGGAATTCGCGCGCAAGAAGGCTTACACGGCCCGTACGCGCGGCCAAACTTCGCTGGAATTCATGAAGCTGACCGATAATCCGGCCAACGCATACTTGCGTCAGATCCCGGATGTCGTCGCTGTTGGCGGCGGTGTCCCGATCAAGATCGGCGACGTAACAATTGGCGCGGTCGGCGTCTCTGGTGCCCCTGGCGGTGAGAAGGACGAAGTCTGTGCCAATGCCGGCATTGCCAAAGTGGCCGATCAACTGAAGTAGACAATATAACGGACGCTGATCCCTTTTATTCAACCCGACCCCCAACGAGAGACTAAGGCCGGTCGTTCTCTCCCACGTTACTGACGCCGCAGTCTGCAATTGGGTCAATACCTGGAATCGGACTCGGTTGTGGAAATTTCCCATAAGCAGACAACCAGGAAAGACCACCTATCCGCGACTGCGTCCAACTCTCACTTGCGGCGCAAAGTATTTCTGCACGCTCGCGGTTATCGGGCCGCCTTCGTACACGCGCTACGCCGCGTTCGGCGGCCGTTAGCAGTTTTCGGATAGTCAAGCGGAGACGGGCAGAGAAGCGTCTGTCGAGTTAATGCTCAGCGTGGTTGCACTGCAGATCAGGCGGGCATGCGTACAAGACCCATCGCGAATCCTAAAAAAGATGGAAGGGAAATTATCAGGAAACCTATAGCGAGGTTGCTTTTCGCAGTAGCCGCAAGAGGTGTGAAGATGATTAAGACGAAGGTGTTGGGCCAAAGCCTTTGCGCGCTTGGCCTGCTGGCGGTACTGGGCGGTTGTGCGTCCGAGTACAAGAAGGAGGCGACGCAGGAACAGCAGGCCAAGACGATGCCAGTCAACTGCGCCACGGCGCCAGGCGACCTGCGCGTGTTGCAGAGCGAGAAAGTCACGGTCGCGCAGCAGACCGCTACCGGCGTAGCGACATTTGCTCCGATCGGCCTGGTCGCAGGCCTTGTGACGCACACCGAGGGCGAGAAGTGGCAGGTGACAAGCGGGGATTACAACAAGGCACTGGACACGAAGATCGCCGAGATCAAGACGACCTGCAATATTCCGTAGCCTTTATCGGGTCGAAAACACACTTGACCAGGGCCGGCTGATGGGTGTCCGCGATTTTCGATGACCGCGGCGGAGCGATTCGAGCGTCTGCATGGGATCGATTTGGACATTTCAACGGCTCCACGAGCGGAAATGGCCAACTTCAATTGAAAAGTAATGGTGCCGACGGCATCGACATTGCAATCCGCTACGGTCGCGTGGGCGCCACGCCGGGCACACAGCTGTTTGACGAGACCACCGTGCCGGTATGCGGTCCAGAGTTGCTGCGCAAGACAAAGCTGCCGCTGCGCACCCCGGCCGACCTGCGGCGGCACA
>OMSW01000012.1 GCA_900290295.1 Burkholderiales bacterium
GCCGCCCTGGATCGGGGGAAACTTGCCGATGAGGCAAATTCTCACGGGCGTACCTCGATGAGCCCGCGCGCCGCCATATCCGCGAGGAACTTGGCGAAGTCCGGTCCCGCATCGAGCCCGCCCGGATCGGTCCAATCGCTCAACGCGGCGAGCAGGTCGAAGACGGCCGGAATGACCTCGAACACCTGCGGGCTGTCTGCGCCCGGGGGCTGGGCGAACACCAGCGGCGTATCGCGCTCGACCGGCGCGGCATGATCCGCCCCGGTTTCGAAAATGGGCCGCACGTCATGGGCGCAGCGCCGCAGCACGACCGCCGGGGAGCGGCGAATGCCGCTCCGGCTTGGGTTGCCCTCATTCTCGGCAACCGGCGCCATCCGCTCGTCGTCATCGGCGTCGAGCTCGGCGCAAGCAAGCTCGCATGCCGCAACGTCGCTGATGTAGGGCGGATCGAGCGGCGCGCGCATCCAGCGGGACGACAGAAACCGGTGGAACTGCCGCGCATTGTCGAGGCGGCTGATGGTGCGCGGCGGACACGTCTCGACGAATGCGCGCACGATGGCGGCTTGGCCGCTACCCAGCAGCTCGAAGGTCTTTGGGTACACGGCCTTGATCTTCTCCATCCGCTTCGCGTACGAGAAATGCGCCTCGAGGCGCAGCAGGCTCAGGTCGATGCCGCGGAGAGCCGGAGCCAAGGGAGCGTCGGGATCGCCGCCGAAAATGCCGGCACCGCTCGTCATGTATTCGACGAGACTAACCTGCCGATCCAACAAGCGCTTCGTCATGGGTCTTCCCTGATCCGGCGCCGGCGACGCGCGCGCGAATGCGCGCCACGTCGTCGAGGATTTCTTCGGTGGCCTCGAGCCGATCATCGCGCTCGAGGATGATGACCGAAGGCGCGTGCCGCGCAAGTGCGTATTCCAGCAGATCGAGGGCTTCCTCCGGAACCGGATGACTGTGGGAATCGGCAAGGATCGGCTTGGCGAACAACTTGTCGCGGATGGTGACGCCGCCCGCCATGTGCACTTCTTTGACCAGCCCCGGGCGCAACCCGTCGAGAAACGCGTACGGGTCGAACCCATGGTTGGTCGCGTTCAAATGGACGTTCTCGACGTCGAGCAGCAGTCCGGCACCGGTCTCGCGGCAGATCAGATTGAGAAACTCCGCGTCGGACATTTTCGAATCCGGCCACTCGAACACGTAGGTGATGTTCTCCAGCAGGAACGGAAACGGCACCCGCGCCTGCACCATCCGCACCTTGTTGACAATCGACTCGGCGACCGCCTCGGTCTTCGGCAGGGGCAGGAGCGCGGCGGTGTCGCGGCCCGGAACCCGCGTGAACGCGAGATGCTCGCTGTACGCCGGCGCCCGAAGGCGCTCGACCACCTCGGCCACCCGGTCGAGATACGCAAGGTCGAGCGGCGCGTCGGTGCCGAGCGACAGCCCGACACCATGCGCGGTGAGCGGAATGCGGCCGACCAGATCGAAGATCGCCGACCGCAGCGTCCTGCTGGCGGCCATGCAGTGGTCGACCGTGATCTCGAGCACGTCGAAACGATCGAGATTATCGCGCGTCCACTCGCCGATCGCCGAACGATATCCGACGCCAACGGCCGGCATTGCCCCACCCATCGTCACCTACACCTCGCGCCAGTCCAAACCTCGCTACCGCGAACGACCGCATGGCCAGCATGGCCATGTGGTCTGCTGGAACTAGGCCCCCCAGCGCGGCGATCCTGTACGCAATCAGCGCGGAACGAAGCACCCGCAATTGCACCCGCACTGGGGGCCACTGTCATCCTTCCACATCGGATGATCTGCATTCGGGTACATCCGCCACGCCAGCAGCCACAGCGGCCCATTAGGATCGTTGAGATTGATCTTCTTGATCTCGACAAACGCCTTTGCAATCGCCGCCTTCAGGGCGACGTTTTGCGCGTATCCGTCGGGAAATCCGGGCGCGGGATCGATATTGCCGAGATTGTTCGAAACGAACTCCGCATTGTCCCAGGTCGCGGGCAGCTCTCCATGGTACTTTCGTCCATCGGGGCCGGCCAAATCTGTCAATTCCTCCACCTGCTTCCATGTCAACTTCGGCCCTACTTCTGGCTTTGGTAATTTCATCGCTACTCTCCCCTGTTGACGTTGATCGACAATACGCGGATTCAATTTCCGTGACGGTACCCAACGCAAGCGGCACTCCGTTCTCGGTTGCGTCGCCATCGCGGGAAAACCACCCTTTGCCTGGCCCCCGGCAACGCAAGCTGGAACTCCGCCGCAACTGATTTCAGCACACATTCTAGAGTTGCACCGGAGAACGATAATCGCTTTTTAGGAACAGGTAAAGCTGTAGGGTCGCGCAACAACTGCTCTTCAGCCCAACCCAGGACGACTTTACGTGAGGATTTGTGCTTCCAGTGTGAGGTACCTCACACTGGAAGCAGGTGTTTCCCGTCAGGATTGGGACAATGCTTCATCGGATTCTTGGAACCAGGTAAGTCAGCGTCAAACGATCTTGAGCTGTTGCGGACAAAACGAGAGACCGCGTGCGATGCGTTGCGTCCTAAGAGGCTGACCGAAAAGAAAGCGGGTGATTTCGGCCCTGCTGTGATTCCTTCGCGTTTGCGAATCGACGAGGGGGCACAACATGGCTTGGACCAAAACCACCCGCAAACAATATCGGCGCGATGATCTGCGCTACGCAAGCGACATGACCGATAAGGAGTGGAAATTGTTGAGGCGAGTGTTGCCGAAGCCGAGTCGGATTGGGCGTCCACGGGAGGTTGACCTGCGCGTGGTCGCGAATGCGATGCTCTACATCTTGGCCACCGGCTGCCAGTGGCGCGCTCTGCCGAAGGACTTTCCTCCGTACTCGACGGTTCAGTATTACTTTTATGCTTGGCGTGACAGGCAAATTTGGCGTCGGATCAATCGTGTCCTGGTCGGGCTTGTTCGCGTGGCGGCGGGACGCAAGCGCACTCCCTCGGCCGGCGTCATCGACAGCCAGAGTGTGAAAACGACGGAAAGCGGCGGTCCACGCGGGTTTGACGCAGGCAAGAGTGTGAAGGGACGCAAACGTCACATCGTTACCGATACAGGCGGGTCGTTGCTTGCCCTGCAGGTGCACGCGGCCAACATCCAAGACAATCATGGCGCGGTACCGCTGTTGAAACATCTCGGCCACGCGTTTCCCAGGCTGCGGCACATCTTCGCTGACCGTGTCTATCGCGGCGACAAGCTGCTGAACGCGATCGCCGAGCTTGGAAAATGGACCATTGAGATCGTCACACGATCGCAGAGCGTCGGCTCGTTCAAGGCCGAGCCGAAACGCTGGGTGGTCGAGCGAACCTTTGCTTGGCTCAACCGCAATCGCCGCCTCGCCAAAGATTTCGAGGTGACAATCGCCAGTGCCGAAGCGTGGATCATGCTCGCCAGCATTCGCGTGCTCTCTCGACGTCTCGCAAGGGCCTGAAAACATGGGCACTACTATTGAGTCAGACTCT
>OMSW01000049.1 GCA_900290295.1 Burkholderiales bacterium
TGCATCCGCCCCCGCGCAGCGGGGGAGGAGAGCTTAAACCGTCGCGCCCTTCGCTTTCGGCCTACGTAAATGCTCGTCGAGCCGCGGCATGATCTCGACGAAGTTGCACGGCCCGTGGCGATAATCGAGCTGGTGCACCAAGATTTCGTCCCAGGCGTCCTTGCAGGCGCCGGGAGAGCCCGGCAGGCAAAAGATGTAGGTGGTGCCGGCGACGCCGGCGGTGGCGCGCGACTGGATGGCCGAGGTGCCGATCTTGGGGAAGCTCACCACCAGGAACAGCGCCGAGAAGGCGTCCATCCTCTTGTCGAACAGCGGCTCGATGGCTTCCGGCGTGACATCGCGGCCGGTGAAGCCGGTGCCGCCGGTGGTGATGATCACGTCGATCACCGGATCGGCAATCCAGGCCTTGACCCGGGCGCGGATCGCCTCGATGTCATCGGGCACGATGCTGCGTTCGGCGACGTAGTGGCCGGCGGCGACGATGCGCTGCACCAGAAGCGCCCCCGACTTGTCGTCCTTGAGATCGCGCGTGTCGGAGATTGTCAGCACCGCGATCTTGAGCGGCACGAACTCTTTGGTCTCGTCAAGCCCGGGCATGGCACACCTTTACGCAACCAGATCAACCGCTCGTCCCTGCGATCCGCCTACGCTCGCTCCGAGCTGCGGCGGCCGCGGGAATGGGCGGAATACTACACTAAAGCGCGCCTGCCGACATGGTATCGCAGGCTGAGAGCTTGCCCAGCTTGAAACCGGTCGAAAACCAGCGCTTGCGCTGCTCGGAAGTGCCATGGGTGAAGGCGTCCGGCACGACATAGCCCTGCGCCTGCCTCTGCAGACGGTCGTCGCCGATGGCGGAGGCGGTTTGCAGCGCCTGATCGACGTCGCCGGGATCGAGAAAGTCGCGCTTCTGCTGCGCCCGGTTCGCCCAGATACCGGCGTAGCAATCAGCCTGCAGCTCAATGCGCACTTGCAACCGGTTGACCTCGGTCCGGCTCGCCGAAGCTTGCTGCATCTGCATCACGCGGGGAAGAATGCCAAGCTCATTCTGCACGTGATGGCCGACCTCATGCGCAATCACGTAGGCCTCGGAAAATTTGCAGGCGTTGCTGTTCGAGCAGCCGCCGAACTTGTGCTGCAGATCGTCGAAGAACGAGGTATCGAGATAGATGCGCCGATCGCGCGGACAGTAGAACGGTCCCATGGCCGACCGCGCGAACGCGCAAGGAGTAGGCTCGGAGCGCGCGAACAAGCGCAGTTTCGGCGGATGGTAGGTGCGGGCCTCGCCAGCGAAAATCTCAGTCCAACGGTCTTCGGTGTCACCCAGCACCATGGCGACGAACTTGCCGGTCGGGTCGTGCGGCGTGCCGGCGGTGACCGGAGGCGCCGGACCGGTTTGCTCGGAGGTCGCCCCGCCGCCGGTGAGAATTTGTGCGCCGTTGAGCAGCACGTTCGGATCGATGCCGAAGTACCAGCTGATCAGCCCGATAACGATGATGGTGCCGATACCGAGGCCGCCGGCTCCGCCCGGCATGCCGCCGCGCGAGGCGCTCGCTTCGCGATCGTCTTCGACATTGTCGCTGGGACGGAAATCATCGGTGCGCATCTGTTCGCTCTCCCTTCGCAGATCCGGCTGCGCGCCATCTTGATGGCATCATTTTTCGACTCAAAAAGTTACCGCCGGTCGCCGGTAATTAACCAAGTGTTTCCGGCATTTATTGCCTAGCACAGACGCGCCGCGATTAAGTCGATCTTTACCTTGGGCGCGCATCATCCGGTTCGTCGGTTGTAGGTCCCGCGTCGCCGACCGCATCGCCTGAGTCAGAGTTCTGAGTCATGGTTGTGTCGCGTCGCGGGGCGTCCGCAAGGGCGCCCCGCGTTAGTCTTGAGTCCGCTCCGTCGGCGCGCATCCTTATCGGCGATTGCGTTGCCGAAATGGCAAAGCTCCCGGCCGCTTCCGTCGATCTCGTCTTCGCCGACCCGCCGTATAATCTGCAGCTGCAAGGCGACCTCAAGCGTCC
>OMSW01000048.1:0-5536 GCA_900290295.1 Burkholderiales bacterium
CGTGTGCCGGTGGAGATTGTTTTCGACCAAGGTCTGGGCGACCTGTTTGTCATCCGCGTTGCCGGGAACATCGTCGCTCCTTCTCAAATCGGCAGCGTCGAGTTTGCCGCGGAGCAGTTCGGCACGCGGCTCGTCGTGATTCTCGGCCATTCCCACTGTGGCGCTATCGAGGCGACGTTGGAACAACTCCAGCGGCCAACGCACAGCCAATCGCGAAACCTGCAGTCGATCGTTGACCGCATCCGGCCATCCGTGGAAGGGCTGCTGGCGACCGAACTGCGGCACGACCCGCAGGCCCTGGCACGGCATGCGGTTCGCGCCAACATCCGTGCCTCCGCGAGCCATCTGCGCCATGGATCGCAGCTGCTCGAGCAACTGATCCAAAGTGGCGGACTCCTGGTGCTAGGTGCCGAGTATTCGCTGGAGACCGGCATCGTCGACTTCTTCGATGGCGTCCCGGAGGGCGAGGCAAACCGTCCCGGATGAGCAGCGACAAGCGCGCCGCGACGCAGGCTCCGCGTGTCCGGCGCTAGACTCCAGGCCACCTTCCTCGATCCGGAGCTGACCGGTGGCCCATCTGTTCGAACCCCTGAAGATTCGTGACGTCGTCCTGAGCAACCGCATCGGCATTCCTCCCATGTGCCAATACTCGGCGCACGACGGCATGGCGATGGAATGGCATTTCGTGCATTACGGCTGCCGTGCCGTCGGTGGCGCGGCGCTGATGATTATCGAGGCCACCGCCGTGGTGCCGGAGGGACGGATCAGCCCAGGCGATCTGGGCATCTGGAACGACGAGCAGATCGAGCCCCTGGCGCGGATCGAACGCTTCGCGCGCCAACAGGGCTGTGTGGCCGCCGTCCAGTTGGCCCATGCCGGCCGCAAGGCCAGCGTCGGACTGGGCTGGGAGGCGCAGCGTGCGCTCGACCAGCGCGACGGCGGATGGGAGGTCGTCGCACCATCGCCCTTGCCCTTCGGCGAGGGTTATGCCGTGCCGCGGGAACTCGACGAGGCCGGCATTGGCCGAGTGCTCGCCAAGTTCGGCGCTGGCGCGCGCCGCGCGCGCGAGGCCGGATTCCAGGCGGTCGAGATCCATGGCGCGCACGGATACCTGCTGCACCAGTTCCTGTCGCCCTTGTCCAACCAGCGAACGGACGCCTACGGCGGTAGTTTTGAGAATCGCACCCGCCTTTTGCGCGAGGTGGTGACCGCGGTTCGCGCTGAATGGCCGGAGCGGCTTCCTTTGCTAGTGCGCATCTCGGCCACGGACTGGATGGACGGGGGCTGGAATGCCGACGAAACCGTGGAACTGTCCCGCAAGCTCAAGGCGCTTGGGGTTGACCTGGTGGACGTCTCGTCCGCTGGTCTCGTGCCAAACGCGAAAATTCCGGCCGGGCCGGGCTTTCAGACCGAGTTCGCCGCGCGTGTGCGCCGCGAGGCTGGCATTGCCACCGCAGCCGTCGGTCTTATCACCTCGCCGACGCAAGCCGACCATATCGTGCGCACTGGGCAGGCCGATATGGTGCTGCTCGGTCGCGAGATCCTGCGTAATCCGTATTGGCCCCTGGGCGCTGCCCAAGCACTCGGGCACGCGGCGCCTTGGCCACAACAGTATCTGCGCGCGGCCCCGGCCGGTTCGACGGGGCGCTGAAGGCAGGTGCCAGATACGCCGAGCGGGCACTGCGCGGTGCGTTTACCGGCGGTCGAGTTTGCCAGGGAGTCGTCTTGTGTAGCCCGAAAGCTCTCCGTCGGAGCTCCGAGCCGGCGGTGGTTATGGGTGCAATCCGGCGTCCTAGGCCTTTGGCGGCACGTCTGCCCGCTTTTCTAATCACGCCAGGATCGTTCCAGGCAGATTCCGGATTCGACGAGCCACGGATGGCGAAACGCCGATTGCCTTTTGATTGTGCGTCCTTGCTTTAGCCGCGCCCCGCCCCGGCACTTTCGTCACGCCACTCGTCGCGCTCATCGTTGAACAGCTCGGAAACGACGCCGCGCAGCCAGCGGGTCTTTGGATCCTGGTGAAATTTCCGGTGCCAGTGCTGCTTGACGAGGACCGGCGGGATGTCCAGAGGAGGCCGTGCCATCTTCACACCGGCGCGTGAGCGTTGCAGATAAAGACCCAGCGCATGGGGAACCGTCGTGATGAGATCCGTTCGGGCGATGATGATCGGAATACTCATGAAATGAGGCGTGTGCAGCACGATCCTGCGTTTGATCCGCATCTTCTCAAGATGGCGCTCGAAGATCTCCTGGCTGCGTCCCTCGGCCTTGACAACGACGTGTCCCAATTTGAGAAACTGCTTTAGCGAAACTTGCGTGCCGCGGATGGGATGGTCGCTGCGCAGCAGGCAGGTAAAGTGGTGCGTGAACAGCCGCTGCTGATAGAAGTTGCTGCGCTTGAGGTCGGGAAAGTAACCGACCGCGAGGTCGATCGTGCCGTTTTCTAACCCCTGATCGACTTGCTGGGGCGGCAACGTGGTCGAGCGCACGCCTGCGTTCGGAGCATGTTCCTGCAGGTACTCGACGATTTTCGGAAGGAACACCATTTCACCGATGTCCGACATGGCAAAGGTGAATGTCTCCTGGCAGGTCAGCGGGTTAAATGCGCTCTTTTCCAGAATTGCGCTGCCAACGCGCCCTAGGATGTCCCGCGCTGCAACAACAAGTGAAAGCGCGCGCGGCGTCGGGTCCATGCCGCGCGAAGTCTTGACGAACAGCGAATCGCCGATTGCCTGGCGCAGTCGCGCCAGTGCGGAACTGACGGCAGGCTGGCTAATTCTGAGCGAGAGGGCGGCTGCGCTGACGCTGCCCTCGTCGTGAATCGCGACCAGCACGCGCAGCAGATTCAGATCGAAGTGTCTCATCGGCGTGTTTCATCGATGGTTATCAACAATTCAAATAATCAGTATTTGCCGATTGTTATTGAATTATAGAGCCGTTGCGCTACCGTTCGGCTAGGAGACAAAAACCGGGATAGCCCACAAACGCTCAGGGACCATAATCCCGCAAGGCTCAGCGCAGCAGTCGGAATTGCTGCGCCCAATCCGAGCGCGCTGTGGCCGCTACAGAACGCGCCACGCACGGCGGTTTTCAAATCGGTCGTACCCTGGCGATGGGAACACATCCGAAAGCGCCGACGCGCCGGCGCGGCGCATGTTGACTCGGGGCCAGCAAGCCGCGCGACAAGATCGGCATCAAGGAGAAAAGCATGAAACGAGCAAGCATGAAGTTCTGGGCCGTCGCGCTCGCCACGATTGTGGTGACAACCGCGGCGCAGGCCGGCGACACGATCAAGGTCGGCTTCTTGGTCGAGATGACCGGGACGTTTTCGGATTTCGGCCAGCATATTGTCAACGGCGCCACGGCCTACATTCAGCAGCACGGGGACACGGTCGCCGGGAAGAAGATTGTTCTGATCGTGCGCGACACGACCGGTCCGGCGCCCGAGGTCGCAAAGCGACTTGCCCAGGAGCTCATCGTCAAGGACGAGGTCGACTTTATCGTCGGATTCGGATTGACCCCCAACGCGCTTGCCGTGGCACCGATCGTCACCGAGGCCCGCAAGCCCACGATCATCATGAACGCCGCGACCTCGGTCATTACGACCAAGTCCCCGTACATCGTGCGCGTGTCCTTCACGCTTGCGCAGGTCACCGAGCCGATGGCGGAATGGGCATACAAGAACGGCGTGCGCAAGGTCTACACGCTCGTGGCGGACTATGGACCGGGCAATGACGCGGAGAAGACCTTCAAGGCGGCCTTCACGAAGCTCGGTGGAGAGATCGTCGGCTCGGTTCGGGTGCCCCTGCAAAACCCCGAATTCGGTCCGTTTGTGCAACGCATCAAGGATGCCAAGCCGGAGGCGGTGTTCGCGTTCGTGCCGGCGGGCGAGCTGGCCGTTGGACTCATGAAGTCGTATCGGGAACGTGGGCTCGCCAAGGAGGGGATCCGACTTTTGTGCACCGGTGATGTCACCGATGACGGCGTGATCGACGCGTTGGGCGACAGCGCCCTGGGCGTGATATCGACGCACCAGTATTCGATGGCGCACGACTCGCCCGAGAACAAGGCCTTTCTGGCGGCCTACGCGAAGGTCGACACGAAGTTGCGCCCCAATTTCATGGCCGTCGCAGGCTGGGACGGCATGGCAGCGATCTACGAAGTTGCCCGCCAGCTCAAAGGGGACATCGATCCGGACAAGGCGATGCAGGTTCTCCGAGGTCTCAAGCTGGACAGTCCGCGCGGGCCGATCCAGATCGACGCGGATACGCGCGATATCGTGCAGGACGTTTATGTGCGCGAGGTCAAGAAGGTCGGCGACCATTTATATAACGTCGAGTTTGACAAGTTTGTGGCGGTCAAGGATCCGGGCAAGTAGTTCATGCGCACGCGCCGCCGGCACCGAGTATCACTTTCCGGACGGCCATGCTCAGTTTCCTCGGAATACTGTTCGACGGACTTGCGTACGGAACCCTGCTGTTCCTGATCTCGGTGGGACTTTCGGTGACGCTCGGATTGATGGGATTCATCAATCTCGCCCATGGCGTGTTCGCAATGGCCGGGGGCTATCTGCTGGTGTTCCTGATGGCGCACATCGGGCTGGGCTTCTTCGAGTCGCTTCCGCTCGTGTTTCTCGTGATCGCAATGGCGAGCGTAGTGCTGGAGCGCCTGCTGTACCGGCCGCTGTATCGCAGCACGGCGCTCGACCAAGTGCTGCTGACGATTGGCGTCGTCTTCATAGCGGTGGCCGGGGCGAACTGGATCTGGGGTCCGGGTCAACAGCCGGTTGCGCTGCCCGAAATCCTCGATGGCCAGGTGTCGCTCGGCGGGATCGGCCTGTCTCGCTATCACCTCTTCCTAATTGCGATCGGCGCAACGCTCACGCTGCTGCTGGTGTTCGGACTCGAGCGCACCCACTTCGGCGCACGAATTCGCGCATCCGTCGACCGGCAGCGAACTGCGGAAGCCATGGGAATCGACGTCGTGCGAGTCTTTCAGCTGACATTTGCAATCGGCAGCGGCTTGGCAGGCCTGGGGGGAGCGCTCGGAGTGACCGTGCTTGGCCTCGATCCATATTTCCCGCTTAAGTTTCTCGTTTATTTCTTGCTGGTCGTCGTCGTCGGCGGACCGGGCACCGTGACCGGAACGTTGCTTGCCGGCCTGCTGCTCGGCGTGGCAGATGTCGTGGGCAAGTATTACGTGCCGGATTTGGGCGGTTTTGTCATCTACGTGGCCATGATCGTATTGCTGGTCGCGTTTCCCCACGGTCTGCTGGGACGCCGAGCCTCGACATGAGCGCCAATGCGGACCAGCGACCGGACGTTCCGCCCTACATCGCTGTGCTGCAGGCGCGCGAGCGCTGGACACCGGCGGAGATCGCGTTCTGGGGTTTTTGCTGTGCGGCGTACTTCCTTTTTCCGAAGAGTCTGATGTTTGCATCGCAAGTTCTCATCACCGGGCTGTTCGCCCTGTCGCTAGACCTGATCCTTGGATATGCGGGGATCGTCACGCTCGGCCACGCCGCCTTCTTCGGCCT
>OMSW01000048.1:5546-8277 GCA_900290295.1 Burkholderiales bacterium
GCGATCGCCTCGATGGTTGCCGCGCTGGCCGGTTACGTGACCAGCTTCCTCGTGCTGCGCGGCGGAGACCTCGCGCGCCTTATGATCACGCTAGGCATCGCCCTTTTGCTGCATGAAATCGCCAATCGCGCGACCGATATCACCGGCGGCGTCGATGGACTACAGGGGGTCGAAGTCGGCGCGCTGCTCGGCATGTACCGCTTCGACCTGCAGGGACGCCTCGGCTACCTCTACGTGCTCGCGGTGACCTTCGGGCTGTTCTTTCTCGTGCGCGCCCTGATGGCCTCGCCCTACGGATTGTCTGTTCGCGCCATCCGCGAAAACCCGCGCCGCGCCACAGTCCTGGGCGTGCCGATCCGAGCGCGCCTGACCAACATTTATACCTTTGCGGCGCTGATCGCTGGGGTTGCTGGGGCGCTGCTGACGCAGACCACGCAGTTCGTCGGCATCGACGTGCTGGATTTCCAGCGCTCGGCCTATCTGCTGATCATCCTCATCATCGGCGGCACCGGGACGCTGTACGGTGGATTCCTGGGCGCTGCCGCGTTTCTTTTCGCACAGGATCGGCTCTCCAATCTCAATGCACAGTACTGGCTGTTCTGGCTGGGCATTTGCCTGGTGATCGTCACCCGCTACCTGCGAGGCGGCATCATGGGTGGGCTCGCCGGTGCGCGTCGTCGTCTGTCCGCCTGGTGGGCGAGGAGATTTCCTCGATGACACCCGCGCTTCAGACCGTCGGTCTGTGCAAGTCCTTCGGAGGCCTCAAGGTTACGCAGGATCTGAACCTTTCGATTCGCAAAGGCGCGCGCCATGCGCTGATCGGTCCCAACGGTGCCGGCAAAACCACTCTGATCAACCAGTTGACGGGGATCGTGCGCGAATCGAGCGGCTCGATCTGGCTCGACGGCGAGGACATCACGCGGTTGAAGCCGTACCACCGCGTTCGGCGCGGCTTGTCAAGGACATTCCAGATCAACACGCTGTTCCCGCATTTGAGCCCGCTTGAGGCCATCACCAACGCGATCTGTGAACGGGAACGGGACAATCTAAGCGTGCTGCAGCGACGCTTCTTGCGTCTGTCGCACCGCCGGTCCCAGATCGACGAAGCCTTCGAAATGCTCAAGCGCTTGAACCTCGCAAACGTGTGCCTGCAGCAAACACGCGAGCTCGCGTACGGCAAGCAGCGTCTGCTCGAAATCGCGCTGGCATTGGCGGTGCGGCCCAAGGTAGTGCTGCTCGACGAGCCGGCGGCCGGTGTGCCGGAAGGCGAAAGCGCCGAACTATTCACCGTCCTGGCGGAACTTCCGGCGGACGTCACGATTCTGCTGATCGAGCACGACATGTCGCTGGTGTTTCGATTTGCCGACCGCATCACGGTGCTGGTTAACGGCGCCGAACTGGTATCCGGGACACCGGCGGAGGTTGCCGCCGACCCGCGCGTGCGGCAGGTGTACCTGGGCAGACACCATGGATGAAATGCTCGTGCTCGAGGATATCGTTGCCGGCTACGGTGAGGCGGTGGTGCTCGACCGCTGCTCGCTGTCGATGGGCCATGGCGAAAGTCTCGCCTTGCTGGGCCGCAACGGCGTGGGCAAGAGCACGCTGCTCGCCGCGCTGATGGGACAGGCGCGCTTGATCAGCGGCGCCATCCGCTTTATGGGCGTCGACCTGGCGGCGATTGCACCGCACGGGCGCGTGGGCGCTGGCCTGGGTTGGGTACCCCAGGAGCGCGAGATCTTCTCGACCCTGACGGTGGAGGAGAACCTGGCCGTTACGGCCCGGCCCGGCAAATGGAGCCTGGCGCGTGTGTACGCACTGTTCCCGCGACTGCGGGAGCGGCGCGCGAGCTGGGGCAACGAACTGTCCGGCGGCGAGCAACAGATGCTGGCCATCGGGCGGGCGTTGATGCTCAACCCGCGGCTGCTGCTGCTCGACGAACCGCTCGAGGGTTTGGCCCCGGTCCTGGTGGAAGAACTAGAGGCGGCGGTCGAAATGATGGTGCGCGAAGAGGGCCAAGCGCTCATTCTGGTCGAGCAGCACGTCGAACAGGCGCTGCAGTTGACGGGCCGCTGCGCGGTGCTCGATCGTGGCCGGATCGTTCACATGGCCGACAGCCGCAGGCAGCTGACCGATGTGGCCGCGCTCGACGAGTGGATCAGCGTGCGCGCGGGCAAAGAGAGGGAAAAACCATGAACGCTGCGGAAGTGCTGCTCGAATTCGGACGCGACGCCGCGCTCGCAATCACAAGCGCGGAGGGCGATGTCAATTATGCCGACCTGCGCGAGGCGGTGGCGCGCGCGGGCGCGGCCTGGACGGCGATGGGGATCGCGCCGGGCGATCGCGTGATCGTATTCGCTCCCGACAGCATCGACTGGGTCGTTGCATATCTGGGCGCAATTTGGGCCGGTGCCGTTGCCGTCGGGGTCAACAGCCGTTTGCCGATGGCCGAACTCGCGCCGATCCTTGTCGAAAGCGAAGCCGCGGCGATCTGGTGCGAAGGGGCGCAGGCGGCCGAGATCTGCGGCGCCGCGGTGACGATGAGCAAGCCGCCACGGATCGTGGTCGTCACGTCCGAGCCGGATGTCGGCTGGCGTGGCAGGCTGAAGGGGGCGCAGCCGATGGCGGCCGTGGCGCGCGATCCGGAAGATCCGGCCCTGTGGATTGGCACTTCGGGTACGACCGGCCGCCCGAAGGCGACCGTGCATGCGCAACGAGTCGTGCTCAATGCGCC
>OMSW01000048.1:8287-9661 GCA_900290295.1 Burkholderiales bacterium
TTTGCGTATGCGCTGGGCAACGGCCTGTTCGCCGGCCTGCGGGCCGGCGCAACGGTCATTCTCGATCGGGACTGGCCAACGCCCCAGCGGGTCGGCGAAATGGTCGCCCGGTTCGGCCCGACGCTGCTGTTCAGTGTGCCAACCCTGTACCACAAGATGCTGCAGGCGGGGGTGGCCGCGGCGTTTGCACGAAGTGGCGTGCGTCACTTCATTTCCGCCGGCGAGGCCTTGCCGCCGATGGTGCGCCAAGGCTGGCAGCAGGCAACGGGACAGACCCTCATCAGCGGTTACGGAACGTCCGAAACCTTGTGCCTGATGCTGTACAGCGATGGCGACGACGGCAGGTTCGCGGCAACACCGTTGACGGAGATCCGGTGCCCGGACCCCGACGATGCAGCGACGCCGCGACGCATCTGGATCCGCAGTACGACCGTGGCACTTGGCTACTGGCGCCGGCCTCAGGCCCAGGCCGAGGGGTTTTCCGAGGGATGGTTCTCTCCGGGCGATATGTTCGTCCCGCATGCGGACGGGCGTCTCGAATTCACGGGTCGAAACGATGACATGATCAAGATCGCCGGCCAATGGGTCAGCACGGTCTGGGTCGAGCAGGCCCTGGCAGCGGCCTGTGGCGATTCGGTGCAACAAATCGCAGCGGTGAGCGTAACGACTGCGGACGGACTGGCTGCACTCTCGGTTCTCGGGGTCGCCGTTTCGGAGCGCGCGGAGCTTGCGCGCCAGCGCATGGCCGAGGGAATCAACGCTCTGCCAAAGCACCGCCGTCCGCGCTGGGTGCATTGGCTCGACGCCTTGCCGATGACGCCCACCGGCAAGGTGCAGCGCAGAAGCCTTCGCCCGTTGCACGAGGCCGCACTCGAGGATAACTGTGCCGAGCACCATGGCCGATCCGTGCTACAGCAGGATGCCTGACATGAGAACCAATGAAATCGGAAAAGGCGACGCGCAACCTCCGATGACGACGGCGAGTGTTTCGTTGGTGATCGCCGGCAGCGGCGGGGCCGGGGTCGTCACCGCCGGATCGCTGCTGCTGGAGGCCGCGGCCGCCGCGGGCTGGTATGCCTGGATGACACGATCATCGGGCCCGCAGATCCGCGGCGGGGAAGCGGCTGCGATGCTTCGCTTTGCGACTGATCCGATCCACTGCCATGACGATTGCTTCGATCTTCTGGTGGCGATCGACTGGGATAACATCGAACGCTTTGCGGCCGAAATTGCGCTCGATTCGCGCAGCCTGGTGGTCGGCGATCCGGATCTGGGCAAACCGCACGAGTCGCTTTTGCACAATGGTCCGAGGCAGGCCGCGCTGCCGTTCAAGCGGCTGGCGGCCACCGTTGCCGACGGCCGTCCCAACATGGT
>OMSW01000048.1:9671-15845 GCA_900290295.1 Burkholderiales bacterium
CAGGCAGCGATCGATGCCAGCCTGGCAGCGTTCAAGACGGGCTTCGACCACGCAAGCAGCCTGCCGCCGGTGCGGCGCCTGGCCGATTCCGCGGCACCGGGCAGCCAACGCTGGAGCATTACCGGCAACGAGGCGACCGGGCTGGGCGCGATCCGCGGTGGCGTACGCTTCGTGGCCGCCTACCCGATCACGCCCGCAACCGAGGTGTTGGAATGGATGGCGCCGTCGCTGAGCAGGGTCGGCGGAGTCCTGGTCCAGGCCGAGGATGAACTCGCTTCGATCAACCAGATCATCGGCGCGTCCTATGGAGGCACTCCCTCGCTCACCGCGACCTCCGGCCCCGGACTTTCGCTGATGATGGAGTCCCTCGGCTTGGCGGTTGCTGCGGAGATTCCCATCGTGGTCGTTGATGTGATGCGCGGCGGTCCGTCGACCGGGATCCCGACCAAGTCCGAACAGGCCGATCTCAACATTGCCGTTTACGGCCTACACGGCGACGCGCCGCACCTTGTGCTGGCCCCCGCTTCTGTCTCCGACTGTGTGTTGACAACGCAATGGGCCGTGCATCTCGCCGAAGCCTTGCAGACCCCGGCGATCGTGCTGACCGACCAGGCGATGGGCCAGTCGCGAGCCGTCATCTCCCGGCCTGCCGACGTCGCCTGCACCGGGCAACGTGAAGTTGCCCGGCCGACGAGCGATGCATCGCGCTACCAGCGCTATGCGCTGACCGAATCCGGCGTTTCGCCGATGGCCATCCCCGGGACCCACGGACTCGCGTACACCGCCGACGGGCTCGAGCACAACGAATCGGGCACACCGTCCTCGCGCGCCCTCGATCACCAGGTCCAACTCGACAAGCGCTCGCGCAAGCTGACCGGCTTCAATTTTGGCGATTGGTGGGCCGACGTGATCGACGCGCCGACCGGCCCCGGCGATATCATCATCATCACCTGGGGCTCTTCGACCGGGCCGGCCCGGGAGGCGCTGCAGCGGTTTTCGGATTCGGGCGGTTCGGCGCGCCTGATGTCGCTGCGTCTGATCGCACCTGCGCAGCCGGCGCGAATGGCCGATGCCATTGGCAGCGCAACCCGGGCGCTCGTCGTCGAGCAGTCGCACAGCGGACAGTTCTACCGCATGTTGCGGGCGTTCTACGAGTTGCCTCGCGAGGTTCGCTCGCTGCACCAGGCCGGACCGCTTCCGATCCGGCCCGGCCAGATAATCGATCAACTCAATGCCTGGAGGACCTGATGGATGCCCCGGCGGAAAGAAAAAAGCTGGCCGCGCGCGATTTCAAGTCGGATATCAAACCGATCTGGTGTCCCGGATGCGGTGACTACGCGGTGCTAAATGCGCTCACCAAGGCCTTCGTCGAACTCGGTCGGACCCCGGAGCAGATCGCAGTGGTCTCGGGCATCGGTTGCTCCTCGCGCATACCGGCCTACCTGAGCGCCTATGGATTTCACGGCGTGCACGGCCGGGCGCTGCCGATCGCGACCGGACTCAAGCTCGCGCGCCCCGACCTCACGGTCGTGGTGACCGGCGGCGACGGCGACGGTTTTTCGATCGGCGGCAATCATTTCCTGCATGCCTGCCGGCGCAATGTCGACCTGACCTATATCGTGATGGACAATCAGGTCTATGGGATGACCAAGGGCCAGGCCTCGCCCACCACCGCGCCGGACTGGGAAGGCAGCAAGCTCACCCCGGAAGGCACCCGGATCAATCCGTTCCAGCCGCTGGTGATCGGGCTTGCCTCGGGTGCCAACTTCATCGCCCGCGTCTCCAGCAGCGATCCGATCAACATCGCGCAGATCATCGTCCAGGCCATCGGGCATCCGGGCTTTTCCCTGGTCCAGGTACTGAGCCCATGCATTACCTTCCGGCCGGACCAGCAGGCGTGGCGCGATCAGGTTCGCACCGCGAGCGTCGATTTCACCGGGGACGCGGCGCGCGCGGCGCGCCGCCTGATGACCGACGACGGCTTTAATGTCGGCAAGGTGCTTTTCAAGGGCAATCGCCCCGTCTTCGAGCACGACGCGGCAACCAAGCCCTGCAGCGTTGCCGAGCTGGATTTGGAGTTTGCCTTATGAGTCCGAGCAAGGGCCCGAACAAGGGTCGCCGCCGCGCCATCCATTCGGTACCCGAGCTGCTGGCCCATGCGCTGACGATCGAGCGCGAAGCCGAGGAGCGCTATGGCGAGCTAGCCGATCAGATGGCGACCCACAACAACACCGCTGCCGAAGAACTGTTCCGCCGCTTGGCGCAGATCGAGAGCCGGCATGTCACGCAGATCCAGGAACTGTGCGTCGGGGTCGAGCTGCCGCAGCGTGCGCCCTGGGAATTTCTCTGGAGGGGTGCCGAAAGCCCCGAAGCGATGGATCTGGCCGCCGTGCACTACTTGCTTTCCCCGCATGAGGCCGTGCGCCTTGCCCTGGGGCATGAGGCCAAAGCGGAGGAGTTCTACCGCGGTGTCGCCGGCCGCGCGCGGCTGGTCCCGGTGCGCCAGCTGGCGCTCCAGCTGGCCGACGAGGAGGCCGAGCATGTGCGCTGGTTGCAGGACTGGCTGCAGCGCTATCCGGCGCAGGAGACGGTAGCCGAGGACCCCGACCCGCCGATGGAGCAGGGATGAGCCGCGACGGCGCTTTCGTTGCGTCCGGAAGTGGCGCCCGCCTGGGCCATCGTTTCATGTCGTCCCGGTACTTTGTCGCCCGCTGCGCCCAATGGGGTAGTAACAAGATAGGAGAAAGATCGTGTCCTTGCTGATCACCGAAAAATGTATTGTCTGCGACCTGTGCCTGACCGTCTGTCCGAACGATGCCATCAGCGCGGGCGAAGAGATCTTTCTCATCGACCCCGAACGTTGCACCGAGTGCGTCGGCCGTCATCCCGTATCCCAGTGCGTCAAGGTCTGTCCGGTCAAGGCGATCGTGCCAGATCCGCAGCATGTCGAAAGCCGGGAAGAGTTGCAACGCAAGTGCGACGTACTGAAGCAACGATCGGCCGCCTGAATGCGCTGCGACCTTGCCGACCGGCGCCCGGGCGGCTCCGGTTCGAGACTACCCAAGGAGTGAACCAGTGAAATCGATCATCAAACTGACCGTCAACGGGCAACGCCGCGAAGATGCGGTTGCCGACAATCTGCTGCTGCTCGACTACCTGCGCGAACAGTTGCAGTTGACCGGCACTAAACAAGGCTGCGACGGCGGCGAGTGCGGCGCGTGCACTGTACTGGTCGATGGTGATCCTCGTCTCGCGTGCCTGACGCTGGCAGCCACGGTCGCCGACAAGCACGTCGAGACGGTCGAATCGCTCGCGCGCAACGGCCGGCTGTCGCGTTTGCAGCAGGCGTTCCACGAGAAGCTCGGCACGCAATGTGGCTTTTGCACCCCCGGCATGCTGATGACCGCCGAGGCGCTGCTGCGCCGAGTGCCGCATCCATCCGTCGAGCAGATCCGCGCAGCGCTCGCCGGCAACCTGTGCCGTTGCACTGGTTACGTCAAGATCATAGAGTCGGTTCAGGCCGCCAGCCTGTCCGAGAAGGAGGACGCATGAAGAAGGCGGTGGACGGGGGGGTCGGCGCGCGCCGGCCGCTGGTGGACGGGGTCGAAAAAGTGACCGGTCGCGCCAAGTACACGGCCGACCTGTTCGCGCCCGCAGGGTTGGTCGGAAAGATCTATCGCAGCCCGCATGCGCATGCGGAAATCCTCCATCTTGACGTGAGCGAGGCGCGCAAACTGCCCGGCGTGGTGGCGGTTGTAACCGGCGACGATTGCCCGGTGGCCTACGGCATCCTGCCGATCTCCCAGAACGAGTATCCGTTGGCGCGCGAGCGCGTGCGCTATTTCGGCGAGCCGGTCGCCGCGGTCGCCGCGCGCGACGAGCGCACCGCCGTGCAGGCCCTGAAGCTGATCCGCCTGACAGTGCGCGAACTTCCGGTCTATCTCTCCGCCAAGGACGCCCGCAAGCCAGGTGCGGTCCCGTTGCACGTCAACAAGGCGGGCAACCTCGAGCGCGAGGTGCACAACGAATTCGGCGACCTCGGCGCCGGCTTTGCCCAGGCCGAACTGGTCCGCGAGGACAACTATCACTGCGCCGAGGTCACCCATGTCCACATGGAACCGAACGCGGCCACGGCCACCTACGATCCTTCCCGAGACCATCTGACGCTGCACACGGTCTCCCAGGTTCCGTACTACGTGCACCTCATGGTGGCGCAATGCCTGGCCATGGACACGGCACGCGTGCGGGTCATCAAGCCGTTCATCGGCGGCGGATTCGGCGCCCGCACGGAAACGCTGAATTTCGAGATCATCTGCGCGCTCCTGGCCCGCGCGGCCGGCGGCACCGTGAACCTCAAGCTCAGCCGGGAGGAGACCTTTCTCACCCATCGCGGCCGTCCCGAGAGCGACATTCGCATCAAGATCGGCATGCAGCACGACGGCCGTCTCACGGCCTGCGAGTGCGAGGTGGTTCAACGCGGCGGCGCCTACGGCGGCTACGGCATCATCACGATCCTGTATGCCGGCGCCATGCTCAATGGGCTTTACGAGATTCCCGCGGTCGGCTACCGCGGCTACCGCGTCTACACGAACACACCGCCTTGCGGTGCAATGCGTGGACACGGGACCGTGAATGTGCGATTCGCATTTGAATCGCTGCTCGACGCGATGTCGCAGGAACTGGGCCTGGACCCGATCGAGGTGCGCCGTCGCAACCTGCTCAAGGCGCCCACGGTGACCATCAACGGGTTGCAAGTGCGATCCTACGGCTTGCCCCAATGCCTGGACCGCGTCGAGCAGGCGAGCGGTTGGCGCGAGCGCATTGGCAAGATGCCCCGCTGGCGCGGCCTGGGCGTTGCCTGCTCGCACTACGTGAGCGGCTCGGCCAAGCCCGTTCACTGGACCGGGGAGCCGCATGCAACCGTCGTGCTCAAGCTCGACTTCGACGCCGGTATCACGATCCTCACGGGCGCCTCGGACATCGGCCAGGGATCATCGACGGTGCTCACTCAGGTCGTGATCGAGGTTCTCGGCGTGGACCAGCGCCGGATCCGAGTGATCGCCAACGACAGTGCCATTACTCCCAAGGACAACGGATCGTATTCCTCGCGCGTGACCTTCATGGTGGGCAACGCCGCTTTGCAGGCGGCGCGCAATCTGAAGGAAATCCTGATCAATGCCGCCGCAATGCGGCTGCAGGTGTCCCCGGCCCAGGTCGAATGCCAAGGAGAGATCTACCGTTCTTGCGTCGCGCCCGAAAAGGAGGTCTCGTTCGGCGAGGTCGCCGCACAGTCGCTCGTGGACACCGGCACCTTGTTCGTCAAGGGAACCTACACCTGCCCTCCCGAATTTCAGGGCGGCAAGCAACGCGGCGGCGCGGTCGGCTCGACGATGGGATTCTCGTACGCGGCCCAGGTCGTCGAAGTCAGCGTCGATCCGGATACGGGTCGCATCACGCCGGAAAAGGTGTGGGTGGCGCTCGATTGCGGCTTCGCCATCAATCCACTGAGCGTCGAGGGCCAGGTCCAGGGGGCCATCTCGATGGGGATGGGCCAGGCAATGTCCGAGCAGACGCGTTTCGACAAGGGCAAGCCCATGGCGGCCAACATCCTCGAATACGCGGTTCCGACGATCCTCGACTCGCCGCCGATCGACGTGCAGCTCGTGCAGTCCATCGATCCCAACGGACCATTCGGCGCCAAGGAGGGCAGCGAGGGGCCGCTGTCGGGTTTTCCCGCAGCCTTCGCCGCCGCGGTGCGGCAGGCCACGGGGTTCGGCTTCACTCAATTGCCGATCACCCCGGAGGTCGTGCTCGACGCGATCATTGCGCAACGTGAAGAAGCCGCCGCGGCGGCCTATGCCTCTGCGGCAGCGCAACCCCTCGTGCACGAAAAGGTGAGCTGATGGAAATGCTGCCCGAATTCCAGCTGCATCGTCCCCGCAGTGTCGGCGACGCGATTTCCCTGCGGGCCGCGCATCCTGGCGCTCGCTTTCTGGCGGGAGGCACCGACCTGATGCCGGCGATGCGGCGTGGCCTGGTCGATGCCAGAGACCTGATCGATTTGTCCGGCGTCGCCGGGCTGGCAGGGATCGGAGCCACCGAACAGGGTCTTCGGATCGGCGCCGCGACCACTCTGGAGGACCTGGCGCAATCCCCCGAGGTGCTGGACCGGGC
>OMSW01000047.1 GCA_900290295.1 Burkholderiales bacterium
GAAAAATCCCAGTGTGGTGGCCAAGCTGGTTGCGACGCTCACGTCCGAATTGCCGTAAAAACTCCAGCGGAAGCCGCTGATCAGGTAGACCACCGGGTTGAACAGCGTTACGGCGCGCCAGGCCGGCGGCAGCATGTCGATCGAATAGAACGCGCCGCCCAGGAAGGTGAGAGGCGTGATGACCAGCATGGGGATGAACTGCAATTGCTCGAAGCTCTTCGCCCAGATGCCGATGATGAAACCGAACAGACTGAACGTCGCCGCGGTCAACACCAGGAAGGCGACCATCCACACCGGGTGCAGGATCTGGATCGGTATGTACACCGCCGCCGTCGACAAGATGATCAGCCCCAGCACAATGGACTTGCTTGCCGCTGCGCCCACGTAGGCCAGGACGATCTCCAGCGACGACAGCGGCGCGGACAGGATCTCGTAGATTGTCCCCGTGAACTTGGGGAAATAGATGCCGAAGGACGCATTGGACAGGCTCTCCGTGAACAGCGACAGCATGATCAGCCCCGGGACGATGAAGGCGCCGTAGGGCACGCCGTGCACCTCGGTCATGCGCGTGCCGATTGCGGCGCCGAAGACGACGAAGTAAAGCGAGGTCGTGATCACCGGCGTCAGCAGGCTTTGCAGCACCGTTCGCATTGCGCGCCCGATTTCCAGCTTGTACAGGGCCCATACCCCATGGCGGTTGAACGCCGGCACATTCATTGCGGCGCTCCCGCGCGCTCGGTCACCAGGCTGACGAAAATCTCCTCCAGCGAACTTTGCCGCGTGTTCAGGTCCTGGAACGCGATTCCGAGTTCGGCCATGCGCTTGAGCAGCGCCGGAACGCCCGTGCCCTCCTCGGTCGATTCGAACCGGTACTCGATCTCGCGCCCCTCGTCCTTGAGCACCAGACCCCAGGCGTCCAACTCTGCCGGGACCTGCGCCATCGGTTCGCGCAAATGTAGTGTCAGCTGCTTCCTGCCGAGCTTCTTCATCAGCTGCGTTTTTTCCTCGACCAGGATCAGCTCGCCCTTGTTGATAACGCCGACCCTGTCGGCCATCTCCTCGGCCTCGTTGATGTAGTGCGTGGTCAGGATGATGGTCACCCCGCTGTTGCGCAGACCGCGTACCAGTGCCCACATGTCGCGGCGCAGTTCCACGTCGACACCCGCGGTCGGCTCGTCGAGGAACAGGATCTGCGGCTCGTGCGCCAGGGCCTTGGCGATCATCACCCGTCGCTTCATGCCGCCCGACAGCGCCATGATGTGCTCCCTGCGCTTGTCCCAGAGCGACAGGTCTCGGAGCACCTTCTCGATGAAGCGCGCGTTCGGCGCGCATCCAAAAAGGCCGCGGCTGAAGCTGACAGTCGCCCAAACCGTCTCGAAGGCGTAGGTGCTCAGCTCCTGTGGCACTAGTCCGATTTTCGCCCGGGCGGCGCGGTAGTCGCGCACGATGTCGTGGCCGTCCGCGATCACCACGCCCTGGCTCGGCGTGACGATCCCGCAGATGATGCTGATCAAGGTCGTCTTGCCCGCTCCGTTGGGTCCTAGCAGGGCGAAGATCTCGCCCTTGCGGATCTCGAGATCGACGCTCTTGAGCGCCTGCAGGCCCGACGCATAGGTCTTGGTCAGGTTCGAGACACTGAGGATCGGCGGCATCAGCGCTATGTTAGCGAACTCGCTCATCGCTTCGCGCGCCCGCCGGTCTATTCGACGCTCTCGACCTGCGGCGGCAAGGGGCAGTCCAGCGCCGCGCACAGCGTGCGCAGACAGCTCGCTGCTTTCCAGTGCGAACTGCCGTCGACAAAGGCGATCGCGATGCAGGCCTTGACCAGCAGCGGCTTTTCCAGTGGCGCCAACAAGGCCAGGCGATCGAACGCGGCCGATACCCTTGAAAGTTCAATGGCGCTCTGCGCGGTCCGCGGCTCGGCAGTGGGCATGAGTGCCTTGCCCGCATCGAACGCCCGTTGCGGGTCCTGCGGCAGGCGAACCGCGGCGATCAGCGACATCACCACGCCAGCTTCGGCCGCGACGTCGTTTATGTGCAAGGCCCGGCCCGGCCCGTTGGTCGAACGAACGGCAACCAGGCGCCGCTTGAGGACCGAAAACAGCAGGAATTCCGCCAGCGTGATACGGCCGTCGGCCTGGATGAGCGCGTACGCCAAGCTCAGCAAGGCATCGCGCTGCGGCGGGGTCAAGGTCCGCAAGGCGGGCATCGACAGGTCGAGCAGCGGCAGACGCCAGCCCGGGGGCAGCGTGGCGATCGTGTTCGCATACCGCTCCAGTTGCGGCCCGGCGTCGCTGCCAAAGCGCGCGGTAACAGCGGCCATTTGCCGCGAGCGAACCTGCCGATCTGGGTCCAGCAGCATCGCCAGCACCAGCAATTGCGCTTGCGTGGCGTCGGCAAGCGCCGGCCGCAAGGCGAGTGCGTCGATTTGCGCCTGCAGATTGGCCACAAACGACAGGCCGCCGGCGCTCGTTTGCCCGATCGAGGCGTGCAGAGCCTGCCCTGTAGCGGTCGCCGTGGTGACGGCGCCAGAAAGCGGACTGAGCATTGCGGCCCCCGCCTCGGCCGGCGTTACGCTCTGGTACTCCAGGGGTGCCTTTTGCGGCTCCGGCGGAACCGGCTCTTGCGGCAGTTCGTCGGCCGGAAGGTATTTGACTGCGTGCCCGTAGATCCGGCGCAGGCGCTCGGACAAGGGCGGGTGGGATGCGAGCAAACCGCTGGCGAAGGAGACGCTGACCGGTGCCATGAACATGTGGGAAAGCGTCTCGGCGTGAATATGCTGGACGACGCCGCCGGACTCCGCCCCCAGACCACCGATCTTGCGCAGCGCACCGCCAATTCCGTCGGGATTTCGCGTGAACTGCACACTGCTGGCGTCGGCGAGGAATTCGCGCTGGCGCGACACGCTGGCTTTGATCAGGCGCCCGAAGAACACGCCGATGTAGCCGATCGCCAGCACCGCCAGGCCGACGATCAAAAAGATGAGGCTGGCGTTGGAGGCGCGCGAGTTGCCGCGCTCGCTGCCCAGCGCCATGACGAAGCGTCCAAACAAGGCGAGCAACAACAGGCCCTGCAGCACGCCGATCAGGCGCAGGTTCAGGCCCATGTCGCCGTTGAGAATGTGGCTGAACTCGTGGCCGATCACGCCTTGCAATTCGTCCCGATTGAGTCTGGTCAGGGCGCCGCGCGTAACCGTGACGATCGCGTCGCTGGGGTGCAGTCCGGCCGCAAAGGCGTTGATGCTGCCCTCGTTGTCGAGCACGTAGGCACGCGGCGCCGGTATTCCCGAGGCTAGCGCCATTTCCTCGATGACGTTGAGCAGCCGGCGCTCGACCGGATCACGGGTTGCCGGGTCGACCGGGCGGGCTCCGACCATCTGCGCGACCGCCTCGCCGCCGGCGCGCAGGTCAAGAATCTGCAGGACCGTACCGCCGACGATCATCAACAGCACCACCGCGGTAGTGGTTTCAAAGAAGTACTCCGGCAGCGCGGAGAACCCGTACCGTGCCCAGGTGCCGTGTCGCGCGAGGAGACCGAAATAAAGCGCGGCGAGTGCGCAATTGACGGCGAGAACGATCGCGATGACGGCAAGGGCAAAAAGCAGAATCAGGATGCGGCTGGACCTGCGTGCGGCCTCCTGGTTCTCGAAAAAATTCGTCGCCATGAATTCATCGCCAAAGTCGGTGGATCCTGCTCGGATGGTTACGCTGGGTCCGCCGGCAGGTTCCCAAGCGGCACCGGCGCGGCAGCGGGTGAGCCGCGATGGCCGCTAGAACTGGACCCGCACCGCCTTCTTCTCTTCGGGGGACTCGGTCGCAGCAAGCTGTTCTGCCATTTTGAAGGCGAACGCATTGGCCACCAGGTTTCCGGGGAACTGCTCGACGGCGATGTTGTAACTCATCACCGTGTCGTTGAAGGCTTGGCGCGCGAAGGCGATCTTGTTTTCCGTGCTCGTCAGCTCTTCGCTGAGCTGCAGCATGTTCTGGTTGGCCTTGAGGTCTGGATACGCTTCGGCGACCGCGAAAAACCGCGTCAAGCAACCACCCAGGGCGTTCTCCGCAGCCCCCAGCTGCCTTACGGCGTTGGCGTCGGTCGGATCGGCAGCGGCTCCCGCGTGCGCAGCAACCGCTGTATTGCGTGCCTGGATCACTGCTTCGAGCGTTTCCCGTTCGTGCTTGATGTATCCCTTGGCGGTCTCCACAAGATTGGGAATCAGGTCATAGCGCCGTTTGAGTTGCACATCGATCTGGGCAAAGGCGTTCTTGACCTGGTTGCGCAGTCCGACCAGGCCGTTGTAGGCGGTGATCGCCCAGACCACGATCAGCACGATCAAGCCCAACAGAACATATCCCACCATCATTGGCTCCCAGGCGAGTCATCGCCATCGGTTTGATTTCACTCGTGTTTGTAACGTACAGCGGTCCGCGAGCGGGCCGACTGCGGCGCGCAACCATACTATGAAAACGCTACCGGCGATACGCGGAGTCTTATCCAAGGAGTTGGGAGACCGGACCGGCGGTTTTCGGGATTGCAACGAGCAATGAGCCTGGCGCAGGCGCTTTGGCGCACCGCTGCGGGCGCATCGGGCCGGTGGCCGGACGCGACCGCCGCACGCGAGTTCTCCGTGTTTACGAGACGCGCGGACCGGCCTGTTGCGCCCCGGGCTGCAATGGGGCCTCGCGTATCGGCAGATTGATCAGCGCGGCGCCCAGGGCCAGCAGTATGTCGGCATACCACATCCACGAATAGTTGCCGAATCGCGACATCGCCAGTCCGCCGAGCCAGGCGCCAAAAAACCCGCCCATCTGGTGAGACAGCAGGGTCAGCCCGAACAAGGTCGCCAGATAACGCGTGCCGAACAGCTTCGCGACTAGGCCAACTGTCGGCGGAACCGTAGACAGCCAGGTCAGCCCCAGAACCGCAGCGAAAACGTAGAACGTGGCTCCGGTACGGGGCGATAGCAGATATAGCGCAATGGCCACGGCCCGGGTGAGATACGTCCAGAATAGCAACCACTTGAGCCGCACACGGTTGCCCAGTATTCCCGCCCCCAGGCTGCCGGCGACATTTGCCAGGCCGATGATGGCAAGCGACGTGGCGGCGACGCTACTGTTCAGGCCGCACAGGTTTACTTCCGTCGGCAAATGTGTGACCAGAAACGCGACGTGAAATCCGCAGGTGAAAAAACCCAGGTGCAAGCACCAGTAGTTGGCGTCGCGCGCGGCCACCGCCAATTGTTCGCGTAGCCCGCTGGCTGGAGCTGTCGCCGCGTGCGAGGACGCGTGTGCCGGTGTCCCCGCCGCGCCATCGCGCAGGCACCACGCCATGGGTAAGGTCGAGAGCATGAGCACGGCCATCGCCGACAGGGCGCTGACCCAGCCGAACAGGCCGATCAGGGCCTGGTTCAATGGCGCAAAGACAAACTGACCGAAGCTTGCCCCGGCATTGATAAACCCCGCGGCGAAGCCCCGCTGCTGCGGGGCAAGCCGCTGCGCCGTCGCGCCGATCAGAATGGAGAAGCTGCCGGCGCCGGCGCCGGCAGCGCTCAGCACGCCAAGCGTCCAAATCAAGCCCACCGTCGTGTGCGCAAAGGGGGTTGCGGCAAATCCGATCGCAAGGAGCAGGGACCCGGCCGCGATCACGCGGATCGGGCCATGGCGATCGGAGATGGCGCCGAAGATCGGTTGGGATGCGCCCCAGACAAACTGGCCGACGGCCAGCGCCAGGCTGATGTCCGCAATTCCCAGGCCGGTCGATTGGTTGAGTGGCCCCACATACAGTCCCAGCGATTGGCGCGCGCCCGTGGTGACCAGCAAGATCGCTGCCGCTGCCAGCATCAGCGTCCAGGCAGATGGTGGTGAGCGTGCAGGCCGGTCGTTACTCACCTACGCGTCTCCCTTGGGGCTGTGGCTGCCAAATCCTCGCCACAGCCGGGGCCCGGTTACGATGTTTCCCGGCACCGGAAACCGCGCAGCACGTGCCCGGACTCCTCCGCCGTTGCCAGGCGCAGGGCAACGCGCTCTACCCGTGCCGCAGCCGGACCGCGCTGCGACCATTGCACCAGCGCGTCACAGGCTTGCGGCGTGCCGCGCAGGACGGCCTCGACGGTTCCCTCGAACCGATTGCGGACCCAGCCGGTGACGCCCAGCTCGACCGCGGCCATGATCATGCTCTCACGAAAGCCAACGCCCTGTACACGGCCATACACCGTAACGTGCAGGTCGCCCGCGTCAACGGGACTCACTCGTGCAGGAGCAATCATGCCGGTTTGCGCCGGCGACGCATTTGTGCCGGACGGCGAAATGCTACTCGCGCTCGGCCGGGACTTGGGTGGCCGTGCCTGCGAGCAATTGCCGATCGCAGGGGCGCTACGGCTGGCTCGGGGCAACGTGCGTGGCGCGCAGGGCAATTGCCGCGTGTGGATGGCCCCCGCGAGAGCGGTATAAGGTCCCTTCGACCACCACGGCTTTCCCGTTCAAGGACAGGGAAAAAGGGGCGCGCGGCACGATCTGGATCGTTTGCACATCCGCCTGGCTAACGCTCCAGGCATCGCCCGGGATCGCCTTGATGCAGATCGGATCGGCAAGTGTGAGCATCCAGACGGTCTCCGGCTGGTCGCCCGACTCAAACGAGGAATAATTTGGCGGACCGGGGAAGACCTTCAACTTCAGCGCACCTGCCAGGGTGACGAGCTCGGGTTCGTAGCGCAGGCATTCCGCGGCCTGGACGAGGCCCGGCGCCATCAGGCAGATCAGCACCACAAGTAGGCAAGGTTTCATTGTTTTGTTGCGGATTGGGTGTCAGCTTGGCCGACGTATTGTCGGCCGACATCCCAGCGCCGCGAACCTGGTTCCCGGCTTGGCCGGATCCGCCGGCCGGTTCACTGCGCGCTGGTATGCGGCGGCGCTGTGGGTTTGCTCTGCGCCTCCCCCTTGTACTGCGCCACCTCTGCGTCGGTCAGAAGTTCAAACAGCGCCACGACCCGCTTGACGCCGTCTACGCGGCTGGAGGTGCGCTTGGCAATATCGGCCTCCTCGGTGCCGACCCGTCCGAAAAGGTAGATCGTGCCGTCCGTGCAAGCGATCTTGACGGCACCGGCATCCAAACCCCGCGCGTCGACCAGCGCCGATCGGACCTTGGCGGCAACGATGGTGTCATCGGTCCGACTGCTAAGACCGGCCAGCGACCCGATGGTCAATTCGTTGATTACCTGGCGCACGTTTTCGCTGGCGTTTGCGATGGCCTCGGCATCGCTGCGGTCTTTTTCGCTCGGGACCTGCCCGGCCAGCAGCACCTTCTGGTCGTAGGACGTGACGTCGATGCGGACGGACTCGCGGGCGAAGCGCGCATCGAGTGCGTCGTTGATCCGATGCTCGATCTCCGCATCTTCGACTTGTATGCCTACTGAACGCCGGTCGGTCACGACGATGGCGCCTCCCAAGGCTGCGCCGCCGACTGCGACCACGCAGGCGTTAATTGCGCCGGCGCACACGACGATGATGAGCGCAAGACGAAAAGCTCTAACCGGTAGGTACATCACGACTCCTCTTCTGCACCGAATTCGGACTGCAACCACGGGACACCGCTGCCCTCGACCGTTACGAGGTCGAAGCGGCCGTCCGGCCAGCGGCTGCCGGGCCGGGCGAGCAGTCACCACTACGCCGCACGCGTATTTTGCCCCGCTTTGCGTCATGGATGCTGGCGGCGGCATAACGGCGGGCGCGGCCGCGCACTTGGATTGCTACCCGGACCGGACTGTCCCGCGCGACTGCGTCCCGTTCTCCCAGACCCTAGCGTACATCGAGCGCCACGTTCTTCGAGCCTGGACCCAGCGGGTACGCGCAGGCAAGTTCCTCGGCGGCAGGGCCGCGCCGCTGCAAGGCCCTGCCAAGGCCGACGCGGTGCATTGCCGGCTTCACGCTATGCTGGCGTCCGGCGCGTTCTGGGCCGTCGTATTAGGTTCACGAAAATGAGTGATGCGGCAAGCGACGATCGGAGTGAGACGTGGTCCGGCCGATCGCTCTGGTCGGACGCGGGCATCGCCCAACAGGAATTTCCGCCGGGACTGTACGTAGTTGCCACCCCGCTGGGAAACGTCGCCGATGTGACACTGCGCGCGCTGTGGGTGTTGCGTCTTGTGGACTGCATCGCCGCGGAGGACACGCGCACCACGGCACCGCTGCTTGCCCGATTCGGAATTGCCAATCGACTGCTTGCCCTGCACCAGCACAATGAGTCGGAGCTAGCCGGTCCGATCCTGGAGCGGCTTGCGCGCGGCCAGCGTGTTGCCCTGGTAAGCGACGCCGGTACACCGGCGATCTCCGATCCGGGCGCCGTGCTGGTGCGTGCCGCGCTGGCGGCGGGCGTGCGTGTCATCCCGGTGCCGGGTGCCAGCAGCATGACTGCCGCGCTGTCGGTTGCCGGTGTGCGTGCCGGCGATATTCGTTTCGTGGGCTTCGCGTCGGGACGGGCGCAGGCGCGAGGGCGCCAGTGGAGCGCGCTGGCCGCTGCACCGGGAGCGGCGGTCATATTTGAAGCGCCACATCGCATCGCGGCGACCGCGCGCGAGCTGAGCGCGGTGCTCGATCCGGGGCGCCGGATTGTGATCGCGCGCGAACTGACGAAGAAATTTGAATCCCTGATCGAGACCACCGCGGCGGAACTGCCGGCGGTGATTGGCCGGACGCCGCCGCGCGGTGAGTACGTATTGGTTGTTGATGCTGCGCCGGAGCCGCTGGGCGCGGCGCAACCGGAGTCCGTCGAAATCGACGCGGCCACGGCCCGCTGGCTCGCGGTGCTCGCTGCCGAGCTGCCCGCCGCGCGGGCGGCGGCGATCGCGGCCAAGGCCAGCGGATTGCCGCGTGCCGTCCTGTACCAGGCGCTGGACAAGCGCCACCGGCAAACCTGAAGCGGGCCGCTGGTGTGTGGCAAAGGGCCGCTATCAGCGCGCGTACAGTGCCGTCTCCCGGACCAGAAAACGCCCTAGTTGCTGGGCCCAGGCCTGCGCGAGCGTGCGGTCGTCAAGGCTACCGATCAGCACCCGGTTCAGTTTGCCGTCGTATTCCACCCGCGGGGTGCGAGCCGATGGCGGCAGGCCATCGGCCTCCGGGGCCGACAGCAGTAGGGCAAGGCGATCGCGCAGCGCCTCGGCCTTTGCCGGCACGGCAAAGGCGCCGAGCTGGACGGACCAGTTTGTCGTCGTTGTCGGCGTTCGCTCGGCGGACAGGTTGCCGATTGGAGCAATCGGCGCAACGGCCAATGACGTTGCGACGGGGACCGGCGCGACCGAAGCGGCCGCGCCCATAGGCGGCGCCGGCGCCGCTGCCACGACGGGACCAGGCCCATACGTGCGGGCGGCGATCTCGCGCGCCGTGATCTTTTGCACGCTCACTTCGCCGCTTCCCGGGCCGGCGATTCCGAGGCGCGTGGCTGCCGCATAGGACAAGTCGATGATGCGGTCGTGCAGGAAGGGACCGCGATCATTGATGCGCACGATGACGCTGCGCCCGTCGCGCAGGTTGCTGACGCGGGCGTAACTGGGTATCGGCAGGGTCGGGTGCGCGGCCGTCATCGCGAACATGTCATAGGGCTCACCGCTTGCCGTGCGGTTTCCCTGGAACTGCCTGCCATACCAGGAGGCGATTCCACGCTGTTGAAATGGCGCATCGCTCGTGTCCGGCGCGTATGTCCGGCCCATGGCCGCATAGGGCCGGTTGGCATGTGGGCTGAGCGGTTCGATGTGGGGCACGGCATCCGGCGTGGCCGCAAGGCCTTTGGGAACGTGGTCGGGCGGGCCGTCGTCGGCGTAGTAGTGTGCCGATCGCGTCGCGCAGGAGCCGAGGATCAAGGCGGCCAGAATGAGCGCGGCGCGCCGAAGGCTCCCGGCTACCGTCTCACCCACACTAGCTTTGCACCAGCTTGCGGTGGCGCTGGATCGTCATCAGCATGCCGCACGCCATGCCGATTGTCACCAGGGCGGTGCCCCCGTAACTGATCAAGGGAAGGGGAACTCCTACCACCGGGAGGATCCCGCTCACCATGGCCATATTCACGAATGCGTAGGTAAACAGGATCATCGCGATCGATGCCGCCATCAGCCGGGAGAACGGCGTAGCCGCATGCCCTGCAATGGCCAGCGCGCGCGCGACCAGGACGAAGAACAGCAGCACCAGCACGAGGTTGCCGATCAGGCCGAACTCCTCCGAGTACACCGCGAAGATGAAGTCGGTGGTGCGTTCGGGAATGAACTCCAGGTGGGTCTGCGTGCCCTGCATCCAGCCCTTGCCAAATACGCCTCCGGACCCAATCGCGATCATCGACTGCAAGGTGTGGAACCCCTTGCCGAGTGGATCGGACATCGGGTCGAGCAGGGTCAGAATCCGATTGCGTTGGTAGTCATGCAGGACCGTCCATACCACCGGCAACGCCGCAAGGCAGCCCGCGACCAGGCCAATGAGCCAGCGCCACGGCAGGCCGGCGAAGAAGATCACGAAGAAACCCGCAGCCAGCACCAGCAGCGCCGTGCCGAGGTCCGGCTGTCGGGCGATCAGTCCAACCGGCACCAGAACGAGCACGAAGGCGAACAGGAAATCGATGGATCGCACCGTCCCGGCTCGACGATCGAAATACCAGGCCAGCATCAGTGGTACACCGAGCTTCATGATTTCGGCTGGCTGCACGCGGGTGAAGCCGAGGTCGAGCCAGCGTTGCGCCCCCTTGACCGAGACGCCGGCAAAGAGCACGGCAAGCAGCGCCACCAGGCCGATCCCGTACACCGGAACCGCCGCCCGCGTGAGCACACGCGGCGAGAGGCTGGCACAGAGCAGCATCACGAGCCCCGCCACCAGGAAATTGCGCAGCTGCCCGCCGAAATTGCCCGGGTGATCGGAGGCCGCCGAGTACAGGGTGATCAGGCCTATCAGCGACAAGGCGCCAAGTGCGGCCAGTAGCGTCGGATCCAGCGAACTGGCAAAGTGCTGCAAGCGGTGGCGCAATCCGGCTGGCGCGTTCATGGTCAGTTCAGGTCCATGCCAGGCCGTGCCGCTGCGGCGCTGCGGTCGACCGGTGCAGCGGCGGGCGCCTGCGCCTGTGCAACAACGCCGGCCGCAGGCAGGGGCGGCTCCTTGGAGAGCAGGTAATAATCCATTACCTGACGGGCAATCGGCGCCGCGGCCAGTGCGCCCCAACCGCCGTTTTCCACGAGCAGGGCGAGTGCAATCGTGGGTTGCACGCCCGGCTCCGCCGGAGCAAACGCGATAAACAGGGAATGGTCGCGATGCCGCTCCTCGACCCGGCGCTCATCGTATTTTTCATTCTGGCCGATCCCGACCACCTGCGCGGTGCCGGTCTTGCCGGCGGTGCTGTACGGGGCGTGGACGAAGGCCGCGTACGCGGTGCCGGATGGATCGGACGTCACGCCGACCATAGCGGCGCGGACGAACGCGATGTTTTCCGGGCGCAGGGGAATGCGCGCCGATTCCGTGGTCACGGTCAGCTCCCGCTTGCCGGTGCGCGCGTCCTCGATGGCCTTGACCACGTGCGGCTTCATGACGACGCCGTTGTTGGCAAGTGTCGCGGTGGCGTGCGCCAGCTGCAGCAGGGTGAAGGCGTTCTTCCCCTGGCCGATGCCGATGGAAATCGTCTCCCCGCCAAACCACTTCTGGTGAAAGCGGCGCTCGTTCCATTCGCTCGATGGCAAGATGCCGGCCAGTTCTCCCTCGATGTCGATCCCGGTGAGCTCGCCAAAGCCGAACGGGCGCATGAAATCGTGGATCGCGTCGACCCCGAGATCGTTGGCTACCGAGTAGTAGTAGACATCGCTGGAGACGACGATGGATTTGTGCAGGTCCACAACTCCGTGGCCGCCCTTGGGACCGCCCTCCCGGAACAGGTGCCCGCCGTATGAATAGTAGCCCGGGTCGAACATCGTGCTTTCGGGGCGGCGCTTGCCGAGCTCGAGCGCCGCCAGGGCAAGAAAGGGTTTGTACGTCGATCCGATCGGGTAGGTCCCGCGCAGGGCGCGATTGAGCAGGGGCTTGTCGATCGATCCGTTGAGCGCATCCCAGTTGACCGGATCGATCCCCTCGACGAACAGGTTCGGATCGTATGTCGGCTTGGAAACGAACGCCAGGACATCCCCGGTGGAGGGTTCGATGGCGATCAGCGCGCCGCGCCGGTCGCCGAATGCGCGCTCGACGATCTCCTGGAGCTTGATGTCGATCGACAGCACCAGGTTGTTCCCGGGCACCGAGGCCGTCCGCGCAAGGGTGCGAACCGGGTGGCCGCCGGCCGTGATCTCGACCTGCTCGTAGCCCGTCGTTCCGTGCAGCTGCTCCTCGTAACTGGACTCGACGCCGATCTTGCCGATGTAATCGGTGCCGTTGTAGTTGTTCGGGTCGGCGAAGCTGTCGATCCGGTCCTCGTCCTTGGCGCTGACCCGGCCGATGTATCCGAGCAGGTGGGAGGCGATCTCGCCCATGGGGTACTGGCGGAACAGGCGTGCGCGCAGTTCGACCCCGGGAAAGCGGTAGCGCTGCGACGTGAACCGGGCCACGTCCTCGTCGCTGAGTCGCGTACGGATGGGCACCGAATCCAGGTGCTTGTAGTCATCGAGCATCTTGTGGAAGCGTCGACGGTCCCCCGGGTGGATGTCGACCACCGCTGACAGTGCATCGATCGTGCGGTCCAGATCCTCCACCTTGGCCGGCTGTATTTCGAGCGTGTAGGCGGAATAGTTCTTCGCAATGATGACCCCGTTGCGGTCCTTGATTAGGCCGCGATTTGCCGTGACCGGTACCAGCGCGATGCGGTTTTGTTCCGCACGCGCGAGAAAGTCGGCGTGGCGTATGACCTGCAGCCAGCCAAAGCGCAGCAGTAGCACTAGAAATCCGACCGCGACCAGGATCGATGCCGATACCAGGCGGTCACGAAAATGAAGAACTTCCCGTTCAGGATTGCGCAGCGGATTCATCGGCCCATCGTTAACACCGGCGCCGCGGGAGGCCCTGGCGTTGACGCGTATTCTAGTAGCTTGCAATTGCGCCGATTGCTCCGATTCGGGCGCCAATTCCGGGGCCATTCCCGGCTGTAGCCCACCGCCCTGACGCTGCGGCGCATCAATTTGTAACCGTCACGGTGTGCAATGATTGCGCGCAGCGCAATTGACCAATCGGGGCATGCCGCGCGCGGGACGTACCGCTTCCCGGGCGATCGACACGAAATCTCGAACATGGATGAAACCACCGATTCGGCGCCGGATCCGGAGCCGCGCGGCGGCGCTGAGCGAGCCTTTGCGCCGGCGCCGGCCAAGACCTGCGTCGGCGGTCGACGCGAGCCGCTGCCCTGGCACCGTCCCAAGGAAGCCGAGGACGATCCTTTGGCCCGGGACCGGGTACTGGCCATTTTGCAGGACCCGAGCTATCGGCTCGCCGACGAGGACGTCGATTTTCTCGCACGCAACGACCTGCGAGGCCTGCGTCTGCAGCTGGACTATTACAAGGCGGAACTGCAGCTCGAACAGCACGGCGTCGAGCATACGATCGTCGTATTCGGCAGCACGCGCATCGCGGAGCCGGCTGCGGCGCGTCGGGCGCTGCGCCTCCTCAAGGCCCAGTCGGGCGAGCCGCCTGGTACCGGTCCGGACAAAGGAGCGCAGCACGGCCGCCGCATCGCGATTGCCGAACGCATCCAGGCCAAGAGCCATTACTACGACGTCGCACGCGAACTCGGGCAGCGAATCGCCCAGGCCGGCGAAGGGCCCGCCGACACGCGCATCATGGTCATGACGGGCGGGGGCCCAGGCATCATGGAGGCCGCCAACCGGGGTGCCTTCGACGCCGGCGCCAAGTCGATCGGGCTGAACATCGCGTTGCCCCACGAGCAGTACCCGAACCCGTACATAACCCCCGAGCTGTGTCTGCGTTTTCACTACTTTGCGCTGCGCAAGCTGCATTTCATGATGCGCGCGCGCGCACTGGTCGCATTCCCCGGCGGCTACGGAACGTTCGACGAACTCTTCGAGACGCTCACCTTGATCCAGACGCGCAAAATCAACCCGGTGCCGGTCGTCCTGGTTGGCGAGGCCTATTGGCGACGGGCCTTCGATGTCGATTTCCTGGTTGACGAGGGCGTGATCGCCGCCGAGGACAGGGACCTTTTCTGGTACGCCGAAAGCGCTGCCGAGATCTGGGATGGCATCGTGCAATGGCACCGCGACAACGGTACGCCGCTGTATCCACCAGAGGCATCGGGGGCCGCGCCGGTGCCGGAATGAGGATCGCATTCCACGGGGCCGACCGCACGGTAACCGGCTCGTGCCACCGCGTCGAGTGCGCGGGCGTTCGCATTCTGATCGACTGCGGTCTTGTCCAGGGCGGTCACGAGATCGAGGCGCGAAACCGCTCCGCTTTCGGATTTGAACCCGCCGACATCGACTTCGTCTTGCTCACGCATGCGCACCTGGATCACTGCGGGCGCCTGCCGCTTCTGGCCAAGCGCGGTTTCCGGGGGGAGATCATCTGTACTGCGGCCACGCGCGAACTGGCTAGCGTCGTGATGCTCGATTCGGCGCACCTGCAGGAGGAGGAAGTGCGCCGGAACCTGCGCCGTAACCTGCGCCGGCGAGCGCGTGCGGACGAGCCCGAGACCGAGGCACTGTACACCGTGCTGGATGCGCTCAGTTGCCTGGACCGCTTCGGGCGCAGCGCCGCGTATGGCGAGGCGCTGCAACTCGGAGCGGGGGTGCGGGCGACGTTTCTCGATGCCGGCCACATACTGGGGTCCGCGAGCCTGTACCTAGAACTCGAGGAGCAGGGCCGGCGGCAGACGCTGGCCTTTACCGGCGACCTGGGCAACCAGGGACGGCCGCTGCTGCGCACGCCGGTCGTGCCCCCGCCGTCGGACATTGCCGTGATGGAAACGACCTATGGCGACCGCCTGCACAAGCCGATCGCGCCGTCCATCGAGGAGTTCTATGCGGCGGTCAACGGCGCCTTCGAGCGCGGCGGCAACGTCGTGATTCCCACCTTTGCGCTCGAACGTGCCCAGGAAATCCTCTGGTTCCTGCGCGAGGGCCAGGAGAGCGCTCGCTTGCCGGCGCATGCACAGGTATTTCTCGATTCGCCGATGGCGATTTCGGCGACGCAAATCTTCGAACACCACCCGGAGTGCTTCGAGCCGCATGTCGCGCGACTGTTTCGCGCTGGCGGCGATCCGTTCGCCGTGCCGGGGCTGCACTTCACGCGCGATGTCACGGAGAGCATTGCGATCAACCGGTTTCGTGGCGGCGCGGTGATCCTTGCCGGGGCCGGCATGTGCAACGGGGGCCGCGTGCGCCACCACCTGCGCCAGAACCTTTGGCGGGAGAGTTCTGCGGTCATCTTTGTCGGCTACGCCGCGCGCGGCACGCTTGCACGGCGCATCATCGACGGGGCCCGGAGCGTGCGCATTTTCGACGAGGAAGTACGCGTCCGCGCCAGCATCTATACGATCAACGGTTTTTCCGCGCACGCCGATCGCGACGAACTGCTTGCCTGGCACCGCAAGGTCCGACCCAAGCGCACATTCCTCGTGCACGGCGAGGAGGACGTGATGCAAGCCTTCGCGCCCCTGCTGCGCGACACGCGCGTCGAGATGCCCGAGTTCGGACAGTCCTGCGAGATCTGAGGCGATCGGCCCGCGCAGCGTTCTGGCAACGGCTCGCTAGGCCGCACCGACCATTCCGGCCGCCACCATATCGTTGCTTGCCGGGTCGATCAGGATGAAGCTGCCGATGGAGCGAAACCGGCTGTACGCATCGGCCGCAATCGGCGTCTGCGTGCTCAGCAGCAGCCGCACGATATCGTTGGCTTCGACATTCGTGTTCCTGACCTGCCATTGCAGGGACTCGGTGTCCAGGCGCGACTGCACCGCGCCGATGCGCACTCGTGTCTCGCGCGTGGCTTGGCGCAGCAGGGCCAGGTCGCTGACCTCGCCGGCGAGGATCGCCGTCATCAGCTCCCGTGCGCGCGCTTGCGATAAGGCACGCGAGCCCGCCTTTCCGCGACCGATCTCGCGCAGGTACGGCGCGGCCTCAAAAATACCGGGACCCTCGTAGGAGTGCATCTTGAAGACTTTACCGCGTCCCGTCCGCTTGCGCCAGGATCGCCCGGGCCACGAATTCATTCATTCCTGGGAGTTCGGCAAGGACCGGCAAGACCCGTAGCTCGATCGCCGGCTGGCTCGCCGCAAAGGCCTCAACGAGTGCCGGGAGCTCAACTGCGATGTGGCCGCCCTGTGACCAGAAGATTGGAGCAATGTCGATGCGCCGGGCGCCGGCGGCGGCCAGTGCCGTCAGCGTCTGCCGTAGATCAGGCCCCTGCAATTCGAGAAACGCGATCCGCACCATAGCGTCGGGCCGGATGCGCGCGAGCTCGGCCTGCAGCCTCTCCAGTGGCCGCGCCCAGCGCAGGTCGCGCGCGCCGTGGGCAAACAGGACGATCGCATCTTTCGAAATCATGTTTGCGCCGGTCCTTTGTCGGGTGAGCAGCGTCGCGGCACGCGCTCGGTCGTGCTTAAGGCAAGCGGCCGGTTCGAGCGACATACAATGCGGCAGCACTACCGTATCCGGTGGTGCAGCATCGGCCCCAGCGTGGCAATCTGCCCAGTATGTATTATCTCTGCATGGCGTGCGGGCCGGGCTGCGGCTAGACACGGCGTTTGCGATCGACAGCGGGATTGGACGGGAGAGACCAATGGCATCTGTAAACAAAGTGATCCTGGTAGGCAATCTCGGCCGGGACCCGGAGACCCGCTATAGCCCAGATGGCGCGGCGATGACCAACATCTCGATTGCGACGACTTCGCAGTGGAAGGACAAGAACACTGGCGAGAAGCGCGAAGAGACGGAATGGCATCGCGTTGCGTTTTTCGGGCGCTTGGCGGAAATCGCCGGCGAGTACCTGCGCAAGGGCTCCCAGGTGTACGTGGAGGGACGCCTGCGTACGCGCAAGTGGCAGGACAAGGAATCGGGTCAGGATCGCTATTCGACGGAAATTGTTGCCGACGTGATGCAGATGCTCGGATCGCGCCAGGGAGTCGGCGCACCGGCCGAGGATGAATCGCGCCCGGCGCGCGCCAGTGCGGGAGCGTCACGCGCCGACTCGGGAGCGGGCAAGTCGGCTGCCAAGGAACCGGCCGGCGGCGGCGTTGCCGACCTGGACGACGATATCCCGTTTTAGATCGGGTGCACCGGCTAGGGCCGGTCAGGGGGTTCGGGCGCCGATTCGGTTCCAATCAAAGCCAGGATTTCCTCGTGCAAGGATCCGCTTGTGGCAATCAGGGACGGATCCGAGAGCGGGTCGCCGCCACGCCAGCTCGTCACGCGCCCGCCCGCGCCCTCGACCACGGGGACCACGGCGGCCACGTCCCAGTACGCCAGCCGCGGGTCCAGCATGGCGTCGGCGCCCCCGGTTGCCAGTGCGAAATACCCAAAGCAATCGCCCCAGGTGCGCGCGAGCGCTGCGCGTTCAAACACCGGACGTACCGATCCATCGGCTCCCTCTTCCGGCGATCCCGGCGGGGAGGTCGCAAGGACCGTCGACTCTGCCAGGCGGCGTCCTGGGCGGACGTGGACTTGGCGCTGGGTCCCGTCCGTCCGGAAAAGCGCGGTTCGGCCGCGATGGCCGATCAAGGCGAGCCCGACAGCGGCGTGTGCAATGCAACCGAGCACGGGCCGGTATCCCGCTCCATCGTCGCGCTCGAGCGCGATGAGCGTTCCGAACAAGAAGCAGTTGCTGATAAAGGCCTTGGTGCCGTCGACAGGATCAAGGATCCAACGATAGTGCTCGCCTGCGCGTACGCCGTATTCCTCGCCAAGGATGCCGTGCCCCGGATGACGCCGTTCAATGAGCTGGCGCAGCGCCGCTTCGGCGCCCCGATCGGCCGCGGTGACCGGCGTGGCGTCGGCCTTCCTGTGGACCTCGGTGCCGGCAAGAAACAGCGGCTGAATGATTGAAAATGCGCACGCGATCAGTTCGTGCAGGAAGGGCACGAACTCGCGCTCTTCATCGGCGCTTAACAGCGCGCTATAGCGCTTCCATTCCATGGCCTTGGTCTCCTCCCATCGCAATTGTGCCCCTATCGCTGCGTCATCGCTGCCCGGCCCTGGGCCGGGCGCGCTCGCGCGGCGTTGACGCAGAAAACAGTAGGTTTGCGCAGCTATGCGTAGACTCTGTGTAGCGGCTTACACTCGGCCGCGAAATCGTGCATTGATTCCGGTTTGAGCAACTCCTCGGACATGGCTACGGACACGGGTACACCGTCGGGAATTCGCGAGGGATATGGCCATGAAGTCGCGCCAAGCGTCCGGCGCGGCGCGGTTGCGACCCGTCCCGCCTTGGCGGCAGCGCAAGCAACCCTGGTCCTGGGGGCGCTGGGCGTTGTCTACGGCGATATTGGCACTAGCCCGCTGTACACGCTGAAGACGGCGTACCAGGCGGCGGGGGGCGCTTCCGAGGCAATCGCGCTGGGCCTGCTGTCCCTGATCATCTGGACCCTGGTCATCATTACCTCGGTCAAGTACGTTGCACTGGTCATGCGGGCGGACAATGACGGGGAAGGCGGCATTCTTGCGCTGATGGCGCACTTGGCTCTGAAAGGACGCGAGCACCCGCTGGTGATATCGATCGGCATCCTGGGCGCCGCATTGCTCTACGGTGACGGGGCCATAACTCCCGCAATCTCGGTGTTGAGTGCCTTGGAGGGCCTTAAGCTTCCGGTGCCGGCATTGGCGCCATACGTGTTGCCCCTCGCCGTGGTAGTCCTGCTGGCCCTTTTCGCCTTTCAGCGCAACGGCACGGCGGTCATCGGCAAACTGTTCGGACCCGTGATGGTGGTGTGGTTCGTCAGCATCGCCGGTCTGGGCGTGGCCTCCATCGTCAACCATCCCGGCGTGCTCAAGGCCTTGTGGCCGGGCTACGCGATGCACTATCTGGCCACGAACGGTTTCACCGGGTTTTCCGTTCTCGGAGCCGTCTTTTTGTGCGCGACCGGCGCCGAGGCGCTCTATGCCGATATGGGCCACTTTGGCGCCAGGCCGATCCGTGTCGGCTGGTATTCGCTGGTATTCCCGTCCCTGGCCCTGAGCTATGCCGGCCAGACCGCGCTCGTGGTCGACGGCGGACTACGCGGGGACGCCAACCCGTTTTTTCTGCTGGCCCCGGACTGGGCGCAGCTGCCCTTGGTCGGCCTGGCGACGCTGGCAACCATTATCGCCAGCCAGGCAATCATCAGCGGCGTGTTTTCCATGACGCGCCAGGCGATCCAGCTCGACCTGTGTCCCCGCCTGAGCGTGACGCAAACGTCGGAAGTCGGCTACGGCCAGATCTACATCGCCTCGGTCAACTGGATGCTGATGCTGTTTACCGTCGGCCTTACCCTGGGATTCGGATCTTCCGACAATTTGTCGGCCGCCTACGGAATCGCGGTTTCCATCACGATGCTGCTGACGACCATGTTGATATTCCGCGTCATGCACGAGCAATGGAACTGGAGCCTGGCGCTGGTCATCGCGATAGCCGGGCCACTGTTCGTGGTCGACGCATCGTTCGCCTTGGCAAACCTAACCAAGGTGCGCGAGGGCGGGTGGGTGACGCTGGTGGCGGCGACCATCATCTATACGATCATGCAGGCCTGGCGTTCGGGGCGCAAGGCGATGCTGGGCCAACTGGAACGCGCCACCCTGCCGCTGCCGGAGTTTCTCGAATCGACGGCCGAGATTGCCCACGTTCCTGGGACCGCGATATACCTCGCGCGCCGACTCGACATCGTTCCACTGGCGCTGCTGCATAGCCTCAAGCACTACAAGGTCCTGCACGAACGCAACGTCATACTGCACGTGGTAACCGAGCAGAGCCCCCGCGTTCCCGCGCGCGATCGCATCCAGACCAGTAGCTTGGGAAACGGCTTTTATCGCATCGTTCTGCGCTACGGCTTCATGGAGTATCCGGATCTGCCGGTGGCTCTGGCGCACTGTACCTTGGACGGGCAAGGCTTCGACATGATGCAAACGACGTTTTTTCTCTCGCGCGAAACCATAGAGACAGCGCGCGGACGCCGCATCAAGGGCATCGGGCGCCGGCTGTTTGCGTGGATGCATCGCAACGCAACCGATGCAACGGAATTCTTCCGGATCCCGCGCAATCGAATTGTCGAGCTCGGTGCGCGCATCGAGCTGTAACGCCGGCGTGATAAGCCCGCCAATCATCGGCGCCTCAAGGGAGAACTCATGAAATTCCGGGTCGACCGCCGCGCAACCATCGGGCTGATGGGCGCGGCAGCCGTCGGCTCGCTGCGTTTTGCCCAGGCGCGGGCGCTAACGCAGGCCCCGGGAACCGGTGCCGATCGCGACGCACCCGATTTCGAGGATGCCTCCTCGCGCTTGGCCTCCGGTGCGACGACCTCGACCGATTTGGTGCGGGCCTGTCTGCACCGCATCGACGGGCTGGACCGCCGCGGCCCCGCGCTGCGCGCCGTGATCGAGCGCAATCCCGATGCACTGCGGCTGGCGGCCGAAAGCGATGCGCAGCGACACCGCCATGACGGCACCGGGCGGCTCGACGGAATCCCGGTCTTGCTCAAAGACAACATAGCCACCGGCGACCGGATGTGTACCAGCGCCGGTTCCCTGGCGTTGTCCGGCGCGCCGGCAGTGCGCGATGCGTTTCTCGTACGCCGGCTGCGTGCCGCCGGGGCCGTCATCCTTGGCAAGACCAATCTGAGCGAGTGGGCCAACATCCGTTCCGACCGTTCGACCAGCGGTTGGAGCGCACGCGGCGGGCAGACGCGCAATCCTTATGCGCTCGATCGCAATCCCAGCGGGTCAAGTTCGGGTTCCGCAGTGGCCGTTGCAGCCGGATACGCCCCGTTGGCCGTCGGCACCGAAACCGACGGATCGATCGTCTCGCCGGCGGCCGTTTGCGGAATCGTCGGCATCAAACCCACCGTGGGACTTGTCAGCCGCGATGGCGTAATTCCCATTTCACACAGCCAGGATACCGCCGGTGCTTTGGCCGGTACGGTGCGGGGTGCGGCTGCCTTGCTCTGCGTTTTGGCCGGGCGCGATGATCGTGATCCGGTAACGATTGGCGCGCCGGATGACGTCGACTACATCGGCGCCTGCACCGTCGATGGTCTTGCTGGCGCGCGCATTGGTGTCGTGCGCGCCATGTTCGGCGGCCACCCCGGGGTACGGCGCTGCATCGACGCCGCGATCGACCAAATGCGTGGCTGCGGCGCGGCAGTGGTCGACCCGGTCGAATTGCCGTCGACCAAGGACTACCAGGACGCGGAGCTGGAGGTCCTGCTGACGGAGCTGCGCGTCGACCTTGAACGCTATCTCGAGCAGTTTGCGCCCAGGGCGCCCGTGCATACTTTGGCCGAGCTGATCGAATGGAATCGTCGCAACGCGGCGCGTGAGATGCCGTTTTTCGATCAGGAACTGTTCGAGCGCTCGGCGGCGACGGGCCCCTTGGACGGGCAGAGGTACCTCGATGCGCGTGCAAGCTGCGTACGGCTAGCGCGCACCGAGGGCATCGACGTCGCCATGGACCGACACGGACTCGACGCGCTGCTTGCGCCGACCAGCGATCCGGCATGGCTTACCGATTTCGTGAATGGCGATCACTACGGCCAGAGCTTCTCAACCCCGGCTGCCGTCGCCGGCTACCCCCACATTACGGTTCCGGCCGGATTCGTGGATGGCTTGCCGGTAGGCGTTAGCCTGGTGGGGCGGGCCTTCCAGGAGGCCACCTTGTTCCGCCTGGCGTATGCCTATGAGCAAGCGAGCAAGGCACGGCGCCCGCCGCGGTTTCTGCCGACGGCGGCAATGGCATGAACACGTGTAATTTGGCGCATTTGCCTTGCGCAGTGCCGGCCTCCGTGGCCTCTTTCACGCGACCCTTATAATTCAAATAGTTGCGACTTTTTGCGAGACGCGTGATGCCGATTTATGCCTACAAGTGCTCGTCCTGCGAGCACGAGCTCGATGTGCTGCAAAGAATCTCCGATGCGCCGCTTACCGTTTGCCCGGCCTGCGGCGCCGCGGCGCTTTGCAAGCAATTGACCGCTGCCGGTTTCCAACTCAAAGGCAGTGGTTGGTACGCCACCGACTTCAAGCACGGCTCGACCAAGGCCGATGGGAAACCGGAGGCAAAGCCGGCGGAGCCGTCCTCCGGCGAGAGCGCTGCCGCCTCGGCCAAGGATGCCGCACCGGGCAAGGATGCGGCACCGGCCAAGGATGTGGCACCGGCCAAGGATGTGGCACCGGCCAAGGACGCGGCAGCAGCGGCGCCGTCCGGCGCCGGTGGCGCCTCGGCCTGCAGCTGATCGGCGCGGCCCACTGCGGAATCTGGTACTGCGATGTTCAAGAAATACATGATGACGGGATTGCTGGTATGGATACCGCTCGCCCTGACGATATGGGTGCTGGTTCTCATCGTCACCAGCATGGACCGGCTGCTGCTGCTGCTGCCGCCGCCGTGGCGGCCGGAGCAGTGGCTGGGATTCCCCCTGCCGGGCGCCGGTCTGGTGCTGACCGTGCTGATCGTCTTCGCGACGGGTATGCTCGCGGCCAACATCATCGGGCAGCGACTGGTCGGTTGGTGGGAGTCGATACTCGGACGCATCCCCATCGTCTCGAACATCTATCGAAGCGTGAAGCAGGTTTCGGACACGTTGCTATCGCAGGATGGTCACTCGTTTCGGCGCGCCGTGCTGGTGGAATTCCCGCAGCGTGGCCAATGGTCCGTGGGATTCGTCGTCGGCACGACCGGATCTCGTCTATCGAAACATCTCGATCCGCAAGCCCTTACGGTGTATGTTCCTACCGCGCCCAACCCGACGTCCGGCTATACCCTGATCGTGCCGCCCGGCGAAGTGCGTGACGTCGACTTGAGCGTCGATGAGGCACTCAAATTTGTCATCTCGATGGGAGTCGTGGTGCCGGAGGCCCGTGTCGATACTGCCCATGACTTGCCGCGCGCGGCGGGAACGGTCGGCAAGGTCTGAGCCCGGCGCCTCAAAATTTGCCGGCGTTACGCGCTCTGGCAATTCATCTCACACGCAGCTGACGGAGAGCTTATGCGCACGGAGTATTGCGGCTTGGTGGACGAACGGTACACTGGGCGCGCGGTGACACTGTATGGCTGGGTGCATCGGCGCCGCGATCACGGCGGCGTTATCTTCATCGACCTGCGTGATCGTGAGGGCATCGTCCAGGTCGTATGCGACCCGGACCTGCCCGAGATGTTCCGGATTGCCGAGGCCCTGCGCAGCGAATACTGTGTCCGGATCGAGGGCGTCGTGCGGCCGCGGCCGCAGGGAACCGCCAATTCTGCCTTGACCTCGGGCGGCATCGAGGTGCTGTGCCGCAAGCTTGTCGTGCTCAACGCATCCGTGCCGCCGCCGTTTCCGCTGGACGACGACGATCTTTCCGAGACCACCCGGCTCACGCATCGCGTACTCGACCTGCGCCGGCCCGCGATGCAAAACAACTTGCGGCTGCGCTATCGCGTGGCCATGGCAGTGCGCCGTCATCTTGATGCCAAGGGCTTCCTCGACATCGAAACGCCGGTGCTCACCAAGAGCACGCCCGAGGGCGCGCGTGACTACCTCGTGCCCTCGCGCGTCCATGAAGGCATGTTTTTCGCGTTGCCCCAATCGCCGCAGCTATTCAAGCAGCTGCTGATGGTCGCCGGATACGACCGCTATTACCAGATCGTGAAGTGTTTCCGCGACGAGGACCTGCGCGCCGACCGCCAGCCGGAATTCACCCAAATCGATATCGAGACGTCGTTTCTCGACGAGCAGCAGATTCGGGACTTGATGGAGGTCATGGTTCGCGATGTCTTCCGGGAGGTTCTGGGCGTCGCCCTACCGGATCCGTTTCCCGTCATCCGCCATGCCGAGGCCGTCGCGCTGTACGGGTCGGATAAGCCGGACCTGCGCGTAAAGCTTCAGCTCACCGAGTTGACGGACCTGATGGGAGACGTGGAGTTCAAGATTTTCCGTTCCGTTGCAGGACTCAAGGACGGTCGAGTCGCCGCGCTGCTGGTTCCCGGGGGCGGTGCGCTCCCCCGCTCCGAAATTGATGCGTATACGCAGTACGTGGCCATTTACGGGGCCAAGGGCCTGGCCTATATCAAGGTCAACCAGCGGGCGCAGGGACGTGATGGGCTGCAATCGCCGATCGTAAAGAGCCTGCACGATTCGGCGCTTGCGGCGATTCTGGAGCGTACCGGGGCGCGTGACGGTGACTTGATCTTCTTCGGCGCCGACCGGGCAAAAGTGGTCGCGGACAGCCTGGGGGCGCTGCGTGTGCGCATCGGCCACTCGGAATTCGGCCGTAGCCATGGTCTGTCCGAGCAGGGATGGCGGCCCGTTTGGGTAATTGACTTTCCGATGTTCGAATTCGACGAGGCGGAACAGCGCTGGGTCGCCGCGCACCATCCCTTTACCGCCCCCAAGGACGGTCATGAGGATTTCCTCGAGACGGATCCGGGACGGTGCCTGGCCAAGGCCTACGACTTGGCCCTCAACGGCTGGGAGATCGGCGGTGGCTCCGTGCGGATTCACCGCGAAGAGATCCAGAGCAAGGTTTTCCGGGCGCTCAAGATTGGTGCCGAGGATGCGCGCAGCAAGTTCGGGTTTCTGCTCGACGCACTCCAGTACGGGGCCCCGCCGCACGGGGGCATTGCCTTCGGCTTGGACCGCATGGTCACCCTAATGGCCGGCGCCGAATCCATACGGGATGTGATCGCCTTCCCCAAGACGCAGCGTGCCCAGTGCCTGCTGACGCAGGCGCCTTCGCCGGTCGACGAGAAGCAACTGCGCGAGCTGCACATCCGGATCCGCCATGCCGAACCCAAGCCGGCAAGCTAGCAGGGTGCCGAGCCGGCCCGCGAAGCGTCGTTGATGAACACGGTCCGGTTGCGCGTTGCGACCTACAACATCCATAAGGGCGTAAGCGCCTTTGGCCAGCGGTCGCGGCTCGCCGAGCTGCGCATGGCCCTGCATCGAATCGACGCCGATGTCATCTTTCTGCAGGAGGTGCAGGACCGCAACGAGCGGCTTGCCCGTCGCCTGGCCGGCGATCCGCGCTCGAGCCAGCTCGACGTGCTCGCCTCGAGCGGCTACGAGCACCGGGCGTACGGGATCAACGCCACCTACCCGCACGGCCACCATGGCAATGCAATCTTGTCGCGGCTGCGCATAGAACAGTTCGCCAATCACGATATTTCCGACCACATGCTCGAACGCCGCGGCATGCTGCATGCGGTTGCCCAGCTCCCGGGGGCGGCGAATCGTAGCATCCACCTGATCTGCGCCCATTTTGGGCTGGCCAAGCGCAGTCGGACCCGCCAGGCCGATTGGGTGGCGCGCTTTATCGAGCGCGAGATTCCACCGTCCGCGCCGCTGATCCTGGCGGGGGACTTCAACGACTGGCAGCGCGGAGTCGATGCGCAACTGCGCCAGCGCCTGGGCATGCACGACGTCTTTGACCAGATGACGGCGACCGCCTGGATCGACCGGCTGCTGGCCTGGCGCAGACCGGTGCGGGTGGCGCGGACCTTCCCGAGCATCGTCCCGTGCTTGACACTTGACCGCATCTATTTGCGCGGCCTGCGCGTGCATGGGTCGCGCGTTCCGCGGGGCCGGTCCTGGGCACGCTGTTCCGATCATGCCCCGTTGATCGCGGATCTGGAACTGTAATGCGTTCGTCACCGAGGGCCATCGC
>OMSW01000002.1 GCA_900290295.1 Burkholderiales bacterium
TATTTCCTGTGAAAGTAGGACATTGTCAGGCTAACCCAACCGTGCCAAACAAAAAGCCCCGCCTAGCGGGGCTTTTTGCGTTGCAGGGATTGAAAACCCCAGTCAGCCCGGCCAGAAGCCCGATCCTGTTACGGTTCGATGGTCCGGCGCTAGATAACAGCCGTTGCAGGGGTGCATTGGCGGTAAGCGTCACCCCGACACCGTCTTGACGGGCGGTCAGAGCTTGAACCCGGCCAGCCGTTCATTGACCTCGGCGATGTCGAATGCCTTTGGGTCGAAGGCGCCGCCGATCCATTCGAGCATTGACTCGTGCTCTTCGTGACCGGGATCGCTAATAGCGTCGAGAAACTCAATGTACCCCGATGGCCCCCCGACGTCTTCGGGTGGACAGGCGTTCGCCCCTGCGATGCAATGGGGTAGTTTGAGGCCTGGATCGTGGGGCAGGACTTTCTCGACCTTGATCTTGTGTTCCCAGTCGTCACCAAAGTCGTAGACGTAGCGCAAGGTTGTTGCCGCGCCCAAGCTCTTTTCAAGGGTCACCCGGTCTTCGCGAATCAGCGGGGGGTAGTCGTGATAGTCCGGCTCGGTTTGGCCGTAGTGGGTTTCCCCGATGACGAACTCGTGCATATGGCCGCCCTGCCAGCCCATCGATCGAAGGATTGCTACATGCAACTGCGATAGACGGATGGAGGCGGGAACCAGGACGCGCCGCCAGATAGCCGGCTTGAGGTACTGCAGTTCGATGCGCAGTTGATAGATTGACGCTGGCGTCTTCACCGCACGCAGCGGCGTCTTGCGAGCGACAGCCATCGTTCGGTCTCTATGCGGCGAGCGGCAGTGCCTCGCGCCGTGGCAACTCGATGTTCCAGGGCAGCAACTCGTCGATCCGATTGATTGGGTGTTCGGCGATGCGCTCCAGAACACAGCGCAAGTACGAGAAGGGTTCGATGCCGTTGAGCATGGCCGAACCAATCAGGCTGTAGATGTTGGCGGCCGACTTGCCGCCGTTGTCGGAGCCGGCGAATAGGTAATTGCGTCTTCCTAAAACCAGGGGGCGTATCGAACGCTCCGCGGTATTGTTGTCCAACTCAATGCGGCCATCATCAATGAAGCGCGTGAACGCCGTCCAGCGCACGAGGCCGTACTTGAAGGCACCCGCCAGCTCGGACTTGGCCGAGACCTTGCGCAGCGTCTCGCTCATCCAGTCGTGCAATTGCACCAGGACCGGGGCACTGCGCGCACGGCGCTCTTGGCAGCGCACATGTGGCTCTTGGCCGCGGATGCTGCGCTCGATGACGTAGAGCGCGCCAATCCGACGAATGGCCTCGGCCGCGATGGGCGAGCGATCCTCCTGCCACACGTCGTAGAACTTGCGTCGTAAGTGCGCCATGCAGGCCGCCTCAATGACGCTGCCATCGGCGTAGATAGGCCCATAGCCCGCGTAGGCGTCGGCCTGCAGGATTCCCCGGAATCCTTGCAGATGCGTTTGCGGATGAATCGACTTGCGATCGGGCGAGAACCGGTACCACACGGCTGGCGGCGCGCGCGACCCAGCCGGGCGATCATCTCGAACGTAGGTCCACAATCGGCCGGTCTTCGTTCTACCTCGGCCCGGGTCGAGCACCGGCACCGGCGTGTCGTCCGTGTGCACCTTGCCGGGCTGCAACACGTAGCGACCCAGCGCATCGACCAGCGGGTCAACCAACGCTGCCGACGACCCAACCCAGCCGGTCAAGGTGGCGCGCTCGATGTGCAAGTTTGAGCGCCGAAAGATCACCGACTGCCGGTACAGCGGCTGGTGATCCCCGAACTTGGACATCAGCACGTGCGCGAGCAACGAGGGCGTTGGCAGGCCGCGCTCGATTGGCCGCGGCGGCGCGGGCAATTGGACGATCTTGGCGCAATTGCCACAAGAGAGCTTGGGGCGAACGTGGCGTAACGCCCGAAAGTATCCCGGTACCCAGTCGAGTTGCTCCGAGACATCCTCGCCCAGGCGACGCATGCCGTGGCCGCATGCCGGACAGGTGCAGTTGCCGGGCTCGTGCACGATGGTCTCGCGCGGCAGGTGATCGGGCAGCACCCCACGGGGTACCTCGCCGCGTGGGCGGGTCGTGCCACGCTTGCCGCGAGTCGATGCCGGCGGCTCTTGCGTGCAGTCTTGCGGTGGGAATGGATCTTCCTCGAGTTGCTGTGCTGCCGTGGCAAGTTCTTGCTCGGCCAGCGCCAGGCCCAGTTGCGACAATGAGGAATCAATCCTCTCGGAGGAACTGCCAAAGCGCCAGCGACGCAGCCTCGCGATCTCGGCCTTGAGTTGCTCGATCAACTCGCCGCGGCCGACGGCAATGCGCTTGAGCGTTTCTATGTCGTCGGGGAGTTGTTCGCGCTCTTGCACCATGCACGAATTGTAGAGAAATCTCTCTCGGTAGTGAACCACCGAGAGAGAAAATATCTACGCAGCGTGTTGTGGCTGCGACGTTCGCATCGGCCTTCTCCAGTCGATGCCTTCGAGCAGCATGGACAGTTGCGCGGTCGACAGCCAGATCGTCCCACTCGTTGCTTGTGGCCACACAAAATAGCCCCTCTCCAATCGCTTGGCGAACAGGCACAGCCCATCGCCTGACCACCACAGACATTTGATGCGATCGCCGCGGCGACCACGAAAAACGAAAACGTGGCCTGAGAACGGATCTTCTCGAAGCTGCGTCTGCACGATGGAGGCCAGGCCATCAAACCCACGGCGCATATCCGTGGCGCCCGCGGCGATCCACACCTTGGTGCCCGTCGGTAGCCCGATCACCGGCTGCGCTCCAACATGCGCATGAGCGCTGCGACCGTCTGCATATCTACGCCACCGTGCAGGCGCATGCGGGCAGATCCCATCTCAACCTCGATGTACGCTTGCTTCGTGTCTGCTTGTGGCCGCGTTTGCTTGGCGTCGGTATTGGTCACGCTAACCGCGACCGGCAGCAACGCCGGCGGTGGCGCGCTCGACGTCCGGCTCGGCGCGTTGCCTGGCTGCCGGCGCCAGGAGAACAGCAGGTTGGTGTTGATCCCATGGCGCTGGGCCACCTGCGAAACGGAAACCCCGGGCTCGAACGTCAGCGCGACCACGCGTCGCTTGTACGCCTCGGAATACACCTTGCGAACCCGGGGCCGGCCGTCGACCCGTACATCGATGACGTCTGCTTGCATCGTGTCCATCTCCTTCGATCATGGACACGTACAACACGCGTCCGTAACCGCAGAAAATGACACCTACCGGTCAGGCTGTGAAGACGGCCTCGGGGAGACGCTTACCATTGGCGCACGATCGTGCCAGGATCACCTGCAGGCCCGCTCGCGCTCAATACGTCCGAACCAACAGGCGCCCCCCCGACGCGGCCGGCACCGGGTGCGCGCTGTAGTCCACTGCCATCATGACGCTCAGCGTAGTGACCATGAGCAAAGAGCACGCGAATACACCACGGGCCCAAGAACGTTGGTCGGAGGCCCCTCGTCCGGCCCAGGCCAGTCGCAGCCAGTACCCGCCCACGGCGAAGGTGACCACGCAATAGGCCCAGCCGGCATAGCGCAACAGCCCAAGTGCCAACGCCGCTGCCAGAAACGCCACGATGAACGCGATGATCTGCCGCTGGGTGGCGGGAATTCCCCGTTGCACGGGCAACACCGGAATGCAGGCCAGGGTGTAGTCCCGGAGCCGCGCTATGGCGATGGCATAGGCGTGCGGCATCTGCCACAGACAAAATATCACTAGCAGCAGTACTGCCTCGAGATCGATGCGTCCGCGGACCGCGCAATAGCCGGCCACGGGCGCCGTTGCCCCGGATAGGCTTCCGACCAGGGTCCCGTGGACCGAATTGCGCTTCCAGTACAGGCTGTAGGCGATCACGTAGTTCAGGTAGCCTGCGAGCACCACCGCCACCACCAGTTCCTTGCCGGTGGCGGCGAGCAGGGCAAAACCCAGGATCCCCAGCGCAGCGCCAACGCCCAGCGCCGCGCTCGGCGATATGCGGCCGGTAACCAGGGGCCGGCCGCGCGTGCGCTCCATCTTGCGATCGATGTCGCGATCGATGTAATTGTTGAAAACGCATCCAGACGCCATGACCAGGGCGACACCGCAGCCGCTCGCAGCGAACAACGCACTGTCAATTCGTCCCATGGACGCAAGCAGGAAGCCGCCGGCGAACGAAACCATGTTGCCCAGAACGATCCCGGGTTTCGCGAGCAGCACCCATTCCCGCAGCCGTGCGCCCGGCTTTTCAAGGATGGCCGACAGCATGCGGATTCCCGGAGACAAGGTTCATCGGATCAGCACCCATCATCTGCTCGTGCAGGTGATACATGATCCAGAGCGAGCCGCCCAGAACGATGGCGATGATCAGGACCGTGAAGGCAAAGGCAAGCAGATTCCAGCGCTGTTCGGGAGCAGCGCTCAGGTGCAGGAAGTACGAAAGGTGAACCAGCATCTGGGCGGCTGCCGCTGCAACGATGCACGGTACGATCAGCGAACGCGGCACCTCGCCCAGCAAGACGACGGCAAAGGCCAAAACGGTAAGCACGACGGATAACAAAAAACCGATCCGGTAGGAGCGCTCCGTTTCCGCGCCGGCATGCGCCGGGACCATGTGTTGCTCGGCCATCTACAGGGCCCCCATCAGATACACGACGGTGAATACGCCGACCCAGATGATGTCCAGGAAGTGCCAAAACACGCTCAGGCGCTCCAGGCGCCCCGCGACGGCCGGCGTCAGGCCCTTGATGCGGACCTGGACCAGCATGACGGCCATCCAGATCAGGCCGATGGCCACGTGGGTGCCGTGTGTCCCCACGAGCGCGAAGAACGCCGAAAGGAACGCGCTCTTGTCCGGACCGTTGTCCTCGAGGATGAGCTGGCGAAACTCGGCAACTTCCATTACGACGAAGCCCAAGCCGAGTACGCCGGTCACGAGCAGCCAGCGGCGCACGCGCGCGCGCTCCCCACGGTGCAGCGCCAGCGTCGCAAAGCCGCACGACAGGCTGCTTGTCAGGAGCAGCATCGTCTCCACGAAAACATAGGGCAGGTGAAACAGGTCCCGTCCGGTGGGGCCGCCGGCGTAGCTCCCGCTCAGCACCGCGTAACCGGCAAAGAGCGTCGCGAATAGCACGCAGTCGCTCATGATGTACAGCCAGAAGCCGAATTCCGCCGCCTGCGCAGCTGCCGCATGCTCGTGCGAGGCAGCGACCAGTTCCCGCTCTTGTAGGGTGATCGCGGTCATGTCTTACACCGGGTTCGCAAGACCGGGGATGGCGGGGGCCAGACCTCGGCCCGTGACTACCGTCTCGTACGCAATCGGCGATCGCCGCGCCTCGGTCCTCGCAACCTCCGCCGCGGAGATGAGGTAGGCCGTGTCGTCGTCGAGGCTGCGTGCGACCAGCGCGATGAAAACGCCCAGGCACCCGGCAATGGCCATCCACCAAATGTGCCAGACCATAGCAAATCCGAACACGAGGCTCGCTGCGCCGATCGCTACCCCCACACCCGTGTTTCGCGGCATGTGAATCGCCTCGTACGGGATCAGTCCCGCGGGGGCGCCGGCACCCGGCTTGGTGCCTCCTTCGTGCTTCATGCTCCAGAACGCGTCGAGCCCGGTCACGACCGGTGTATGGGCGAAGTTGTAGACGGGGGGCGGCGAGGATACGGACCACTCCAGGGTGCGCCCGTTCCAGGGGTCCCCGGTCACGTCGCGGGTCTCGCGGCGTTGCCGGATGCTCACGACCAGCTGGACGATCTGCAGGATGATGCCGACCAGGATCACGACCGCCCCACAGCCGGCAATCACCAGGTAGACATGCCAGGCATGATTGTCGTAGTGCTCCAGGCGCCGCGGCATGCCCAGGAAGCCCAGTAGGTAGAGCGGCATGAAGGCAAGGTAAAAGCCGATCTCCCAGCACCAGAATGCGGCGTGACCGAGCCTCTCGTTGAGCTTGAAGCCGAAGACCTTGGGAAACCAGTACGTGTAGCCCGCGAAATAGCCGAAGAGGGCGCCCGAGATCAGCATGTTGTGGAAGTGTGCGACCAGGAACAGGCCGTTGTGGAGCTGGAAGTCGGCGGGCGGAACCGCAAGCAGCACGCCGGCCATGCCACCAATGGTGAACGTCACCATGAATCCCAGGGTCCAGAGCACCGGGGTGGTGAACTGCAGGCGACCGCGGTAGATCGTGAACAGCCAGTTGAAGATCTTCAAACCGGTGGGCACCGCGATGATCATGGTCGCGATGCCAAACACCGCATTGACATCGGGACCGGCACCCATGGTGAAAAAGTGGTGCAACCAGACCGTGAAAGACAAAACGGTGATTGCCACGGTCGCGTACACCATAGAGGTGTACCCGAAGAGCTTTTTCCGGGCGAAGGTTGCCGTGACCTCCGAGAACACGCCGAACGCCGGCAGAATCAGGATGTAGACCTCGGGGTGGCCCCAGATCCATAGCAGGTTCGGGTACATCATCACGTTGCCGCCCGCCTCGTTCGTGAAAAAGTGCATGCCCAGGTAGCGGTCCAGAGTCAGCATCGCCAGCGTTCCCGTCAGCGCCGGAAACGAAACGATGATCAGCACGCAGGTGCACAGCGTCGTCCAGACGAACACGGGCATCTTCATCAGCGTCATGCCGGGCGCGCGCAGCTTGACGATGGTCACCAAGAAATTGATGCCGGTCAGCAGCGTCCCGACCCCGCTGATCTGCAGGCTCCATATCCAGTAGTCGACCCCCGGCCCCGGGCTGTATTTCGTCTCGGACAGCGGCGGGTAGCCGGTCCAGCCGGCCTGAGAGAATTCCCCGACCCCGAGCGAGATCATCACTAGGGCGGCACCGACCGCGGTGAGCCAGAAACTGACGGAATTCAGGAACGGGAAGGCGACATCGCGGGCGCCGATCTGCAGCGGCACGACGATGTTCATGAGCCCGACCAGGAACGGCATCGCCATGAACAACACCATGATCGTGCCGTGCGCGGTGAAGATCTGGTCGTAGTGTCCCGCCGGCAGGTAACCGAAGGAATCGCCGACCGCGAGAATCTGCTGCAGTCGCATCATGATCGCATCCGCGAAACCGCGCAGCAGCATCACCAGCGAAAGCACGATGTACATGACGCCGATCCGCTTGTGATCGACGGAACACAGCCACTCGGTCCACAGGTAGTTCCACTTGCGCAAGTGCGTGATCAGCGCCATGACCGCCACGGTCAAAACGGCAGATATCCCGAGCGCGCCGACGATGATCGGATTGCCGTAGGGAATTGCCGAAAGATCGAGTTGTCCGAACACTTCGACTAGCCTCCTGTTGTCAGCGCTGTTGCCGGCCTGCGCCTACGCGGCGAACCGGGGAAAGCGGCAAGCGGCAGTAGTGGCGCAAGCTCATGGGTGCGCCATTTCCCCCGCGTGCCGGGAAGCAGATCCGCCGGCATGCGAGGCTTGCGCACCGGTCGCGGTCTCCAGTGCGGACAGGGCCGCAGGATGAACCGCCGGCGCATACTTGCCCATGATGTCCGCAAAGAGTTGCGGTTGGACCGACGAAAAGTATTCGGTCGGGTGCCCCGCGCCCGGTGCCGTCGGTACCGCAAGTCGTTCGTAGTCCGCGCGATGCAGCGCGACGGGCGACTGCCGCACTTTGTGCAGCCATTGGCCGAAGGCGTCCTGGCTCATGCCGATGGCCTGAAAGCGCATGCCGGAGAATCCCTCACCGCTGAATTGCGAGGACATCCCGTCGTAGACCCCCGGGCGATCCGCAACAAGGTTGAGCCGGGTCTGCATGCCCGCCATGGCGTACACCTGGCCGCCAAGTTGGGGGATATAGAAGGAATTCATCACCGTGTCCGACGTGATGTGAAAGCTCACGGGCACTCCCACGGGCATGGCAAGCTCGTTGAGGACCGCGACGTTCTGATCCGGATAGATGAATAGCCACTTCCAGTCGAGCGCAATGGCCTCGACACGGATCGGTTCGGCACTCGAAACGAGCGGGCGCGCAGGATCGAGCTGGAACGACGAAGTCCAGACACGAACGGCAAGGGCGATGACGACCAGGGTCGGAATGGTCCAGGCCACCAGTTCGACCGTCGTGGAATGCGACCAATCGGGCGCATAGACCGCCTTCTGGTTGGATTCGCGGTACCGCCAGGCGAACACCAGTGTGAGAACGATGACCGGGACGACGACCAACAGCATCAGTACGCAGGCGAAAACGATCACCGATTTTTCTTGTGCGCCAACCTCCCCGGCCGGTGACAGCACGGCCATCTCGCTGCATCCGGCGAGCAGCAGGGCGGCGCAGCAAACCCAGGCCCCCGATACCAAAGCCCGCACCAGCGCCGGCGTCCGGGAGCCTGCCCGGAGCTGGGCACGCAATCGCGCAGCGGCGGGCGGCGGCGTCGCCTTCTCCGGCGCGCCCAGCCCAGACGCGTCTGCGGCAGGCGCAAGCGGTGCCACCATGCAATGTAAATGCCGCGGGGTAATAGCAAATCTCCTGGCTCGGGCCGGTGCCGGTTTGCGTCCACCTAACCGGGTCGTTCTGCCTGGCGTCGAGCGAAAAAGTCCGTACGCGCTGAAACACGCAGGACCTTACGCGGACGACCTATTCGTGGATCGCTGAAGTACCGGGGGAAATTTCCACATTCCCGAGGTTTCCGCGCGCATCGCGCGGTATGCCCCGGTGTATGCCCTAAAGTCGGCGCGTTTGCTGCCGAAACCCAGACATGCCGTATCCGATTCGGCGAACCCTCTTCCAAACAGGAGCAAACATGCAAGCCTGGCACAGCATCAAGTTCTTCCTGAACATGCTCACCGTGTTGACCGTTTTGGGTGTGGTATTCATGGCAGTAGCTTGAATATCCCAGCAGCGCACCGGCTGCCGACACTGCGCTGAGCTCGCCATTGCATCGGCCTCTGACAGAGGGATGCGTAGTCGTATGGCGCGTCTATCGGACGGCCCTTGGCCTCCCACGGGCCGAGCTTGCGTAATAACGTGCCGTCACCAGCGATGACGGTGCTGAGCCCGCTGTTTGCCGCGCGGATCAACCCCTGAAAAGCCATCCCTGTTCGAGCGGACGCCGCCATGCTGCGCGATGAAAGCCGGCATTTTTTGGCCGACCGCGCAATTGTTGTTTGTTCCGTGGCCTTTTCCGTCGATCCGGAAATTTGGTACCGGTGAGAATCCGGACCCGCGCGCGCTCCGGTCTCGTGACGAGTTGCATCACGACGACCGAACGAATCGCGCTTCGTGCCCCATAGCTCCTTCGCAATTGCTCCCCCGCGAAACGAGCGGCACGCAATGCATTGCCGGCGCAAGTTGGAATAGGCTCGATGTGACTCCAAGGAGCAAATCCCTGCGCGTGGCTTTCGAGCAAAACGCATTCAGCAAATCACCGGCCCTGGCCCGGTCACTCATGGCACAGCTACCTTACCGCGGCGAGGCCCTTCCACCGCAGAAGGTCGATTCCAAAGGCCGGCCTCATCGAGGCGATGACGGACGCCGAGTGCGCCATTGCACATGTCGCGCTGTTGTCCCTCGTCGGGCGCGCCCGTTTCTCCGCTGACACTTACTCTTTCCAACTCCGCCGCGTACACTGCGGCGCGAAGCCTGTGGTTACGGGTTCGACCCTGCGGTTTGCCGATCATGTCGATCGACGTGATCGGCAAATCGAAATATCCGTGTCCGCTTTTCGCCCGAGCATGGCATCCAGAACACCCAGCCGAACTGCGCCGGACCCAATCGATCTCATCGTGCAGGTCAACCGCGGCCGGTCACCGCAGCTGCTGCAGCGCAAGTTCGACGCCATGGCACAGGACCGCTTCGTCTTCTTGCGCGCTACCGCCATGCTCGGACATCGCGCCGTGGACCTTGCCGCGCTGCCGGCGGCACCGCTGGGCTGGGTGTGCGGGGATCTGCACCTGCAGAACTTCGGCTGTTACCGCGGCCAGAACCGCCTGGTGTATTTCGACCTGAACGATTTCGATGAGGCTGCGCGGCTGCCGGTCTCCGTGGACCTGCTGCGCTTTCTCGGGAGTATCTGCACCGCGGCCCCGGGGATGGGCATGGAGCGGCTTGCGGCGGGCTCGATGATGCAACTCGCCTTGGGTGCGTACGCCGCCGCGCTGGCGCGCGGCAAGGCATTCTGGCTCCAGCGCGAAACGGCCAGCGGTCCGATTCTCGCCCTGCTCAAGCAGGTGGCTGCACGCAAACGACGCAGCCTGCTGGCCGCGCGCACGCATGTCGTAGGGTCGCGCCGGCAGATCAGCCTGGACGGCGCGCGCTATCTTCCGGTGCCGGGCCGCGCCGCGGTGCGTGCCCATATCGGCCATGCCCTTCAGGCGCTGGCCGACCAATTCGCCGATCGCGAGTTCTTTCGCCAACGCGATATCGCGTTTCGCGTCGCCGGCGTGGGCAGTCTAGGTGTTCCGCGCTACGTGGCCCTGGTGCGGGGCAAAGGCGACCCCGATCGCAATGCCCTGATCGATTTCAAGCGGGCAGTCGCATCGAGCGCGGCGCAGGCATTGCCGCAGTATCCGCAGCCCGCGTGGTCCAACGAGGCAGCGCGGGTTATCGGCATCCAGGACATCTGCCAGGCCGCCTCTCCCGCGTACCTCTCGGCCATGTTCCTGGGCGCTGCGCCCTTCGTGGTTCGGGAACTGCAGCCGGTCGAGGACAAGATGGCGCTTGCGCCCCTGGCGCGGCGCATCGACCGACTCGACGAGACGCTGCAGGCCATGGCCAGGCTGGCCGCGTACGCGCAACTGCGCAGCGCGGGACGAACTGGCGCCGCCGGCGTCGATGATCTCATCGAATTCGGCAACGAGCTGCGTGCGCGACCGCGCCGCTGGGTCGATGCAGCGCGCTCGGTCGACGCTGCCAACAGCGC
>OMSW01000054.1:0-3791 GCA_900290295.1 Burkholderiales bacterium
GTTCGCGATGATCATGGATACCGATCTGCGCAGGCGTCGGCTGCGCGACAAGGTACCGATGACGTTCGTGACCGCCGAGCCCTACATCGGCCATCTCGGCCTGGGCGGCGTTGGCGATTCGAAGCGTTTGCTCGAGTCCGCCCTGCGGGAGCGGCATATCAAGTGGATTTGCAATGCCAAGACGACCCGGGTTGAGCCCGGCAGGGTCTTCGTCACCGAGCATGACGAGGACGGCAAGCCGAAGAAGGAGCATGAACTGCCCTTCCTGTACTCGATGATGCTGCCGGCGTTCAAGGGCGTCGATGCCGTTGCCGGAGTGGAAGGCCTTACCAATGCGCGCGGATTCGTCCTGATCGACGAACACCAGCGCAATCCGAAGTTCAAGAACGTGTACGCGGTTGGCGTATGTGTTGCGATTCCGCCCGTGGAGGCAACTCCGGTCCCCACCGGGGCTCCGAAGACCGGTTACATGATCGAATCCATGGTGACGGCGAGTGCCCACAACATCCGCGCGGCGCTAGACGGCCACGAACCCTCGAAGAGGGCGACCTGGAATGCCGTTTGCCTTGCCGACTTCGGCGACAAGGGGGTCGCATTCGTCGCGTTGCCCCAGATTCCGCCGCGCAACGTCAGCTGGGTCGGCGAGGACAGGTGGGTTCATCTGTCAAAGGTGGCCTTCGAGAAGTACTTCCTGCGCAAGGTGAGAGCGGGTACTTCCGAGCCGGCTTTCGAGAAGGTGGTGCTCAAGGCACTGGGCATCATGAAGCTCAAGTCGTAGGCCGAGAGCGCGTTGCTACGCATGGAGTCGCACAGGTGGATCAATTCACGCCGATCGCCCATATCACCGTGCCCTGGGGCCGGCAGGAGATCGAACTGCAGGAGGTGGAATTTGCCTCCGGTGGCGTCCGCTTGCTGCGGGTGCGGATCCGGGAGGGACGGCGCTTTACCATATTCGATATTGACGCGGCCAGTGCGCAAGCCTGGGGCGCTGCCATGCAGGGCTGGGCCGCGCGGCAGGCAACGAGCGGCTGCGCGGCCCCCGGTGGGGAATGAGACGGTGGATCGCCCGGCAAACATGGTTGACATGGTGTACGGCTTGCGCGGCAGCCGCATGCCGTCGGACTATCGCTTCGAGCTCTGGAGTGCGTTGCGCTGTGCGCTGCCCTGGGTCGACCAGGAGTCCGCGGTCGGCATCGTGGGAATTCGCCTGACGCAGACCGGGGGGCCGAGCGCATTGCTGGCACGGCGCGCGAAGCCCACCCGAGACCGCTTACGCCGGCCTCGACCATATATGCGCAACTCGTCGTACTGGGGCCCGAGGATGAACCCGCCTTTGGACGCGTCCTTGCGGACGAGGTGGAGGGGCTTGGCATTGGCGCCCGTTTCATCCTCGGCCGCCGGCGCAGCCTGCGCGCCGGCGCGCGGGAACTGATCGGCTATCCGGTCGTATTGCACGATTGCAGCGCCGAACACTCGATGCGCCTTCAGGAGATCGGACTGGGGAGGGAGCGCGGACTAGGTTGCGGCATTTTCGTTCCACACAAGAAGATTGGGGGGACCGAATGATTGCAGTGGAATCAGCCCGACCCGTGGATCGGGTGCGAACGGCCGGCGCGCGAGGCCGTTGAGCCGATGCAGGCGAGCCGGGCGGGATCATCGACTATGCGCGTAAAGAATCACTGGTTTCGAAACGAGCGGCCGAAAGCCGTGGCCGATATTGCGGGGGCGGTGGCGTTCATCGTCTGGCGCGGGGCCCAACAGGTCCTACGCAACATGAGGCGCGCCGATTTCGACATAGAGACCGGTCCGAAGTACTTCGACTTCCTATCGGAATGGTTGATCTTTCTTGTCCAGTGCGCCGATCGGACCGCGTTTGAGCGCCTGGGCGAGGCCCGTATCGAGTTCACGACGGTCCTGGCGAACCGCGTCGGCGAGATTTTTGCGGACAATCGCAACGACCTGCTCGGCGATGCGAGCGCAGCCGAGATCAAGGACCGGTTCATCGATTTGTTGAACCTGCGCCTGTCCGATTACGCCGATTTCGAACGGATCGACTATGGCTGCCTGCGCTACCTCGCGGGCCAGCTTGCGCACGTGGTTGGCCCGCGCGACACCGTTTGGGTTCACGACCAGGTCATGGAAATCGAGGCGCCCCAGGCGCTCGAGTGGGTCGAGCGCGGCATCGGCGGCCTGCTCGACGAATCGCCGCGACGTGGGTCGCGCTCCGAGCGCGTGAGCGGGGAATGAGCGCGGTTGCCGACCCGGTGTCGACCGCTTTGGCGGCGCGCGGCCCGTACAGCCTGGAGGATGCGGATTCCTACCGGGGCTGGCGCGAACGCAAGCTCAGGGGCTATCCGAACACGGTCGAGGAGTTGCTGGTCGAGGTTCGCGATCCGCGAAGCTTGAGTCGCGCGGAGCGCTCCGCGCTGGCCGACCGGTGCCGGCGCGCCAACATGGCCATATATGCGAGTCGGATCGAGGCAGCCGACAAGGACATCCCGCGGTCGGTCGGCCGGCAATGCGGTCTGCACAGCTTGGATAGCAACTGGCTGGCCGACGACGACGGGATCAGCAGCATCGAGCTGAGCGCACAGCCAGAGCGCGGCGAGTTCATCCCGTATTCCAATCGTCCCATCAGCTGGCATACCGACGGCTATTACAACCCTCCACAGCGGCGGGTTCGGTCGATGATCCTACATTGCGTGCGGCCCGCCGTGGAGGGCGGTGAAAACGCCCTGCTGGATCACGAGCTCGCTTACCTGCTGCTGCGCGACCAGGACCCGGACCACGTGCGCGCGCTGTCGGCGCCCGATGCCATGACGATTCCGGCCCGGTTCGACGAACGGGGGGTGGCCCGCGAGGAGCAGGCCGGGCCGGTTTTCAGTGTCCATGCGGACAGCGGACGACTGCACATGCGTTATACCGCGCGTACGCGCAGCATCCGGTGGCGGGACGATGGCCGCACTAGGGCCGCGGTCGCATGCCTTGAGACAATCTTGGCCAGCTCGCAATTTGTGCTCACGGCCCGGATGAGACCGGGCATGGGGCTGCTTTGCGCCAACGTGTTGCACAACCGCTCGGGCTACTCCGAGGACCCAGAATATCCGCGCCTCCTGTATCGGGCGCGCTACCACGACGAACTGAACCTTTTTTGAAATGTGAGGAGAAAGCGGACATGGAATTCGACAAGGAACTGGACGCGCGCGGGCTCGCCTGTCCGATGCCGATCGTGAAGACGAAAAAGACCTTGGCCGGCATGACGGCGGGCCAGGTGCTCAAGATCGTGGCGACCGACGCCGGAGCCGTGAGCGATATGCAGGCCTTTGCCGAGGCGACGGGGCATCAATTGCTGTCGTCGGAGACACTGGGCAAGGAATACGTGTTTTTTCTCAGAAACTGAAGCAACAGCGGCCGGCGAGGGTGCCAGCGGTTGGCGGGACCAAAAGGCGAAGGGGACGAAAAATGGGCGCAGTGGACCAACCGGCGGGTCTCGACGAGTTGATCGCCAAGCGCGTTGACGAGATCGTCGCAAAAAAGGTCGAGGAGCGGTTGGCGCAGCTCAAGCCCAAGGGGCCGCCGTCGATGACGATCATCGCGACCAAGGGAACGCTCGACTGGGCGTACCCGCCTTTCATCCTTGCCTCGACCGCAACGGCGCTGGGCTGGGACGTTGCGATGTTTTTCACGTTCTATGGCCTGAACCTGCTGCGGCGCGATTTGTCGACGCTCAAGGTGAGTCCGCTCGGCAATCCGGGTATGCCGATGAAAATGCCGTTCGGCCCGCAATGGTT
>OMSW01000054.1:3801-6532 GCA_900290295.1 Burkholderiales bacterium
CTCGCCACGGGGCTTATGAAGCAGACGATCCGGAACACCGGCGTAGCCAGTATCGCGGACCTGCGTGCCCTTTGCATCGAAAGCGGCGTCAACCTGATTGCCTGCCAGATGACGGTCGATCTGTTTGGCTACAGTCGCGATGAATTCATACCGGAGGTCTCCGAATACTGCGGCGCGACCAAGTTCCTGCCGATGGCGCAGAAGGCGGACGTGAGCCTGTTCATCTGACCGGTACCGTCGGGCACGTACATCAATTACCAATAAACAAACCAGGAGGGATAGATGGGGCATCTCAGGCGCGGCCGGTTGAAGAGCTTGCTGGGGGTGATCGTTGCTGGCGCGCTTGTGCCATCGCTTGCCGGGGCAACCGATGGCTATTTCAGCCATGGCTATGGAATGAAGTCCCTGGGCATGGGAGGCGCGAGCGTGACGCGTACCGATGACGGCTTTGGCGGTGCCAACAATCCGGCGGAAATGGTTTTTGCGGGCAATCGCTTCGATATCGGGCTCGACTGGTTCAGCCCGACGCGTAGCGCCTCGCGCGCGGACGCGGCCATCACGCCGCTCAATGGCGACGTCAACAGCGACAGCAAGAACTTCTACATCCCGGAAATCGCCTACAACCAGATGATGCAGCCGAACCTCTCGCTCGGCGTCACGGTGTTCGGCAACGGCGGCATGAATACCGATTACCCCCAGGGCAATTTCCAGTGCCCCACACCCTCGGGGACGTTTGTCCCGGCGAACATGCTCTGCGGCCAGGGGCGGCTCGGGGTCAATCTCAGCCAGCTGATCGTCGCACCGACCTTGGCGTACAAGCTGGCGCCCGACCACGCCGTCGGAGTCGCGCCGCTGCTGGCGTACCAGCGATTCTCGATTGTCGGGGTACAGTCTTTTGCCCCGTTGAGCAGCGCCCCGGCGAACCTGACCAACAATGGCGACGCGTCTTCGACCGGCGCGGGAGTGCGCATCGGTTACCTCGGCCGCCTGTCCCCGCTGGTGTCGATCGGAGCGACGTATGCGAGCAAGATCTCGATGCGCAAGTTCGACCGGTACAAGGGGCTGTTTGCCGACCAGGGCGGATTCGATATTCCCTCCAATTTTGCGATCGGCGCGTCCTTGCACCCGAGCACGGCCTGGACGATCGCCCTGGACTACGAGCGCATCTACTACAACAGCGTTAGCTCGGTCGGAAATCCGAGTACCAACCAGGCTCCGCTCGGCGCTGCCAACGGCCCGGGGTTCGGCTGGCAGGATATCAACGTCGGCAAGCTTGGCGTCGAGTACACGGTCAATCCCAGCTGGATCGTGCGGGCCGGCTACAACTGGAGCCAGAACCCAATCCAGCCGCGCGACGTTACGTTCAATATCCTTGCACCAGGTGTCGTGCAGGACCATTTCACGCTCGGATTTACGTACGCAGTGAACGCAAAATCGGAGCTGACGATGGCCTACATGTACGCGCCGTCAAAGACGGTCACGGGCTCGTCGCTATTTAACGCGCTGTTCGCGCCGCCGGCAGGCCCGCCCAATGCGGGCGGCACGGAAACGATCAAGCTTAGTGAATTTTCGTTGGGCGTGGCCTGGGCGATGCGGTTTTGATCAGGGCCGGCGGGCGTGCCGCAAGGCACGGCGTGCCGGCATTGTTGAGTGGCAATTGCAACACACAGGAATGATGGAATGAAAATCGGGATACTCGTCAGCGCCGGGCCGTACACGCACCAGGCCAATGACAGCGCATATCAATTCGCAAAAGCCGCGCTCGCGAAAGGGCATACGGTTGAACGCGTCTTCTTCTATCACGATGGCGTCAACACCGCGAATCGTCTCACCGAGCCGCCCCAGGACGACCGCAACGTCACGAGCCGCTGGTCGTCGTTGGCTGCGCAATTCAAGATCGACCTGGTCGTCTGCGTTGCCGCCGCGCTGCGCCGCGGCATCAAGGATCAGATCCTGGCCCCGGGCTTCCGGATTTCCGGTCTGGGCCAGCTGATCGAGTCGGGCATGAAGGCCGACCGCCTGGTCGTGTTTGGCGACTAAGGAGACGACGATGGTCGAACCCGTACAGAGCAAGAAATCTGGCCCCAAGAAATTCATGCTAGTGAACCGGCGCGCGCCGCACGGTACGATCTACGCGCTCGAAGCGCTCGAGGTCGTACTGATCGCGGCCACCTTCGATCAGGACGTGAGCATGGCCTTCCTGGATGACGGCGTCTATGTCCTGGTCAAGGGGCAGAAGACGACCGGCCTGGAAATAAAGAATTTCTCGCCGACGTTTCGTGCACTCGATGACTATGACGTCAACAAGTTGTACGTGGAGCGCCAGTCGCTGGAGCAGCGCGGGCTCGACGCTGACAGCCTGCTGGTGCCGGTGCAAGTCCTAGACGCAAAGCAGCTCGGCGAGTTGATGGCGCAACAGGACGTAGTGTTGAGTTTCTGAGAGGATGCGCGCAATGCTTCACATCGTGAACAAATCGCCCTTCGAGTGTACAGGTCTGGCAAGCTGTCTGCGTGTTGCCCAGCCGGGCGCGGCGGTGCTGCTCATCGAGGATGGCGTCTACGCCGCGACGACCGGATCGGCGGTGCAGGAGCAAATTCGACGTTCGGCGCGAGAGTTGCGGTTCTTTGCGCTCGCGCCGGACATTGAAGCGCGCGGAATGCAAGGACGCATCCTCGACGGTGTCGAGCTCATCGACTACGCCGGATTCGTGGACCTGGTCACCACGCACAG
>OMSW01000138.1 GCA_900290295.1 Burkholderiales bacterium
TTTCTGTGCATGCATCCCGCGGCGGTTGTCACGTTAGTGGTGTACGAGAAGATAAAGGAGGCCCGTGATGCGTAAATGGACTGTTGCACTCTTGATTCTCAGCAGCTTGCTGAGCGGATGCATCGGGTTTGTAGGAGGAGGGAGAGGGGGAGGGGGTGGCCATTACTATCATCATCACGATTGGCGCTAGAAGAGGCGTCGCTGAAACCCTATTAGCGGTGCGTTCGGCCGCAGTGGACCTGGCGAGTTTGCCAAGAGACTGGAACCTCATGCCCTTGTGCCGCACCCTGGCGCGCCGGCGATGAGGTTTCAGTACTGTACCGACGTGCACGCGGAAATAATGCGGACACCAACAACCTGAAACCAACGGACGGATCGGAACTTGACGGTAGAACCGATCGACACCGCATCGCTTTGCTTACTTGGATCGACGCCAAAATCACGGTACTGATGGTCTTGCCACCTTTTCATACGGTAACGATCGACACGCAGATGATCGAGGACACGGCGGCACAATATCAAAGCGCAAATGCGGAAGCATGCCGAGAAAACGTCCGGTGCCGTGGCTCACGCAGCACAAGCGGCCAGCGTTGCATGCGAGGGGGTCCATGTCGAGCATGATCATCCCAAGCAAAGAATCATCGATACCGCCGCGTCGAAAGGGTGTGACCTTATCGTCATGGGCTCGCATGGCCGCCACGGCATCTCGGCCATCGCCCTAGGCAGCGAGACCGTGAACGTGCTCCCGCATTCCAAGATTTTGGTATTCGTTCATCATTGATCTGCGTTGCGTGTCGGTGGCACGCATCCGCTGCATCTGCTCGGCGATGTCGTACCGAAGGGGGTCTACCGAGAGCGCCCCGGCTACTTTTCCTTGAATCCCGGTATACCCTTAGCTAGGTGGCTTTGGGCCAACGGCAAGGCCGCTCGGACCGCTGCTTTGAAGTCGGCGATCAGATCTTCAATGGGAATCGTACGGCGGAAAAAATCGGCCCATATAAATTCGGCAAAGGCAGTAGGTGTCTTTTCGTAACCGCCGGCATCTCGTACGTACCCGGCCAGGGAACGGTAGGCGTCGTCGACCATTTCCTCCAAATGTTCAGGAATCTTGGAGTAATAATGCCGCACCCCATTTTGGTCCAAGGGGTGGACCCACAGGTTTTTGTTCATCTCGTTCCAGAAATCATCCAAACTGCATGAGGACAAATCAGCCTCCACCAGGAAAAATCCGGAAGCGATGCCAGCCTTAATGGCGGCTAGTCCGAGGTGATGGTGGTCAGTTATATACAGATTGCCCTTCGGCCCGGTTACGGCAGGCATTGGATGGGCCCTCATAAAATCTTGCTGCTCGTTGGGCATTAGCGACGCCAAGTACATTCTCTTGTCCTGGACCTCGATCATGCCCACAGTAACCTGGGTTGGGTGGAGATCTTGAATCACCGCCTCCTGGATCTTTGGCATCTTGACCTCCTTCTATTCAGGACGACAGCGATTTGTTTCAGAGCCTGCGATAGTAAACGCTTGATCAAATCAAAATAGGCCAGAAACGGCCAGACTCTGGTCAATAACTGCCTCCAAACTGGTGCAACGTCGCCGGTTTTTCTTCTTAAAGGATGCGGTGTCCACGTAAAGTCGTCAAATTCAGTATTTTTTTGTCGCGCGCTTGGTCGAACTGCGTGCGGTTTCGCACAGACCGGGTCACATCCGTAGTGACATGATGTTCAGCGGTGACGAAGGAATTTGCTGGCGCACATGCGCCACGCGGGGAGAGGAAATTGAAACGCTCAAATGGATTTATTCGGGGGTTCGCGGCGTTGCTGATTGCAGCGCCGCTCGCGGCCATGGCGCAAAATGCGTATACGGTAAAGGATGCCAATGTGCGCGCAGGCCCGGATCGCACCTATCCGTTGGTCACGCGATTGGCTAGCGGTGCGCCGTTGCAGGTGATGGGCTGCCTGGATGATTGGAGCTGGTGTGACGTGACGTTCGCGGATAACCGCGGTTGGGTGTACGGCCCCAACCTGTCGTACCTATATGAGGGCAACCGGGTACCGCTTTACACGTACGCGCCGAGTCTTGGTATTCCGGTGGAGAC
>OMSW01000276.1 GCA_900290295.1 Burkholderiales bacterium
GATAAATATCGGCAGCCGTTCGCTGGCCTGATCGAGCACGAATTCGCCGACCGGTCCGCGCACGTCGATTGCATCGCCGACGCGGATTCGTTGCTCGAACAGGGCAGTGGCGAGCGCTCCGGCAGATTCCCGTGCGAAGTGAAAGTGGAGATTGCGCTCATCGCAGGGGCAGCTTGCGATCGGCGCCGTTTCGAGCAGATCGCCGCCCGTGGCGGCACCGAGCGTGACGGACTGTCCTGCAAGAAAGCGCAGGCGGTGCGTGCGCGGGGTCTGCAAATGCAGCAACAAGGTATTGGGCGCAAGCGGCGTGAGGGCGCGGACCCGGGCGACGATTTCCTGCTTTGGAATATCCTGCGGTCCGGCCGCCTCCAGCGTTTCGATGATCACGTCGCTGATTGCGGTGTGCGTGCAAAGCAGCACGTGGCCCTGCTGGATTTCCCGGTCGGAGAGACGATAATCACCACTGGCAAGGCACCGCAGTTCGCCGGCGACCAGACGAGCCTTGCACAGACCGCAGCTTCCGCTGCCGCACCCATATCCGAATTGGACTCCCGCCTTCAATCCGGCCTGCAGTATGGAGTCATTCCCCTCGACCAGAAACTGGTGGCCGCTGGGCCGCACGGTGACGTGAGCCGTAACTGCTTCGAGCATACTCATCCTCGCTTCCAGTGGTGTCGCCTCGCTGGCCAAAATCCGCCGAAGGCCACCGTCGAGCAATTCCAGCATTGAGCGTTGGAACGTCTCGTCCTGCGCCGGTCCTTGTATGCGCTCACGCAGGCTGATCAGTAACTCGTGATAGGCCTGCAGGTGGCGCCGAACCTCTGCCAGCTCGACGCTCTTGGCAAAAAGGCGTTGGGCCAGCACCTCCTGCGACGGCAGCGCGAACTCGAGCACACGACGTGCAAAGGCGTGGTCCCGGATTTGCTCGACCTTCTCGAGCGCCCCGCTATCGGCGAGTTGCGCATCCGGAAACGCCCGCTGCAGTTCGTCCAGGGCAACCAGCCCGTCGAATGACGACAGCTCCCCGCTGGCGACCATGCGCTGAAGATTGCCGCGGGCCACACCAACCAAGCGTGCCGCGCGCACCAGACTCAGCAAATGTTGCATCTGGCTGGATTCAGCGACGACTCCAGTAGTCGGCCTTGTCCGGCAGCACCCAGCGCACGCCACCGCGGGGATTTTCCCGGTCGCCGCGATAGCGCGGAATGAGGTGGACGTGAACGTGCGGGATCGACTGTCCGGCAGCGGGGCCGTCGTTGATGCCGATGGTGTAGGCATCCGGTCGCAGGCGTTCGCTCAGGTCGCGTTGGGCCTGATCGAGCAGTTCGTTGACGGCCTCGCGTTCGAGAGGACTGAGCTCGAAGTAGGATCGCACGTGTCGACGCGGGACGATCAAAGTGTGCCCCGGCGATACCGGGAAGGCGTCGTCGACGCCGACCGCCAGGCTCGTTTGGAAGCGTACCCGGGACTCGGTGAGCGTGCAAAAAGGACATGTCATGGTATTGGTTGCGGTTCGGCAGATCTGTCGCAAGGCGGGGACAGCAGTAAATACCACGGCTGCGCCTGCGGCAGCCGTGGTGGTGAAAAACGCCGGCGGGCAACCCGCAACGGCTCACCCGGAGCCTGGCTGGCGCCCGCGCATTTGGCCCGCAACCAGAGCAACAAACCGCAGGGCGCTTTGCGTGCCAGGGTCGCGCGCGATCCTGAGCAAGCCGAGCATGCCGCCGCTCGGTACCGGCTGCTGGGCCAGTTCACGCTTGGCCGCGCAGGCCGACTCGGCCAGGTCGATCAGGCCGCATTGCACCTCGTCGCGACCGAGCACATCGACCAGGCGGAGAAAGCCCGGGTTCCGCGCCAGCTTGTCGACCAGTGCGGCCAGCTCGGTGGCGACGGTTGCCAGCCGGTTCACGATGTCGTCCGACAGCGAATCTTCGATCGCAGCCACCAGGCGGACGAAGCCGACCAGACGCTCGAGGTCACCGCTTTCAACCATCCGCGTGATGGTCGGCAGGGCGCGCGTGATTCCGCTGCGATTGACGCGGTCGAGCAGGTCCAGGCCGCCGGCGGCTGCGCCGGACAGGCGAGCCACGATGTCGTCGGACAGCGTATCTTCCGCCGCGCCCGCAAGCCGGGCGAAATCGGCCACCCGCTGCAGGTCGCCGTTTCGCACCATCGCCGCGATCGTCGGCAGCGCGTCGCCCAGGCCGCTACGGGTGGCCCGATCCAGCAGGTCAAGGCCGCTTCCCACCGTAGCAGCGACGCGGCTCACCGTGTCGTCGGTAAGCGCATCGTGCGCACTGGCGACCAGCCGCTCGATCTCGCCGAAGGCCGCCGATGCGGCACCGTTGCCGCCGCCTTCCTTTGCCTCGGTCATGATCGTCTCCTCACAACAGGCCGCGCGCGCTGGCCCAGTACAGCTGGTTGTACGCCATCTTGAACCAGTGAATCGACTTGGTCGCTGGCTTCGGGTCGGGCGGATTGTTGTAATTGAACATCGCGTAGGTCGCTTTGTCCTTCCCGGCTTCGATGAAGCAGAACACCTTGCCGTCGTAGTCGCGCACCGGTGCGCCGATCTTGACGATGGCCGCCAGGTTCTCGGCCAGCGCCTCGGCCTCGAAATGGGCGGTGGACCCGGCCTTGCTGATCGGGATGTTGGTGGTGTCGCCGAGCGCAAATGCGTTTTGCCGGCCTTCGATATTCAGGCGATTACGATCAACCGGGATCCAGCCACCCTTGCCGAGCTTGTTCTTTTCAATGACCTCCATGCCGCGGTGGCCCGGTACCGCCACCAGCAGGTCGTAGTTGATTTCGGAGCCCTCCTCGCTCTGGAGAAGCTTCTTGGCGCCATCGATCTGCTTCATGTTGAACAGCGTCTCGTAGGTGATGCCGCGACGGTCGAATTCGCCTTGCATCCACTTGCCCACGGGCTCCAGGCTGTGCAGACGGCCGATCGGATAGGTGTAATGAAACGACACTTTATCGGCCAGTCCGCGGTCGCGGAAGAAGTCATAAAGGCAGAACGTGACCTCGGGCGGAATCATGGGGCACTTGTGCGGCACGCCAACCGTGATCACGACGCGTCCGCCGCGGAATGCGTTGATGGTTTTCCAGAACTTTAACGCGGCATCCTCCGTGTAAACGTTGATCGAGTTCTCGGCAAGGCCCGGAATCTCCTCGGGTACCGGCCGCGACCCGGTGGCAATCGCGATGAGGTCATAGCCGATCGTCTTGCCGCTCTTGGTCTTGACCTGGTTCTTGTCCAGATCGAATTCCTCGACCGGGTCGACGTGGAACTCGATGCCGGGTTCGAGCAGGCTTGCCTGGTCGCGATACAGCTCATCGGTGGCGGCGCGCCCGAGCGCCACGTACAGCAGGCCGGGCTGGTACATGTGTTTGTCCGAGGCGGACAGCATTGTCAGACGGACCTTGTTCGACTTGATTTCCCCGCACAAGCGTCTCGCCAGATTGTTCGCCAGGATCGTTCCCCCCATCCCTCCACCGACGATAAGAATTTTCATTTTCTGTCTCCTTTGCTTTGCGCTTTAGC
>OMSW01000212.1 GCA_900290295.1 Burkholderiales bacterium
AGGGACTGCACAACTTGCTTACAAATCAGTCGCCGCGGCGGAAACCACTGGTCTGGCCCGTCGTCTAATCTGGTGTCTTCAACCTATCTGGAGCGGGTCCATGATTCCGATCACCTTGCGCGCATCGCGCGCGTTTGCAGCAGCAGCGCTGGCCGCTGGCTTAATTGGTGGCATGTCATTTGTCTCGAGCTATGCGGCGGAGCCGACAGCATCTTCGGAGTCCATGCGCGATGCCAGGGTGCAAAGATTCAATGAGCACCTGCAGGCGCATCTGGACAAGCTTGCCGCACGACTGGAAATCAAAGCCTCGCAGGAGGAGGCATGGAAGGCGTTCTCGGCGGCCTTCCGCAACGTGATGGTTGCGCGCGTCGCTGCGCCAACATCGATGGGCGCGCCCGAAGCCGACGCGGCCTCCCTTGCGCGCAAGCAGGCCGAACGGGCTGCTGAGCACGCGCAACAACTGGAACGCCTGGCCGACGCCACCGCTAAATTGCAACAAGGCTTGAGTGCGGACCAACGCCTGGTGTTCAACGACGTCGCACACGACTTTGCGCGCGCGCGCTTCGCACGCTTTGCAATGGGGCACGGGCGCTGGGAACACGGCTCGCGTTGCGAGGGCGCTGATCGTGGCAGGGGACACAGCCGCTGGGAGCACCGCGGCGGGGACCGCGATGGTGGCGAGCACGGCAGCGGTATGGACGGCACTCCGGGCGCAAGCCCATCGATGAGTGGCGCAACGAATTGACCAACCCGGCAGCGTTAGTTCGCCTGCGGGCGGGCGCCGCGGGCATCTCGGGTAGGTGAGCGTGCTGTCGAACCCGCGCAGCGGTTCGCAACGCGCAGCCCTTGCCGGGGCCCTGTTCGGGTTCACGGGCGTTGCCGCGGGCGCTTTTGGCGCCCACGCCCTTCGGGCTCGACTCGGCCCCGATGCGCTGGCGGTCTTCGAGACCGCCGTGCGCTACCAGCTCGTGCATGCGCTGGCACTATTTGGATCCTCCTGGGCGGTACAACAGTGGCCTGGGCGCGCTGCCAGCGCGAGCGCGATCTTGTTTGGTATCGGCATCATTGCGTTCAGCGGCAGCCTGTACGCCTTGAGCCTGAGTGGCGTGCATTTGCTCGGAGCGCTGACGCCGTTTGGCGGGGTCCTGTTGCTGCTCGGCTGGCTGGCACTGGCGCTGGCGGCGTATCGCGGCCCACATTGATCGCACCGGCGCGAGCTCGGCGCCCGCCCGGCAATCGTAGAATGTGCGCATGCCATCGGGTTCGACTAGCGCAGACCAAGGACGGGCAATGCCCGCCGCCCGAATACTGGCCGTGGCGTTTTGTCTTGGCGCGGGGTCGCTGGTCGGCCCCGCAGTGGCACAGGTTGCGGCACAGGTTGCGGCACCGCCGGGGACCTCGGTGTTTCTGGAGGACTACACCTGGACCGAATTGCGTGATGCGGTTTTGCAGGGAAAGACCACGGCCATCGTTCCGATCGGCGGAACCGAGCAAAGCGGGCCGGCGCTGGCGCTCGGCAAACACAATGCCCGTGTTCGCCTGCTGTCGGAACGAATCGCGCGCGAACTGGGCAACGCGATCGTCGCGCCCGTGATCGCCTACGTCCCCGAAGGCTCCATTGCCCCGCCCAGCTCGCACATGCGCTTCCCCGGCACTCTGACGATTCCGAACAGCGTATTTGATGCGACGCTGGAGGCCATCGCCCGCAGCCTGCGCGTGCACGGTTTTCGCGACATCGTGTTCCTCGGCGACCACGGCGGCTATCAGCGTGACCTGCTGCGGGTTGCGGAGCACCTTAACCGCGAATGGTCATCGGGCACTACGCGGGCATTTGCACCGGTGGAGTACTACCGCGCGTCCTCGGACGGATTTGCCCGGTTGCTGCGCGCACGAGGCTTTCGCGATGACGAAATCGGCACCCATGCTGGCCTGGCCGACACCGCGCTGCAGCTGGCGGTCGATCCGAACATGGTACGCAAGGACGTATTGCAATCGGGTCGGCGCCTGGACGAAAGCGTCGGTATCTACGGCGGCAATCCCAAACGCGCCAGCGCCGAACTCGGGCAGCTGGGGCTTGACGAAATCGTCCGCCAGAGCGTTGCGGCGATTCGCGCGCAGATCGGCGCCGCCGCGCGCGGGCCGGTCGAAAATCATCCATAGCGGTGCCGGCCGCTTACAGTTTTCTCTCAACGACGGGATCCATCTCATGCAACTACGCAATCGCAAACGCGCGCTTGGCAGTGTTCTCCGTACCGGTGCACTGCTGGTCCTGGGCAACCTGTGGTGGATCTCCCAGGTGGCCGTCGCACAGACCGGCAAGCCGAGCGCAGAATCGGCGGCACAGGGCTATCCGGGGATGCCGCCGGTGCTGGATGCGAAGAACCTGTACAGCGCCGCAGGTACCGACCAACTGAGCGCGGCGGTCAAGGGTGCGCTCCCTCGCGTATACGTACCTGAACTTCGATCAAACGACGTGGTGGTCATCGACCCGCAAACGCGCAAAGTGGTTTCTCGATTCGCGGTCGGCATCAATCCCCAGCACATCGTGCCGGCCTGGGACCTGCAGACGCTCTGGGTGACGAACAATGCTGAACGGCGCAATGACGGCAGCCTGACGCCGATCGATCCGATGACCGGCAGGCCGGGTAAACCGATCACCGTCGATGATCCGTACAACATGTATTTCTTGCCGGACGGTAGCGAGGCCATCGTCGTCGCCGAGGCGCACGAGCGGCTCGACTTTCGCGACCCGCACACGATGGCGCTGCGTTCCTCCCTCGCGGTGCCCGGATGCAAGGGCATCAACCATGCCGATTTCGCGATGAATGGCCGCTATGCCATCTTCACATGCGAGTTCACCGCAGCGCTCGCCAAGATCGATTTGGTCGATCGCAAGGTCTTAGGACTGCTCAAGCTCAAGGGCGGCGGCATGCCCCAGGACATTCGCATTTCCCCCGACGGCAAGATTTTCTTCGTGGCCGACATGATGGCCGACGGCGTATTTCTCATCGATGGCGAGAGCTTTGCGCAGATCGGGTTCATCGCGACGGGAACCGGCACGCACGGACTCTATCCCAGCCGCGATGGCACCCAGCTGTACGTTGCCAATCGCGGCTCCAACAAGATCCACGGTGGCAGGCACGGCAAGGGGAGCGTTGCCGTTATCGACTTCGCGAGCCTCAAGGTAGTCAAGACCTGGCCGATTCCCGGCGGCGGCAGTCCCGACATGGGCAATGTCAGTGCGGACGGAAAGCAACTCTGGCTGTCCGGGCGCTTCGATGACGAGGTCTACGTGTTCGACACCGCGAGCGGTGCGGTTGATCGGATTGCGGTGGGCAAGGAACCGCACGGGCTGACCGTCTGGCCGCAGCCCGGCCGATACTCGCTGGGACACACGGGCAATATGCGGTAAGTGGAATTGCCGGTATCGATTTGGGTCCCACACCCAATCCGGTGAAGGTCTGGACATTGCCATGCGCCACCACGGCCATAGTTTTCATGCTGACCGTTTACCCAATGACGTCATACCAGCGCTTCTGTCGCGCTAAATCACCTTTAGACCGTCTTGCCACCACTCCATTCACAGTTGCCCGCCGGCGCAAAGTGCGGACGTGGAATCAACCTGGAAAATGAAAACCCAAATTGCACCAAACAAACCGGAGCAGCTAACAGCTTCATTTTTTACATAGGAAATAATAGGAAATAATATTTCACGTAGCTGCCTTGACCCGAATTTGGGTACCCAAAGTTCGTAAATGCAACCATGCTCCGAGCGAACAATGACCTGTTGTCTTTTGCTGGAAAAGGGTGGATGGTGCCCTTATGGTGGAAAAGCCTATGTCAAACCGATCAGCCTCGGGGTTGCTCAAAAGACTTGGTCTGGTCCATCAACTGGCGAATTAGGTTCAATCGGCCTTGTTCGTTGTCGGGCCGTTGCGCGGTCGATTTCATCGGACGATTTGCCACTTGCATCGAGTTACCTCGCCGCGTCTTTTTGTTGCGTGGCCGCAGACAATCAATGGAATGCGGTGACCAGCGAACAGATTGACACGCTAATTGCCCGTGTATTGCCGCTTGGCACAACTCGCGTTCAATTAATTGCGTTCTTGGACGCCAGGAAGATAGAGCACTCCGGCCATGATGCATCGGTCGATTCTGCTTCGATCACTGCTATTTTTCGAGACGTCGCCGGAAGCACTGCGATCGTGGGACATTCGGTACAGGTTTACTTTGAATTCCATGAGGGATACCTTACTAGCTATTCATTGAAAGATACGTACACGGGTCCATGATCGCTTTGATCCGTAATGTGCTTGATCTGCATTAAGAGCACCGCAGGGCGCGAGCGTGCCTTGGTCTGATCCTCATAAAGGCCGTCGCTAGGATTGGGGGGCTGCTGCACCGTGTCGCCGGGCAATTCGCGCGCGTTCAGCCATAACAACGTTCGCTGAGGCCGACAGGCGCAGTAGCCCGCATATTTTGACGGCGGTATCAGCCGGTTACCGAGGCACCAGCCTTCCGGCGGGTCTTTCCCTTTGCTGCGCTCTTGCGGGTCGATTCGGGGCGCTGCCCGCCCGGCGAACGAGCTGCGGTGGCTGGCTTCGGCGAGTTGCGCGCCTTCGTTGCGATGGAGAGCAGACCAAATCCCTTGATTCGTATGGGGTTTCGATTGGGGAACTTGGCGGTCAACTCAAGCGTTCCACCAACCCTGTGAACGTATTCGCTTAGGGTCGATAGAAGCATATCGGTTCGTTGCTCGTAGCGCGCTATCGAGTCTTGGCCTACCCCAAGGTCCGCAGCGACCTTCGCCTGGGTCTTGCCCATTGCCTTTCGGAGTTCCCGCAAGGACATCTCCTCGGCAATGAGCTCCGTGGCACGCGCCTCAATTTTCCGGCGACGCGCAACAGGAAGTTCAGCGAGTTTTTCGCTCAGCGGACGGGCCATGTTCATCTCCTAACGTTCGTTCTCGCCAAATGCGCCTCATACCGCGCATCGGCCTTTGCTATCAATTGCTTGTAAAACCGCTTCTCGCCCACGCCGGACTTGTCGCCGGCGACCAGCAGTATTGCCCGGCGGCGTGGATCGAATGCAAACGCCACCCGCCAGACGCCATCCGCAGCATCAAACCGCAACTCCTTCATGTTCGCATGTCGCGACCCGTTGAGAGTGTCGACGCGCGGGCGGCCAAGCTGCGGGCCAAACTGCGCAAGCAACTTGCCATGCGCCAATATCTCGTTTTGGACGTCAACTGGGAGTTGGTTCCACTCTGCGTCCAGCTCATCACCGATGTCGACGCTCCAGGGCATCCGTTATTATGTCTTTAATATCATATGGTGTCAATACCATATTGCGTTTCCAGTAACTGGAGTAAATACGAGGCGGTCAACACGAAAGAGGCCTTGGCAAGCGGAAGCCTTTTTGCGGTTAAGGCCCTGACAGGGCCTGGAACCAAGACTTGACATCCCTATTGGCGCTTGTCGGGATGGAGAAGCATCACGACGAGAAAATCAAAGGTGGGCGACTTGCACCTGTAGTGCCCCCACAAAAGGAAACAGCCGTGCGTCGAATCGTCAAAATCGTTCACGATCCATGGCGTTAGCGGGTGCAGCCCAACGCTAGAGCAACAGCCGCACGGGTTGACCGTCTGGCCGCAGCCAGGGCGCTACTCCCTCGGGCAAACCGGCAACATGCGCTGAGCGGTCCATGGTTGGTTTGCGGTTTCCGTAGCCGGTCGGCTTTTTGCGGCTTTAGGTCTGCCATTGCGGTTGAATTTGGGTCCCACACCGGATCCGGTAAAGGTCTGGACGTTGCCTTTCGCCGCCACAGCCACAGTTTTCCCAGCTAACCACAGTAAAAGTCGTATATGGGAGGTGAGGCGAAACTTTTACTGTGCTAGCCAATATTTGAACCGGGTGCTCTAGCGGTTTGAGAAGGCCATTCGAGGTGGAATAACGAAGTATTCCACCTCGAATCGCGCAGCGCATATCTCCGGCGCCACCCTAAATCAAAAATGTGGAATCCACGGTAGATTTGGGTGCCCAAAGTTCACGAATGCAACCATGCTCCGAGCGAACCTGGCCCGTTGTCTTTTTCCCAAACCTGGTGGATGGTGTCCGTATGGTGGAAAAGCCTTTGTCAAACCGATTAGCCCCCGGTTCGCTCAAGACGCTTTATCTGATCCATCAACTGCTGCAGTAGGTTTGACCGGTGTTGCTCATTGCCGATCCGTTGCACGGTTGACTTCATTGGACGGTTTGCCAATCGGACCCGGTACTCCAACCAGATCACGTGCTCGTCTGTTTGATTGTCGTATCCCTGCCTGAGTTTCTTGACCTTTGAGCTTTGGCGATTGGGAAACCCAAAAATCTGGTCGAGCACGACCAATAATCTGTTCCAGTTCGCCATCGTCGAATCCTCCTTGGATGTATTTACAAGGATGTCCAACGGTGGAATCGATGACGACCTATACCATTAATCGCACCAGTTCAAAGACGATCGTGCGACCACTGCAGATTCCTGCGGTCAACGTCGGTACGTCGTAACCCTCAAGAGGTGCGGGTGGGGTGAAGTGACTGCCAATTGACCCGCATTAGGCGGGCGATCCGCTTCCTTCGCGCCAGCTTCCAGGCGTCATCCCGGTAACGCGCTTGAAGGCACGATTGAAGGCAACTTCGGATTCGTATCCCACGCTAGCGGCGATACTGGCCAGGCTTTCGTGGCCGACACGCAGGCGCTCCCCCGCCAGTTGGATTCGCCAGCTCGTGATGTAGTCAATCGGAGGGCGCCCAAGCAATGCTTTGAATCGCTCCGCAACGACCGTGCGCGATGAACCGACCTCGCGGGCGATCTGATCGACCGTCCAACGGCGCATGGGATCGGCGTGCAGAAGTCGCAGCGTCCGTCCGACGATCGGGTCGTTGAGTGCCGCGAACCAACCCTTCGAACCGGCTGGAAGCCGTGCGATATGTCGTCTCAGGACCTCGATGAACAGCAGTTCCATGAGGCGTCCGAGCACCGCCTGCGTGCCAGGCGTACCCGCCTCGACGCCTGCCACGATTTCTCGCACGGTCGAGGCGATCAGGGCACCGACCTTGTCCTCCGACGTCCGTTCGACGACCAGGGTCGGAAGCGCTCGGAACACCGGCGCGAACAGGAGTTCCGACGACCCCAGAAAGCCGCACACCATGCGCATTTCCTCGCCGCCGCCCCCGTAGTTGACCGTCCACACCCCTTCGATCGGGCCAGGCTGGACAATATCGCCCGCCGCGGCCATCTCTGACGGCTCGCCCTTCCAGAACTTATGGCGATCGGCAAATGGCAGGAAGAGAAGCTCGCCGGCCGTTACTTCGCGGCGCTCGCCGGTAGCCGTCTCGAAGGTGCAGCCGCCCGACACGATCAAATGCAGGATGCTGATGTGGCGCAGATGCGCCATCGGCGTCTGCTCGTCGTAATACTTTGGGGCGATCACTCCGAAAGGCGCAGTGAGGAGAAGCCGATAGGTTGCTGAGGTTGATCACCGTGTGATGGCAGGACAGGTCGGACCGCAAGAACGCAATCCTGAATGTTGTGCTGCGCCTCAAAGCGCGAAAAGGAGATGAGGACGTTCTTGGCGAATCCCATCAGGGCCCGCAGGCTTCGGCTTGCACGAAAAGGCCGGATATAAGACTGCTGCCAGTACCTCGTTTGTGGCATCACATCACGATCACCTTGCAAACCGGGAGGTGTCCATATAAGCCTAACATGGACGGATCTATTCAGCCGCACAATCAACGTCCGGCAGAGGTATGGAGTTCGGGCGGAGCCGCCTACGACGAGATCAGCTGTCAGATCGCCAGCGCACTCGATCATTGCGTCCGGCGCCTTGCCCCAAGGCCGGGCGAGCGCATCCTTGATCTGGCCACCGGCACCGGTTGGACGTCCCGCTTGCTCGCCGCGCGCGGCGCCAAGGTGACCGGCATCGACATTGCCGCCGGCCTCATCGACGCGGCGAAGATCAATGGTCAGTCGAGGGGACTGGCTATCGACTACGAAGTAGGCGACGCGGAGCAGCTGCGGTTCCCGGACGGCAGCTTCGACGCCGTGGTCTCCACCTTCGGGGTGATGTTCGCCAGCCGGCCTGAGTCGGCCGCCGGCGAGATCACGCGGGTGTGCCGCAAGGGCGGGCGGTTCGCCCTGACCACGTGGCGACCCGACAGCAATGTCTTCGAAATGTTCAAGGTCATGCGGGCGTATATGCCGCCGCCTCCGTCGCCGCCTCCGCCTTCGCCCTTCGCGTGGGGAAATCGCGAACGAATAAAGGAACTCTTTGGATCGAATTTCGATCTCGGGTTCGAGGACGGTGAGACGATCTACTACGACTGCAACGGAGAAGCCGTTTGGCAGGCTTTTGTCACCGGCTACGGGCCGACGAGGGCCCTCGCCGCTAGCCTCGACGACCGCGCTCGGGAGCAACTCAAGCGCGCTTTCGTTGCATTCCACGATACTTTCGCATCAGTATGCCGCGCCAATACTTGCTCACCGTCGGAACGCGCCGCTGAACGCGGCGTCGATCAGAGCATGCGCTGGCCAACGCGGCAAGACCAATCGGAGGACTTCACATGATCATCGCATCCGTGCGCTTTCGAATGCGGCCTGGGACGACGCTCGAGGAAGTCACCAGGGCGTTCGAAGTATCGGCGCCGAAATATCAAAAAGTGCCCGGCCTGATCACCAAGCACTACGTGTTTGGAAACGGCCGGGGCGGCGGGATTTACGTATGGGAATCGCGCGAATTGGCCGAACGGCTGTATTCGCCCGAATGGAAAGCGCAGATCGCCGAGCGGTACGGCGCCGCGCCCGAAATCGAGTGGCTCGACAACCCGGTGACGGTCGACAACGTGACCGGGCGCGTCACCGTCGATGCCGCGAAAGCCGCGTGAGCGCAGGGTTAGGCAACGAAGGCGCGACGGTCGCAATCGAGGGTAGAGCGTGGCCACGATCACGTATTGGGCGGACTCGGGCGCTTCGGCATGCGGGCGACAGTACGGCCGCAAGGCTGCTGCGCAACACGGAGATTACGACATGAACGCAGGGCTCGACGATCTGCCGGTGATCGACGGTGAGCCGGATGCCGCTTATCTCGCGAAGGCCTTGCGCCGCGCGGGACGCACGGCAACGGTCGACGGCGTCGAGGTGACGGCGCTCACCGGCGGGCGCCAATCGAACAAGGTCCTATCGCTGAAGTCGAGGTCGGCCGGCGCATATGTTCTTAAAACCTTTCCGCGTTCGAGCTGGCGCGACGCGATCTTCGAGGCCGGAAATGTGGAGCCTGCGCTGTGGACCGCCGGCGTGACGCGCGACCTACCGCCGCCGCTCAACTGCCCGACCATTGACCTCGTCCATCACGCCGCGCGCGACGAGGAGTGGATGCTGATGGTGGACGTTTCGCACGGCATCATGGGCCGCGGCGTCTACGATGAGGATCGATTGAATTGGTTATTCGGGGCGCTTGCCGGCCTGCACGCGCGATACTGGGAAAAGAACGAAGCTCTCGCCTCGCTCCCACTGGTACCGCTCGAAGCCAACATTGCCTATTTCGCCGAGCCGGCGGCCGCCCTTGGAGGGCGCGTGCCAGTCGATGGTTGGGTCAAGGACGTAATCGAGAACTTTGTCGTACTGAAGCCCTTCTTGCCGGTCTTCCTCGACGTGCTCGGAACCGCCGACGCAAACTTCTATCTCGACCTTTGCCAACATCGCGCCGATTGGGTGGCCGCGCTGGCGGAGCTGCCGCAGACGCTGGTGCACGGCGATATCCGACGTGCCAACGTCGCCCCGCTCACCGCCGGCACGGTAAGCATCTTTGACTGGGACCTGGCCTCGTGCGCGCCGGCGGCGAGTGACCTCACCTGGTATTGGTTCCTGCAGTTCTGGTGCTATCCGCCCAACGACGGACTCGACATCGCCAACAGGGAGCCGTTGCGGGAGCATTACGTCGAGCGGCTAGTCGAGCTACTAGCGCCTCGATTCGACCGCGTGACCTTCGATCGGTCCTGGGATTTGTGCTGGCTAAAGGTCTTTGTGCAACTTGGTTTCTGCCTGATCGATCCGCTCGTGGGCAAACACAGTCCAGAGGACGCGGAGCGCGTCCGGCGCGCGGTGCGTCGCGCGGTCGACGAGGCAAAGCGTATTTGTGACGTCCATCTACGCTGATCGCCCGACCAATGAGGACAGCTGGGCCAGAAGAAAAGATCGGCCGCAGTGGGTCGGGGGACTAGACCGCTCGGGAGTGCGCACCCTCGATCGCTATCGCCGCACGATCCGACTCAGTGCGCCCGCTGGAAAGCAGGACGCTCGCCGCAGCGCAGGGTCCACGCGGCCACCCGCGCATGAGCGTCAAGCCCGAGCCCCAGCTTGGTTCCGAGCAGCAACCAACTCGCCACCGCGACATCGACGAGCGAGAAGGCGCCCAGCATGTATTGGTGAGCCTCGAGTCGTGCCTCGAGCGCGCTGAGGCAGCGACCGAGCTGCGAGCGGTTGTACTCAGCGCATGCCTTGCTGCGGTCCTCGGGCTTAAAGGAGACCGGCGAGTCGAGGCCGTGATACAAGTACTGCATCATGTAGTTTCCCAGCTCGGTCGTAGCCCACACCGTCCAGCACAGGGCATCGGCGTGGGTCGGCTCGCTCGCGGCAGGCCAAAGCCCCTTGGCGGCGCCGTACTTCTCGCCCAGATGCAAGAGGATAGCGGCGGACTCGAAGAACGTCTGATCGCCATCGACCAGCGCTGGTACCTTGCCGTGAGGGTTGATGGCGAGGTATCTAGGCGATCTGTGCTCCTGCTTCTCCCGATCGACTTCGATGTACTCATAGGGCATGTTCAATTCCTCGAGCGCCCATGAGATGCGCGTGCCCGAGCTTTGCGGCCAAGAATAGAGCTGAAGGGCCATGGTCGCCTCCTGCTGAGATGGTGAGTTCAGTCTATACGCTTATAGCGCTCGTCACATTTCTATCGACGCGGTCTTCAATTGCGCAAACTGCGGCGCCGCCCAAAGTAGCGCTTATTAACGCGCAGCCGAATCGAATAGCGATTCCGACATCGATGTCTCCTGGCACGATCGTTGACGAAAAGCGCAAACCCGGGCGCCCGATATTCCTGTTTCCATTTCGGGCCTAGGAGGGTAGTGTGCGGAAAACAACGGGAGGGGGCAAATGGAGGAAGCCGCGCGCCCTGGCAAGCACGATGACGGCGGCGAGCACTGGTTGCGCCGCTGGGCGCTGCGGCTGCCCCGCGTGGCCTTTGCGCTCCTCGCGCTCAGCGCCTGTGATATCAACGCGGTGCCGCGGCAGGACGAGTCAGTCAACGCGGCATGGAGCCAGGTGCTGAACCAGTACCAACGGCGCACCGACCTGGTTCCGGAACTCGTCGAGACCGTCAAGGGCTACACCCGCCAGGAGCAGACAGTGCTCACCGGCGTCACCGAGGCGCGGGCCAAGGCGACGCAGATGCAACTGCCTGCGGACATACTGACGAATCCCGGCGCGTTCAAGAGTTTCGAGCAGAACCAGGCCGCGCTGTCCGGTGCGCTGGGGCGGCTGCTGGCCGTGAGCGAAAGCTATCCCCAGCTCAAGTCCGATCAGAACTTCCTGGCACTGCAGTCGCAGCTCGAAGGCAC
>OMSW01000160.1:0-1783 GCA_900290295.1 Burkholderiales bacterium
TAGCCCCTCTCCGTCACTCTTGATGCCGCCGCACCGGTTCGTCGCGATCTCAATACTCAAACTGATACGACAACCCAACGCTGCTTCCCGGATCATTCCCCGGTGTCGTGCCCTGAGCTGTCGCCGTGCCATAACCGAGGCGCGTTTGCAACTTAAGATGCTTAGTGAGATCAACGTCGACCTGTAGCTGACTGACCCCCGTGGTGCTCTGTTTTGCACCGACATAGACGCCGTTCGTGAGGTAGCGGCCGACCTCGGCACTCCCGCCCGTGTTTGCTGTGCTGGTGCTGGTGCTGCTGCCGCTGGTACCAGCACCGATCGACAGTCGGTCGAGCCCTAACGTCTGTCGGACTTTAGCGAGCGGGTCAAGTCCGCCGCCGGCGCCGCTAAGAGTGGCCACGGCGCCACCAATCTGCGCCAGTTGCAGTGGCGTAAGCTGCGCGGCGCTCTCGCCGAAAAGCAGTCGCGCGAGAATTTCATCCTGCGGCAACTCCGGGATACTGCTGAGTTCGAACTTCGGCGAGTCGGCAACGCCGCTTACGCGCAATGTTGCCGTAATGTTGGCCGTCGTGGTTTGTGCAGTAAAATCTAAGCTCGGGTTGATCCTCTTTTTAAGTCCCGTTCCGTTGAAGCTCACGCGGCCGGTCGTAAACTTTAGCTCGGTGCTGGCGAGCGTGAAACTGCCGCGCTGCAGATCAAAGCCACCGCTGATGAGCGGCGCGTCGCTGGTGCCACCCAGATGCACTTCGCCGCCGAGCTCCGCATCCAAACCGCGGCCCTGTACGAGGAATTGGTGCGGCGCTTGCACAGTGACGTCCAGGGCAATAACCAGCGGATTCTTGCTTTGTGCCGGGGACGTTTGTCCCGGACGACGCACGTCAAGCACCGCGACGTCGGCCGGCATGCCGTGCGGGATGCGGACATTGGTGCGATTGAGCAGGATGTTGCCCGCAAATTCGAGTCGCTCGCGCGCCATACCACTCAGGTGCAAATCCGCATCCAAATTGGCGGTTACCAAGTTGCTCGCAATCGGTTGCGCATTTTTGGCGGTGAGCTTTAGATCCAGCGGCAGCCCCGGCTGGAGCACACCGATAGTGCCCACCACGGACAAGCTGCCAGGAGCCGCGTGCGCCGTCAGACTCGTGATTCGCAGCATCCCCTGATTGCCCTCGAGTTGCGCGGTGATATCCGAAATGTGAACACCCTGGACATAGTCGCGCAGCTCGCCCCGACTAAGCTGAACCGTACCGGCGATGTCCGGCGCCGCCGGCGAGCCGGTCACTCGAGCATTCAACGCGAGCTGACCCGCCGCGCTGCGGCCACCGGCCTCAAGCAGCGGAGCGAACAACGCGACATCTAGCTTGCCGGTCAATTCCAGATCGAATGCGGCGTCGCGGGTAAGCGGCGCGCGGCCGCTGAGCACAAGTTGTGAAGAATTGCCGGCGACGAGTTTCGCTTCAAGCTGTGCCGTCGCTCCCATCAGCGTGGCTGTGACATGCACGTCGATGCCCGGTAGCGTGCGTGCCGCTTGGTTGGCCAGACGCAAACCCGTGACATCCAAATGCACTTGCCCGGTCGCTGATGCAACGGTGCCGCGCAACTGCGCGTCGAACCCCAGGGTGCCCTCACTCAGCAGATCGGGCACGAACGCGTTGATCAAGGCCGGTTTGAGCTGACGCAGCGATGCGTGCAGATCAAGCGCCGGCGCAACGCGACCATTGACCTCAAGTACCGCCTGCTGCGCCCCAAGCTCTAATCGGCTGATAGACAAGCCATTGGCAAA
>OMSW01000160.1:1793-7891 GCA_900290295.1 Burkholderiales bacterium
TCGGCGCTGGCCAGCTTCAGCCCACGGGTCGAAAGGTTTAATTGCGCCTGCGTGGACAGGCTCGCGGGCGCGCCGTACCAGTCGGGCCATTGCACGCGAAGATCCACGCTCAGTGCATCCATTGGGCCGTCCGCCGTCAACTGGGTATTAGCCGCGATACCCCCAAGCACCAGGTCGTGAGTCTCAAAATTGAGCCGTGCGTGCGTGCGCCCAGCAATGGGTGTCAACGTGACGAATCCTGCGACACTACCCTGAACGTTCGTGCCGAGCAGTCGATCAAGATCAGACAGTTGCTCGACACGCAGCTGAAATTGCCCGCGCGCCTGCGTCACGTCCGCGCCGCTCGCCACATCGGCGGCGAGATGCGCACTCTTCCAGTCGGCGTGGTGAACCATAACGTGCCATGCGTTGGCACTGAAGCGTTCAAACGCCGCCTCCAGTTGCAGCGGTGCGCCATCCACGTCCCCGTTTGCCTGCAGCGTACCGCTGGGCGCCCCTGGCAGACCATGCGAATGTAGAACTGCGCTGACCGTGCTGTTCGGTGCGCCCCGTACCGACAGCGTCGATGTCAGTTCGGCCTCAGCACTGAACGCGCTCAACGGTCCCGTGCTCCTACCAGAGAGCTTCAAGTTGCCCGCAAGTTGCGGCTGTAACGCGGCTAGATTCGACAGATTTAGCTCCCAACGAACGTCCAGTTCCTGCTCGCGCCCGCGGCTTGAGGTCGGTGCACCGGCGGAGCTACCATCTGGCGACTGGGCCGCAAGCGGGACGCTGCCAGCGAGCGAAAGCGTCAGCGCCCGCCCCGTCAAGAGCGCACTCTCGACGCTCAGTGCGTCATCGCTCAACGCCGCCGAGACCTGCAGGCGTGCACGGTCACCGAGCGCGCCGACCCATACTGCTGTCCCGCCGTGCAGCGCAACGCTGGCATCCAGATTAATGCGCATTGCCGAGCGTTCGCGCCTGAGCTGTGCGCCGAGTACGACCTCGCCGCTTGCGTCCTGGCCAGTACAAAGAGGCGATGCACCGCCGCCAGTTCGAGCGGCCGTGTGGCCTCATCCAGGCGCATCGACGCATCAATGGTCAGCGGTGCATCGTGCAAAAGACGCGACACCGGCCCAGGAATCGTCAAACCCTCGAGCGTCGAGTGTATCGAAAGCGCGCCGCCGTTGGCCTTGAGGTTTGCGCTGAGCGACGCGACTTGCATGCCGTGATCAAGCCGCAACTCCTGTATCTGCAACCGCACATCGGCGCTGGGCGCCGTGACGGTACCGTGCCAGTTTCCCTGTATGGCGACGTGCTGCCACGCCAGATGGGCGCGCGGCGCCACCGCCGGTGCCTCCAGTGTGTAGTCTAGGTCTGCTGACAGCTGAATGAGGTTGATCACGCCTTCAGCGCGGCCGCGCAACGCTCCCGCATCCAGCGAAAGCCGGATGCGCTCAGCCGTACGTGGCCCACTTAAAGTTGCCATCACCGACAGGCGGCCCAGACCTGGCAGATGCAACAGATTTTCCAACGGTCCGCTGGCCGGCTCCTGTAGCCTCAATGTCGCGTTTATCTGCTCCGGAGTGAACTGTATCTGCAACTCGTAATCGCCGACACCATTGGTACGGTGCGCGACAACGGTAGCCATCCCCTCCTGCAGGGACCGAGCATGCGCGTTGCCGCGTACCGAGAGCGATGTGGGCGTCCCAGCGAGCGTGGCCCCGAGTTCGAGGGCGTCGATCGAAAAGGCATCCACATCGATGCGCGGCATTGTGGTGTTGGAGCTTTCCTGTGGGCCTGGGCTGGCGACCGGACGCCGCTCGATGTGCAGCCGAGTCAGTTGCAGGCTATCGATCCGCACCTGTCGCTCGAGCAATGCCAGCGGCGACCACCGCAGAGAGACGTGTTCGGCAGTCAGCCAGATACCGTCTTCGTCGCTGAGCCGCAATTGTTTTATATTGATAGCTGCCGGAAAGGATCCGCCGAGGCCTGATAGCTGTACGTGCCCCGCGGATAGGCGCGCCGTGAGCCGTTCGATCAGCGCCCGACCGTCGTCCATGTTGCTGACCACGAGGACGGCGCAACTGAGCCCCACCCCCAGCAGAAGCAGTATCGTCAAGCCCCAGGCAACAGTTATTAATGTGCGGCGCATCAAAATGCCTGCCCCAGCCCAATGTAGACCTCAAAGGCATCTTCAGTGGGACGTCGGTTCGTCGGCACCGCAATATCCAGCCGAATCGGGCCGATCGGTGTGTAGTAGCGTACGCCCGCTCCGACGCCTATGCGAAACGACCCGGTCAGTGGATTCAGTATCGCGCTGACCTGTCCGCCGTCGACGAACACGGCCGCGCCGGCATTTGAGCCGATGCGTTGACGAAACTCCACGCTCCCAGTATCGATTGCGGTCCCGCCAATTGGACTTCCATCGGTGAACTGTGGTCCGACTGACTGGTAGCGATAGCCGCGGATCGTATCGCTGCCGCCCGCGTAGAAACGCTGATCGGGGGGCAGACCGAACTCGCTAGCGCCCTGCGCGATACCTGCCATCGCTCGCGCCGCCAGGATGCTGCGCCCCGGGTCGGTCAGATCGAGGGCATGCAGGTCGAGGTATGCAGCGACGGCTGCCTGAGTGATGATGAAGGTAGCACTCGGATCGCCGATCGACTGGGTGGGGACGACGCGCAGCGAAGCACGAAGCCCGTGACGAGGATCATCGAGCGGCGAGGCAAGTCCGGTGGAGTTGTAGATAATTCCGAGCGGCACGGATAGCAGCGTGTAGTCCCGTGACGTGCCCTGCTGAACGACGTGCTCTTGGGCACCGGCAAGTCCGATGTTGGTCGTCCAGATACTCGAGATTTTGCGGCTCAGAGTCGCACCGGCCGAGCCCATCGTCTGGTCATAGGCCTTCAGCGACTGCTGAATCGCACCAACGGCGAGCTGCAACGATTGATCGCGATGCCCAAACTCGGGCTTAATGAGCTTGAGACTCGTGTCATAGCCAATAGCGGTAGCGGCATCACCACCGACGTTGATGACCGAGGCGGCAAAAATCAGCTGCTCGGCATTGCCAAAGAGGTCGCGGTTTTCCCAGGTGAGCCCGCCGCTGCCGCCGAGGTCAGTCGAATACGCCGCGTTTATGCTGAACCTGTGCTGCGGTCGCTCCCGCACTTGGAACGTGATCGGCACCCGCCCCTGGGCATCAGCCGATGTGCCAAGTTGCACACTGACCGAGGAGAAAACGCCCAACCCGAGTAAATCCTGGCGCGCTCTTTCAATTTGGCTCGCGCGGTACGGTTCCCCGGATTGCAGTAACAAGCGTGCGAGCACCAACTGCCGATTCAAGTGCTCCAATCCCTCAATCTGGATCTCGCCTACCTGAACCTTAGGTCCGGTCTCGACATGAAAGTTCAGATCAAGAACCCGGTTCCCCGGATCTTCGTATGCGATCGGCGCGTCGACCTTAGCAAACGCAAACCCTTGTTCCTCGAGCGCAGCCAATAGGTGTGCGGCGCCGGCCAGAACTTCGGTGGCCACGGCCGGGGCGCCCGCTGTGAGGCCCAGGGCAGGGCGCGCCGAATCCGGTAGCTCGCCATCAATAGTAATTCGGCGCAAATGATAGAGCGGTCCGAGCTGGCAGCTGATCGTGACCTGCGCGTCGGTGCCCTGGGCCAGCGCATTTAAGGCGTCGCCAAGGCCCGGGGCAGCAAGCGTCATCCCCTCAATCGTGATTGCTACCCCGCCCTGGTAATAGCCAAAGCTCTCCAGCACCGTCTTGAGTCGGTCGATATCGCTTTGGGCGCGGGCGACCAGCCCCAAGGGACTAACCGGCGCCGAATCACGCAGCGATAGCAGCTCCGAGGTCGCGTTTAGGCTCGCATCGATCGCGTGTTCACCGGTCGAAGTAATCGTGACGCCGTAGCGCTGCGGATCCGCAGCTCGCGCCGATGGCACACCCCACAGCCCGATCGCAGCTAGGGCCCCGGCGATGCAGAGAATGAAGCGCTTCCTAAAGGATGTTCTCGCCAATAAATCCGGGCGCGGCCTCCACCGCGTGCGGCTCCGACATGCGCTGATCCACATCCGCGACCGCCTTTTGCGCAAAACGTCCTACCCCCGATTAACCGCTCCACCGCTGTCGCCCCAACCAAATCCGTCCCGTACTCAGCGCGACTCGACTGTCCTATATCGCTCCCAACCTTGGCAATCGTTCAATCAAACTTTGAAGTCGTTTGCGCCCCCGTATCGGCTAGCAATTGCGCTTTGCTACTTGCGGATTCCCAAAGCCAGTGCACATCGCGAAGTCCTCCGTGGGGACGCCGCCGCGTAATCACCCAGCACGCGGGGACGGCGACGGAATCTGGGAGTATGGCGCTCTAGTCGTAGACAATTCCATGATCTGGAATTTTCTGGCCTATTCCATCAAACCACCCGTCCCGAAGTGTGGCAAATTCGCTAACGCGTTGATTTTCCTGCCATGTAACCAGACTGCAAATCCGTGCAGGCCGATTCGATTCCGCCCTCCTGTCTCGAGTCTTCGCCGGCGCGCGCCCCAGGTAATTAAGGGGGCTGGCGCCAATGGCAGTGAAGGTTCGGCGCCCGAATAATCCGATCGCGAAAGTCGGGTCCGAGGTGCATTGCGGTCGTTGAAATGTCCGCAGCGCATCGCGATCGTGAGACGGGTTCGGCCGAAGTTGTGTGAAAACTCGAAAATCTCACTTTTTCCGGGGTCACTTGACCCCTCCCATAGTGGCGATCGTCGATCCTGGATCGATCTATAGGGTCACTTCTGAAAAACTTTAGTGAGTTCGGGAGTTTTCACACAAGTGCTCCGGGAGACCGGCAAGGAGTAAGGAGTGCAAGTCCCCCACGATGAAGGAATAGCGAACCACATCGACCCCGAGCCGTGCGTTGCCATTCGTGAGGATGGCGGCGAAGCGTCGGCAGGGGTACGTGCAGGCCAGCCATTGAGCGGAGCAGCCGACAAGGCTGCCAATCTTGAGTGGTGAAAGTCCACTTGCTGACAATTGCTCGGATTTGGTCAGCTAGCATAACCACTGCACGGGGAAGGTAACCAACCGTGATAGGCGTGGTCGTAAAAGTCTCTGCCGCCCAGCAATGCGGAGCATCGCGGCGAGTGGGTGGGAGCTATCTGGGAGGCGAGCAAACTCACGGGCCCGAACATAATGGAATGACTGCAGCCCCGTAAATGGCCCCCAACTGAAATAGCTGTTGGGAATATTTGCGATGCGCCGACCCGCTGCTCAATCGGGGAAGGCCAAAGCTCTGAGGGAAGAAACGAGCGCATGCACCTCAGAGGCAGCCGGGGTAGGGGTCCGAGCACGTGAGGAAAGATTGGCAGAGATAACGTCGGGAAGGACCATTGCGCAGCAGGGGTCCGCAGCATTGGGCTGGCCCGCATCGGGAAGGCGAAGAGCCATAGCCGGTGATGCACGGACCCGAGAAGTCAGACTCCGCCATACGAGCGATGAAGCCTGCGAACAAGGCCGGACAACCGGCGGCGGAGCGGGTGGAGCAAAGGGCGGGGACCAAGGGGAACACGAGCCAACCGCGCACGCGACGGACTCAGAGCCGAGCAAGCGTGTCACCGGGGCTGGAGCATGTACGGCACGCTGCAAGGCAGCGGAAGAAGGAGAAGTTCACCGCGTTGCTGCACCATGTGACCGTCGATTCACTGCGGGATGCGTTCCTGGCGCTCAAGCGCCATGCCGCACCCGGGGTGGACGGCGTGACATGGCAGGATTACGAGGCGGATCTGGAGAGAAGTCTCCACGCTCTGAATGCTCGGGCCCATCGCGGCACGTACCGGGCACTGCCCGTCCGGCGACGGTTCATACCGAAACCGGACGGCACGCGGTACCCACTAACGCTCGGGCGCTCAACGCCTTCCAGCACTATGTCACCGATCTCTGGCGGCGCACGCTTCGGCGTCGCAGCCAGAAGGATAAAGTGACCTGGCACCGGATGACGAGGCTCCTCGTTGCGTGGCTGCCGTCTCCTCGAATCCTTCATCCATGGCCGGAGCGGCGCTTTGCCGTCAGACACCCGAGGTAGGAGCCGAATGCCCGAATCGGGCCCGTTCGGATCTGTGCGGGGGG
>OMSW01000056.1 GCA_900290295.1 Burkholderiales bacterium
CATTCGCCCAGTGTGAGATCGGACAGGGACTTGCCGAAGTACACCTGGGCCGCGGAGGCAAAACCGTAGGCGCGCTGGCCCAGGTAAATCTGGTTGATATAGACCTCCAGTATCCGGTCCTTGGACAGGGAAGACTCGATCTTGACCGCGAGGGCGATTTCGTAGACCTTGCGCGTGTAGCTGCGCTCCGAGCTCAGGAAAAAGTTGCGCGCCACCTGCATCGTGATCGTGCTCGCGCCCTGTGCGCGATGACCGGACACCAGGTTGGCCAGGGTTGCGCGCACGATTCCGAGCACATCGACTCCGCCGTGGTGGTAGAAATTGGTGTCTTCCGCGGCAAGAATCGCCTGTTTCAAGCGTTCCGGGACTTCCTGGATCGCGACCAGGCTGCGCCGCTCCTCGCCGAACTCGCCCAGCAAGACGCCGTCGGCGCTCCAGACCCGCAGTGGCACCTTTGGCCGGTAATCGGTGAGCGCCTCGATGGAGGGCAGGTGATAATAGGCAATGGCGAAAATCAACGTGCCTAGAAGCAACGCGCAGGCGAGTGTTGCGCCCACCACAATTACCGCGAAGCCGGCTACGCGCGCCGTGCGCGTTCGCACGCGGCTCTGCAACCACTGGCGTACCTGTAGGACAAGGCTTGCTGCTGCGGACGCCAATGTGCTCTCGAAATCCAAGATTTGCTGGCCGGGGGCGGATTATAGGCAAGGACCTGTCTGCACTGCAGCATCTGTCCGGCCCACGAGCGAGGACGGCAGGCTCGGCGTGGTCCTTGGCGCCTTAGACAATTCGCAATACCGGAAAACTGCCACTGCTCGACCTTTCGATGGGCTTGGCTGGTTTGCGCACACTTGCTACGATTTCAACCGGGTGGGTTCTGCGGCCTCAAAACGCCGAAGAGCCTCTCAATGACCCGGCACAAGTATCGTCCGGGATTGCCGTCCTGACTGGGAGCACCGATTTGGCTTTCGAATTGCCATTTTTTTCGTCCAAGACACCGCCGTTGCTGGGCTTGGACATCGGGTCATCGAGCGTCAAATTGGTGGAGCTGACCGATGCGGGGGGCGGCGTGCTGCGGCTGGAACGCTACGCGATCGAGCCGATTCCACGCGGCGCGGTGGTCGACGGCAACCTCGACAAGATCGACGTCGTCGCCGATGCCGTCAAGCGGGTTTGGCGGCGTACCGGAACGCGAGTCAAGAACGTCGCCATGGCCCTGCCGGCGTCGGCCGTCATCACCAAACGTATTGCGCTGCCGGGCAACCTGCGCGAAGAAGAAATGGAGATGCAGGTCGAGAGCGAGGCCAACCAGTACATTCCCTTTGCGCTCGACGAGGTCAGTCTCGATTTCCAGGTCCTGGGGCCGATTCCCAACGCGCCGGATGATGTCGAGGTGCTGATCGCTGCTTCGCGCAAGGAAAAGGTTGAGGACCGCATGGCGGTTGCGCAGGCGGCCGGGCTCACTCCCTTGGTGGTGGATGTGGAGTCCTTCGCGGCGCGTGCGGCGCTTGGGCGCCTGGTCGAGCAGTTGCCCAATCGTGGTGAGGGCCTGGTCATCGCGGTCTTCTATGTCGGCGCAAATACCACCAGCGTGACCGTCTTGCTCGATGGCGAGGCGATTTACGAGCGCGAGCAGCCCTTCGGCGGGCAGCAGCTCACCAGTGATATTGCGCGCGCGTACGGAATTTCGGCCGAGGACGCGGAGCAGAAAAAGCGCAACGGGGATTTGCCGGCCAATTACGAAACCGAAGTGTTGAAGCCCTTTATCGAGTCGACGACGACCGAAATCACCCGCGCGCTGCAATTTTTCTTCACGTCCACGCCGTACACGCGGGTCGATCAGATCATGCTAGCTGGCGGTTCGTCCGTTTTGACGGGTCTGCCGGAGGCGCTTATGGATCGGGCCCAGGTTCCGACCTCGGTCATTTCCCCCTTCAAGGGCATGGAGCTGGCGTCGAACCTGCGCGAACGCCAGCTGCGGCTGGATGCGCCGGCCTTACTGACGCCATGCGGCCTGGCGATGCGGAGATTTGACAAATGACGATCCACGTCAATTTGCTGCCGCACCGCGAGGCGCGGCGCAGGCGTCAGAAGAACGCATTTTATTTTCTCACCGGTCTGAGCGTGCTCGCCGGTGCGGCCCTGGTGCTGCTGGTCTGGTCGGTGCTCGAGGGATACCTGGGCAACCAGCGCGATCGGAACCAACTGATCACGCGCGAGAACGCCAAGCTCGATGTCCAGATCAAGGAAATCGCCTCCCTGCGTCAGGAAATCGAGGCCTTGCGCTCGCGGCAGAAGGCGGTTGAAAACCTGCAGTCCGATCGCAATGAGCCTGTCTACCTGTTCGACGAGCTCACGCGCTTGACCCCGGAAGGGATCTACCTGAAGGCGATCAA
>OMSW01000198.1 GCA_900290295.1 Burkholderiales bacterium
TCTGGAATAAAAAACGGCGCAGTGGATTCCGCTGCGCCGTTTCGTTCACGGCGGGCCTTCACCCTCCGCGTCCTACAACCCGCCATGTCGGCGGGGGAGAAGCACCGGCTTGCGCCCGTGTATGGCTCCAACTGTACGCGCACGCCGTCCGCCGTCAAGCACAGACAGTACCGTACTTGGAGAGAAATAATTCGTCGTCAGTCCCCGGTTCCCGTTCCCAGAAGGCGCAGGCGTTGCGCGGCCTGCCAACGATATCAAGTCCGTCCCGAAGCTCGCAGACAACATGCAACGCCATTAACCGGCCCTGGAAGTTGGCACAGGTGAAACAACGCTCGCGAGCGTGCAGTCGCGATGGATGGACGCAGGGCGAAGTGAACGAGGGCTTCATGGTCTACAGGCTACCGTCAACCCCACGATGACTGTCGCTATTCCCGTCAACTTGGTGTGGAACTCGGTGTTCGGACGTGGTCATGCCTGGCGCAACGCAACTGCACGCAATCGGCTTTCGCCGCGGTTCCGTACTTTGCGAATGGTCGGCTGTGGGCGAAGTGCAGGTCGTCGGTCGCTCCGCAAATTGAACACTTCCCGCCGTCGCGTTGCCAGACTTCAAGCTTAACGTCCCTCGGTATTAGGCATCGCCGTCGCGCATTCAATTGAACTCGTTCTTCAAGATTGTCGTCGCCCTCCACGGCAATGAGTTTGAATTTGTACACGGTACGAAATTTGTCGCGCTCGGTCCACGAATCGACCAAATGGAAGACGCCGCTGTATGACCAAATGCGAGAGGAAAGTCTTTCGTAAATACGCACCCGCTCCGGCAGCCGCTGACCAAGTCTCGCGGCCTGAGCAGCAGCGTGGAACTTGCCATTCTGTGTGGGGACACCGCTCGGGTGGTTCAATGGTTGGTCGACCATCCATGGATTCAAGCAAGAGCCTCGTTTCATTGCGTCATGGCCCTCGCACACAAGCGTCGTTTTGGAGTATTTCAGGCGGTCACGATAATTTTCGTTGGCCAACAGCGATAGGAAAATTACCGAGTGGTTGCGTCCAAGACCAAAAATCATAGTCTGTTGATGGGTTGTACCTTCGCGGCTGCACAACTCTGGATAGCTGATGACGCTGTCGCTCACTAAAATTCTCTAGCTGCCGAATCGCTCACCGACGCACGGGCGGACATATTGTTTGCGACGGTACAACCGCTGCATTTCCCCGTGGTTGTCAAAGCGCAAATGCAGCACTTGAATTTGGTTCCGGTAGTCATTCGTCATCCGCCCTCGGTTTCCGCTCCCAGTCGTGCAGCTTGGGAAACTGCGGTGAACTGCTGCAGCGAACGGCGCGTCCAGGCTTTTTGGCCAAATCAGTTCAGATCGCCCGCCAGATTTCGTCGTGCAGCGATCCGGCAAGGAACGTGTCGGCGTTCTTCTCGACAAGTTCCATGTACTGCCCCTCGGCCAAGAGTTTGCCTGTCAGGGTTTCCAACTGCGCCAGGCCATCAAAGCGAGCGAACCATGCAATCCGGCTTGGATTGCCGCCCATTGGCATGAGTACCTCGATCGTAGTGCCGTGTTTTTCCTTGATGTACCGTGCAATGTCATGGCCGAAGGCCATGGCCTTGCACGTCTTGCCGGGCGCAATCGATATGGTGCGAATAAATGTGATCATCGTCGTCTCCTTGACGTGAATTGCCCGTCCGGATCGGATGCCACGCAATGTGGCAAATAATCACCGTACTCCCCTAGGGACCGTGTGTCTGCATTTCCCCGGCAAGTGACGGGTATGCGGCAACGACCATTGCCCGGTCCCTTGCGAACGTCAGCTGTAGAGCGAGCATTTTGGGCGTTCCATCGACGGCAGTTGGCCAATTCCAGGCCAATGCTGTCTGAGGGCGACCCGTGGGCAGGTTTCCTGGTTTTACAAGAGCCGCATTCGCGCACTGCCGGGCTTGCCGCGAACGTCAATCCGGGAGACGGTCCGCAAGAAAAACGCGCATGATGGCCATTCGAGCGCTCGAGGCTGGATTCGCGGTTGAACTGACCTTGCGAGATGCTCCCGCAAGCGGAGGTCAATATGGCCAAGTATCTCTTCGAAGCACACTACGGCGCCGAGGGTGTCAAGGGTCTCGCCAAGGAAGGCGGGTCGGGACGTCGTGCGGCAATTGCAAAGATGTCTGAGGTCTTGGGCGGCAGGCTGGAGATGTTTTACTACGCATTCGGTGATGTCGACGCATACGTTGTTGTCGATGTGCCCGACAGCGTAACGGCCACGGCCATCGCGCTCGCCGTCAACCAGACCGGCGCCGTGACCGTAAAGACCGTTGTGCTGATTACGCCCGAGGACATTGACAAGGCGGGCAAGAAGGTTGTGGACTATCGGGCACCAGGGCGCTAATAGGTAAAAGCATCTGCTTCACGAAAGCGACCGAGAAGGCGTCGCGCTTCTCTCACGGCGCCTCTTCGCACGAGCAGGCCTCTCGCC
>OMSW01000009.1 GCA_900290295.1 Burkholderiales bacterium
ATTTTTGAGCGCGTCTGAGCGCGCTTGCCGCTGGCATCGGCCCGGGCACGAGGGTAAATATACAAGGGAGGCAACGTGGCCATAAACACGCAGGTCCAGGACGGCATCGCGCGCATCGAGCTGGCGCGCCCGGAACGCAAGAACGCGATCACTGCCGAGATGTACGGACAGTTGGCCGAGGCCCTTGCGGCCGCGGCGCAGGACGATGCCGTGCGCGCCATCGTCGTTCACGGCGCGAGCACGGTGTTCTGCGCCGGCAATGACATCCAAGATTTCCTCGAGCGGCCGCCACTGTCGGAGGGTTCGTCAGCCGTTCGCTTCATGAAGGCGCTGGCCGCTCAGGAGAAGCCGGTAATTGCAGCGGTGAACGGTGCGGCAGTCGGAATCGGCACTACCCTGCTGATGCATTGCGATCTGGTGTACTGCGCCGATGACGCGATGTTTTCCATGCCCTTCGTCAGCCTGGGTCTATGCCCGGAATTTGCGTCCTCGCTGCTGGTGCCGCTGTCTGCCGGCTACCACAAGGCTGCCGAGAAGCTGCTGCTCGGCGAGCCGATATCGGCCGAGGAGGGGAGCCGATATCGGCCGAGGAGGCGCTCGAAATGGGCTTGGTGAACCGGCTCGTGCCGCCCGGCCAGGTGCTCGAATATGCGATGCACCAGGCACGCCGCTTTCGCGCACTGCCTCCCGTGGCCGTGCGCCAGACCAAACGGCTCCTCAAGGCCGGCTGGCGCGTGGCCGTGCAGCAGGCGATGGACGGCGAGCTGGAGACCTTTGGCCGCTTGCTCGGCAGCCCGGAGGCACGTGAGGCGCTGAGCGCCTTTCTGGAGCGGCGCAAGCCCGATTTTTCTCGCGTCCAGCCGGGCTGAGAGATAACTTTGCCTCAAGGAGTGACGATGTCGCTGCGTGACAAGACTATTTTTATATCGGGCGGCTCGCGCGGCATCGGCTTGGAAATTGCCAAGCAGGCCGCGCGCGCCGGAGCCAACGTTGCGATCGCGGCCAAGACGGTCGAGGCCCATCCCAAGCTGCCCGGCACGATCTACTCGGCCGCGGAGGAGATTCAAGCCCAAGGCGGCATGTGCCTGCCGCTGCAGGTGGATATCCGCGACGAGCAGCAGGTGCTGGCAGCCGTGCAGCAGGTTGCGGATCGTTTCGGCGGTGTTGACGTCCTGGTCAACAACGCCAGCGCAATCAACCTGACGGCAACCGAGGCCACTCCGATCAAGCGTTTCGACCTGATGTTCGGCGTGAACGTGCGCGGTACCTTTTTGTGCACGCAGGCCTGCCTGCCGCACCTGAAGCGTTCGGCCGAGCGCGGTCGCAATCCGCACGTGCTCACCCTATCGCCGCCGCTGCACATGCAGGCGCGTTGGTTTGCCCCGCACGTGGCCTATACGATGGCCAAGTACGGGATGAGCATGTGCGTGCTCGGCCATGCGGAGGAATTCCGCCCGTACGGGATTGCCGTCAATGCGCTGTGGCCGCGCACGGTGATCCAGACCGCAGCCTTGCAGATGATTCCCGGGATCCGTCCCGAGCACTGCCGCTCGCCCCTGATCATGGCCGAGGCGGCCATGGCAGTACTCGGGCGCGAGGCCGCGACCACCACGGGCAACTTCTTCATCGACGAGGAGGTGCTGGCCGCTGCGGGTGTGCGCGACTTCGATCGCTACTCGGTGGTTCCCGGCAGTCGAGAACTGCTGCCGGATCTGTTTCTGTAACGGGTACGCGCGGTATCGTGGCCTTCAGTGATCGCTGCGCTGCCCGAGCGCGCTGTCGTAGCAGCGCATCTTCGCCTCCCGGATGGCGTTGACGAGAAAGCGAGCGTCATATGCCGTGAGCAAGTACCGGTGCTGCGTTTCCACGTAGGTGCGCAGCCGGTCCTCCTCCTCCTCCGCTATCGACTGCAGCTCCGAGTAGGTCTTTTCGTCCCAGTGCCAGCTTAGCCCGAGCTCGCTGAACGCGGCGTTGTATGCGTTGCGCTCGAGCTCCTGCCGGTCGGCTAGCGGACGATTGCTTCGGTTCTCGTTGTGCATGGCACCTCCCGACAGACCTGCCCACTGCGATCGGTATTGCGTTTGGCCGCCAAACGGCCCTGCGGCCACCGGATGGGGCGACAGTACGCGCCGGAATCCATTAAGTACAATTAAAGTTATTGATGCGTACGATAATGAAAACGATATGGTTTTCGTCGGGTACCGATGAAACACGTCACGCAGCGCCAATTGCGGGCTTTCGAGGCCGTCGCGCGCAATCGGAGTTTTTCCCGCGCGGCCGAGGAGATGCACCTGACGCAGCCGGCGGTCTCCACGCTCATCAAGCAGCTGGAAGCGCACGCCGGACTGGCCCTCTTCGAGCAGTTGGGCAAGAAGATCTATCTGACGACGGCCGGTACCGAGATGCTGCGCCATGCCCGGGCCATCATCGCCCAGTTGCGCGAGGCCGAGGACGCAATGGCGCAGCTCAAGGGCATTTCCGGCGGAACGCTGAATATTGCCGTAATCAGCGCCGGCGATTATTTCTTTCCGCGCCTGCTCGCCGAATTCCAGCGCCGCAACGCAGGCGTCACGCTCAACCTGGCGGTGTTTAACCGCGCCGAGCTGCTGCACCAGCTGGCCAGCAATCTGACCGACCTGGCGGTCATGGTGCGTCCGCCCGAAGAACTCGACACCATCAACGAATCCTTCGCGCCGCACCCGTACGTGGTTGTCGCATCGCCGGATCACGCTCTGGCAGGCCGGCGACGAATTCCCATCTCGATCCTGGCGCAGGAGCCGTTCGTGATGCGGGAACGCGGTTCGGACACGTGGAATTCCATGCGTGAGGCCTTCGGCACCCAGTTCGGCAAGCTGCGCATCGCGATGGAAATTCAGAGCACGGAAACGATCAAGCAGGCGGTCATCGCTGGCCTGGGAATCGCGTTTCTTTCGGCGCACACGATCAGCATGGAGCGGCGCCTCGGCCAACTCGTGGTGCTGGACGTGGTGGGATTTCCGGCGCGATTTGACTGGTTCGTTGTGCATCGCCGCAACAAGCGCTTGCCGGCCGTCGCGCAGGCGTTCAAGAGCTTCCTGCTAAGCGATGGGGCCGGCTTGATCGAGCATTTGATGCGCGCGCCGGATGCGGCCGGCGCGACGCGGGGTTTGGCACGACCGCGCCCCCGCCGGCCGATGACCGATGCCTGAGACCTGGAAACTGGCCTTGCCGGTTCTTCTCCAGTACCGCACGCGATAACCCACAAGCTCGCGTAGCCGCCAAGACGCGCATGGTGCGCTGGATTGGACTGCCCCGAGCGCCCGCTACTTTGACTCGGGACGACACCGGACCGCCCCCGACACTACTCTAGGCGGCCCAGGGGAAGACTTCTTTCAGCGACACGACCTGGCCGGGATTGTCGGGCGAATAGCCCGGAACCGAGGCGATAAGGGCCAGGAATTCGGGCCGCTGCAAAAGCGCGCTCAATTCCCCGATGGGCGCCAGACGAAGACTGTCCTTGTGACACGCCAGCATGTAGCGCTCCTGCACCATCGGCACGAAATCGAGTTTGAACTGGCGTGCCGCGGGCTCGATGCCGAAGCCCACGTCTGCCATGCCACTGGCGACAAACGCGGCTACGGCGGCGTGGGTGAACTCCCCGCTGTCGTAACCCAGGATGTTGCGCGTATCGATCGCGTTGCGTTTCAGCAGTCCATCGAGGAGGATGCGCGTGCCGGACCCGAGTTGGCGATTGACAAAGCGTATCCCGGGCTGCCGCAGGTCCTGCAACGAGGCAACGCGGCGCGGATTGCCCTTGGGGACGATCAATCCCTGGGTGCGAATGACCAGCCGGATGATGCGTTGGTAGCGCGGCTTGAGCCACTTCTCGTAATGCTCCCACAGGGTAATCCCGAGATCGCCCAGCGGTACGTGGAAACCCGCCAGCTCGCATTCGGAACGGCACAGTGATGCCAGTGCGGCGACACTGGCCATGTACTGCAGGTCCACGTTGGCATGCCCATGCTGGCGCATCAGGGTGGGCAACTTTTCCACCGCGTAGCCGTAGCTCGCGTGGATTCGCAGTACCGACTGCGATTCCTTCTGGGCCCGGCTGATCTCCAGGTTCAGCTCCGAAGCGATATTTTCGAGCTGCGGAAACAGGCTCGCGCCGCTGCGCTGTTCGGCCCAAAGCAGTTTTTCCCCAAGCAAGGTCAGCTGGGCACCCCTGCCGCGCGCCATCTTGACCAGCGGGGTACCGAAAAACCGTCCCCATTTCGCCAACAGGTCCCACGCGTGCCGGTAGGAAAGCCGCGCCTGGCCGGCCGCTACGGTGAGCTTGCCCGCTTCATGGACCGCGCGTAGCAGGCGGAACAGCTGTGGGTCAACGGTCTCGCCGCTTTCGCTGGAAAATGTCCATGCCGGCCTGATGAGAATCTTGTTCATCGCCTGCGTTGCGCTTGCCCCGGGGGAGGGCCTTCCGCTCGTCGAGGGACGCGCCCTCGGCAACTGTCTCTCATAGGCATAAAACTGCATATTCCGAACACCCGGGAAGAGTGCTACCTTTCCCTGGTATTTTCGTCGATTTTTCCAAGCATATGCAGTCTAGCGCATATGAACGATTTGCTGCCACTGTGGTCGGTATAGGCTCGGGTGCTGTGGGAGGCGAAGAACGATATGGCGCAAGATAATGTCGTGGCCACGGCCGTAGCCTTGCATTCGCATCGACCGGGCGGATTGCTTCCGCTGCTGCACGAAATCCAGGACCGGCTCGGGTATGTACCGCGGGAATCCGTTCCGCAGATCGCGACGGCGATGCATTTGTCGATTGCCGAGGTACACGGCGTCGTCAGCTTCTACCACCACTTTCGCCAAGCGCCACCCGGACGACATGTGCTGCGCGTCTGTCTGGCCGAAGCCTGCCGATCGATGGGCTCGCCGCAACTGCTTGCGCACGCGCGCGAGGTCCTGGGCGTAGGCCTGCACGAAACCACGAAAGACGGCGCACTTACGCTCGAACCGGTCTATTGCCTGGGAAACTGTGCCTGCNNCGCCGCACCCCGGTCGAGCTTGTTCGCACCGGATCGCGTGGCCTGCTTTGGCTCGAGCCGCTGGTGGAGGTGCAAACCGCCGACGGCCGTGTCGCCTACGGTCCGGTTCGGCCGCAGGACCTGAGCGGTTTGTTTGCGAGCGATTTCCTGCACGGGGGCAGGCATCCCCTAGGGCACGGCCTGACGGAACGCATCCCATACCTTGCCAAGCAGGAGCGGCGCACCTTTGCCCGTGTGGGTCTGGTCGATCCGCTTTCGCTCGAGGATTACCGGGGGCACGGTGGCTACGAGGGTCTGCACCGGGCACTGGACCTGGAGCCGGCCGCGGCAGTGCAGACGCTCATTGACTCCGGCCTGCGCGGCCGGGGTGGCGCGGCGTTCCCCACCGGAATCAAGTGGAAAACGGTGCTCGATCAAGCGTCGCTTCCCAAGTACGTGGTTTGCAATGCCGACGAAGGGGACTCGGGTACTTTCTCGGACCGAATGATCATGGAGGGAGACCCCTTTGTCCTGATTGAGGGGATGAGCATCGCGGGCGTCACCGTCGGCGCGACCCGGGGTTACATCTACGTCCGCTCGGAGTACCCCGCCGCCGAAGCGACGCTGGCGCGCGCCATCGAGATCGCGCGCGCGGCCGCATATCTGGGCGAGGACGTCCTGGGCACGGGCAGGCAATTCGATCTCGAGGTGCGGCGCGGTGCCGGCGCCTACATCTGCGGGGAAGAGACTTCGCTGCTCGAGAGCCTGGAGGGCAAGCGCGGAATGGTGCGCTTTCGTCCGCCCCTGCCGGCCGTGCAAGGGCTCTTCGGCAGACCCACGATCGTCAACAACGTCATCACCTTTGCCAGCGTTCCCACGATCTTTGCCGATGGTGCGCAAGCGTATCGGGATTTCGGCATGGGCCGATCGCGCGGGACGCTGCCGTTTCAGCTTGCCGGCAATATCCGTCATGGCGGCCTGGTGGAGAAGGCCTTCGGCCTTACGCTGCGTGAACTGCTGTACGACTTCGGAGGAGGCGCCGCCTCGGGACGCCCGATCCGCGCGGTCCAGGTCGGCGGCCCCTTGGGCGCGTACCTGCCAGAAGCGCAGTTCGACACGCCGCTCGATTACGAGGCCTTCGCCGCAATCGGCGCGATGATCGGTCACGGTGGCATCGTGGCCTTCGACGACCGAGCGGACTTGGCGCAGATGGCGCGCTACGCGATGGAGTTTTGCGCCATCGAATCGTGCGGCAAATGTACGCCGTGCCGCATCGGCTCCACCCGCGGCGTGGAGGTGATCGATCGGATCATTGCGCGCCAGAATCCGCAGGCCAATGTCGACTTGCTGCGCGACTTGTGCGACACCATGATAGCGGGCTCGCTGTGCGCGCTCGGCGGCATGGCGCCGTTCCCGGTGCTGAGTGTTCTGAACCACTTTCCCGAGGACTTCGGCTTGGCGCGGCTGCCCGAGCTAAAGTCGGAGTAAGGTCCGGGTGATCGCGACTCCATCGGCGCGGCCCATAGAAGGAGATCGCACATGCCATCGCTGAAACCTTTGGACTTCGGCACCCCGCAGCGCAGTTCCAAAGTCCTCGTCACACTGGAGGTGGACGGCGTATCCATCACGGTGCCGTCGGGCACATCGGTGCTGCGTGCCAGTATCGAGGCCGGCAGCAATGTGCCAAAGCTGTGCGCCACCGATAGCCTGGAGGCCTTCGGATCCTGCCGGCTGTGCCTGGTCGAGATCGACGGCAAAAAGGGCTACCCGGCCTCTTGCACGACCCTGGTCGAGCCGGCAATGAAGGTGCGGACGCAAAGCGACGCGCTGGCCCGTATCCGCAGGGGCGTGATGGAGTTGTATATCTCGGATCACCCTCTGGATTGCCTGACCTGCAGCGCCAACGGCAACTGCGAGTTGCAGGACATGGCCGGTGCGGTTGGCTTGCGCGAAGTGCGATACGGCTACGATGGCGCCAATCATCTGGCGGCCGCGAAGGATGCGTCGAATCCGTACTTCAGCTTTGACCCTGCGAAGTGCATCGTCTGTTCGCGCTGCGTGCGCGCCTGCGAGGAAGTGCAGGGTACGTTCGCGCTGACCATCGATGCTCGTGGTTTCGCCTCGGTCGTGTCGCCCGGACAAAACGGCAATTTCATGGATTCGGAGTGCGTGTCCTGCGGCGCCTGCATCCAGGCCTGTCCGACGGCCACCTTGATCGAAAAGTCGGTCATCGACCGCGGCCAGGCGGAACATTCCCATGTGACGACCTGCGCGTATTGCGGGGTGGGCTGCTCCTTCCGCGCGGAAATGAAGGGCAACGAGGTCGTCCGCATGGTGCCGAACAAGGACGGTCGCGCCAATCACGGCCACTCGTGCGTGAAAGGGCGCTTCGCCTGGGGCTACGCCACCCACAAGGATCGCATCAAGTCGCCGATGATTCGCCGCAAGCTCACCGATGCCTGGCAGGAGGTGTCGTGGGAAGACGCAATCGCCCACACCGCGGCCGAGTTCCGCCGCATCCAGGCCCGCTATGGCCGCAATTCGATCGGCGGTATCACCTCCTCGCGATGCACCAATGAAGAGACTTATCTGGTGCAAAAGCTGGTGCGAGCGGCTTTTGGCAACAACAACGTCGATACCTGCGCGCGCGTTTGCCATTCGCCTACCGGCTACGGCTTGAAGACGACCATGGGCGAGTCGGCCGGAACGCAGGATTTCGATTCGATCAACGCGACCGACGTCATGATGATCATCGGTGCCAACCCCACCGATGGTCATCCTGTCTTCGCCTCGGCGATGAAGCGTCGAATGCGCGAAGGCGCCAAGCTGATCGTGGTCGACCCGCGCGTCATCGACATCGTCAGCGGCCCCCACGTGCAGGCCGACTTCCACCTGCAGTTGCGTCCGGGTACCAACGTTGCCGTGATCAACGCGCTGGCGCACGTTATCGCTGTCGAGGGTCTCCTGCGCGAGGATTTTGCGGCCGCGCGTTGCGAACCCAAGGCGTACGAGAACTGGAAGAGATTCATTCTGGAGCCGCGCAACTCTCCGGAAGCGATGGAGCCCGTCACGGGTGTGCCCGCCGCCCTGGTGCGCGGCGCGGCCCGTCTATATGCCACTGCGGGCAACGCCGCGATCTATTACGGCCTGGGCGTGACCGAGCACAGCCAGGGCTCGACCATGGTGATGGGAATCGCCAACCTCGCCATGGCTACCGGCAACATCGGTCGCGAGGGCGTGGGGGTCAATCCGCTGCGCGGTCAGAACAACGTTCAGGGCTCCTGCGACATGGGATCCTTCCCGCACGAGCTGCCGGGTTACCGGCATATCTCGGACGCCAAGACGCGCTCGCTGTTCGAATCGGATTGGGGGGTGAGCCTGGCGAGCGAACCGGGCCTGCGCATCCCCAACATGTTCGACGCCGCGCTGGATGGCAGCTTCAAGGCGCTTTGTGTGCAGGGGGAGGATATCGCGCAATCCGATCCCAACACGCAGCACGTGACCGCGGCGCTTACTTCGCTCGAGTGCCTGGTGGTGCAGGATCTGTTCCTCAACGAGACCGCCAAATACGCTCACGTCTTCCTCCCCGGTTCTTCGTTCCTGGAGAAGGACGGCACCTTTACCAACGCGGAAAGACGTATCTCGAGAGTGCGCAAGGTCATGCCGCCGCTGGCCGGCATGGCCGATTGGGAGGTCACGGTGGCGCTGTCCCGCGCACTCGGATACCCGATGCACTACGAGAGCCCGGCGCAGATCATGGACGAGATCGCACGCCTGACGCCGACTTTTGCCGGAGTCAGTTTTGAGACCATCGACCGGCTCGGCAGTATCCAATGGCCCTGCAACAGCCTCGCCCCCGAAGGCACCCCGGTGATGCACGTGGACGAGTTCGTGCGCGGCAAGGGCCGCTTTGTCGTCACCGAGTTCATCCCGACCGATGAGAAGGTGAACCAGCGCTACCCGCTGATCCTGACAACTGGCCGTATTCTTTCGCAGTACAACGTCGGCGCCCAGACGCGCCGAACCGCCAACGTTGCCTGGCACGACGAGGATCGGCTCGAGATCCATCCGCACGACGCGCAGGATCGCGGAATCCGCGATGGCGACTGGGTGGGCATTTCCAGCAGAGCCGGAGAAACCGTCATGCGCGCGCTGGTCAGCGAGCGCATGCAGCCGGGCGTCGTCTACACGACGTTCCATTTCCCGGAGTCCGGGGCAAACGTGATCACGACCGAGAATTCTGACTGGGCGACGAATTGTCCGGAGTACAAGGTGACCGCAGTCCAGGCGACGCTGGTTTCGCATCCCTCCGAATGGCAAGAACGCTTTCGGCGTTTTTCCGATCAACAGATCCGTCTTGTCGAACGGCGCAAACCGGTGCACACATGAACGTCGAGCATCTTGTCACCATGGCGAACCAAATTGGTGCATTCTTCCGCTCTCAAGGAACGCACGAGGAGGCCGTGGCGGGTATTGCCGACCATCTACGGCGCTTCTGGGAGCCGCGCATGCTGCGCGCGATCGGCTTGCATGTTGCCGCTGGCGGGGAAGGGGTGCACGAAAGTGTCGCCGAGGCGGTGCGACGCCTGGTGCCGGCCTCGGCCACCAATTCGGCCGCACCGTCGGATGCGCGCAACGAAATACGCAGTGACGCGCCCAAGGGCGCAGCCGGCTGACGCGGTCGACTGATATTCTTCGGACCGTGCGCGGGACCTGTCCCGCCACGCGACCGCCTGCGTAGCGCTTCCTGACGGAACGGCAATCGACTGCGGCGGTTTTTTTTATTTGCCGGATTGCCGCAGATGAGTGACACCGCACCGCTGTCCGACGCGAGCAAGCACGATGCGCTGCGCGAAGATATCCGCTTTCTGGGGCGAATTCTCGGCGACGTGATTCGTGAACAGGCTGGACAAAGGATCTTCGACCTCGTTGAGACGGTACGGCGCCTCGCCGTACAGTTCCGCCGGGGCAAGGATCCGGATGCGGGCGCGAAAATGTACCGCCTGCTCAATCGCCTGACCCCGATCCAGACCAACTGGGTTGTCCGCGCCTTCAGCTACTTTTCCCACCTCGCCAACATCGCCGAGGACCAGCATCTCATTCGGATGCGGCGGGCGCAGGAGCTGGCCGGCGCGGCACCGGAGCCCGGCAGTGCCGAGTACGCGCTTGCTCGGCTGGCGGCGGCCAAGATTTCTCCCGACCGCATCGTCCAGTTCTTTGGCCGCGCACTGATCGTGCCGGTGCTGACGGCTCATCCTACCGAGGTTCAGCGCAGAAGCATTCTGGATACCGAACGCGAAATCGAGCGTCTGCTCGCCGAGCGTGGCACTCCGCTCACCGAGCCGGAGCGATGCAACAACGCCGAGTTGATCCGCGCCTGCGTCACGACGCTCTGGCAAACGCGCATGCTGCGCGATTCGCGTCTGACCGTCGCCGACGAAATCGAGAACATGCTCTCGTATTACCGGCTTACGTTCCTGCGCGAGATCCCACGCATGTACGTGGACCTGGAGCAACGGCTGGGCGCCGGGCCGCAGCGCTCCGGCGGGCGCCGGCGCAATGTCGATATCCGGCTGCCGCCGTTTCTGCAGATGGGTTCTTGGATCGGCGGTGACCGCGACGGCAATCCGAACGTCGACGCCACCACCTTGGAACACGCGCTGGACCGCCAGGCCGCGGTCTTGCTGCAGTTCTACCTCGAAGAGGTGCACGTCCTCGGCAGCGAATTGTCGGTCTCTTCCCTGCTGGCATCGGTGAGCGAACCCCTGCTGGACTTGGCCGCCAAGTCGCCCGACCGCTCGCCGCGTCGGGCGAGCGAACCCTATCGACGGGCGCTGGTCGGCGTCTACGCACGGTTGGCAGCCAGCGCCAGGTCCCTCGGGCATACGACGGTGCTGCGCCAGGAAATCGGACGCGCAGAACCGTACCGCTCACCCCAGGAATTTGGCGACGATCTGGATATCGTGGCGCAGTCGCTCGCCGGGCACGGCAGCGCCGCCCTCATCAAACCGCGCCTTGCCCCGGTGCGCCGCGCCGTGGACGTTTTCGGCTTCCACCTGGCGTCGGTGGATCTGCGCCAGAGCTCGGACGTGCATCAGCGCACCATCACCGAATTGCTGCGCGAAGCGGGAGCGTGCGAGGACTATGGCGGCCTGGATGAAGATGCGCGGGTGGGCTTGCTCACGGCGGAGATGGGCCAGCCGCGCCTGCTGCACTCTCCCTATGCCCGGTATTCGGACGAAGCGCGCAAGGAGCTCGAGGTATTTGCCGCCGCGCGCAAGGCGCGTGAGCGCTACGGCGAGCCGGCCGTCCGCAATACCATCATCTCCCATACGGAGAGCCTGTCCGATCTGCTGGAGACCGTCGTGCAGCTGAAAGAGGCCGGGCTCGCACGATTTTCGCGCCGGGGTGCCCCGGCCGAGGTCGATCTGCACGTGATCCCGCTGTTCGAGACGATCGGCGACTTGCGCAACGCGCCGCAGATCATGCAATCGGCACTGGCCCTGCGCGATCGCGTGCGCTTTTATCCGACGGGTTCCCATGCCGCGCAGGAAGTCATGCTGGGATATTCCGACAGCAACAAGGATGGCGGATTTCTCACCTCGAACTGGGAGCTGTACAAGGCCGAGGTCGCCCTGGTCGAGCTGTTCGAAAAGGCGCAAATCCCGCTGCGCCTGTTCCACGGCCGTGGCGGCACGGTAGGGCGCGGTGGCGGTCCCACGTACGACGCCATACTTGCGCAGCCGCCGGGGACGGTCGATGGCCAGATCCGGGTCACGGAACAAGGCGAGATCATTGCAAACAAGTTCTCCAGTCCGCAAACCGGGCGCCGCAACCTGGAAACCCTGGTAGCTGCGACGCTCGAGGCATCCTTTGCGCCCGTGATCAAGCACAGCGCGACGGCCGCGGCCCTGAAGAGTCAATTCGAATCCAACATGGATGAGTTGAGCGCTCTGGCATACCGCGCGTATCGCGGGCTGGTATACGAGACGCCTGGCTTTGCCGATTATTTTTTCTCGGCCACGCCGATTGCGGAGATCGCCGAGTTGAACATCGGCAGCCGTCCGGCAAGCCGGCCACGGGGCGATTCGCTGGCGCGCCGCATCGAGGACCTGCGCGCCATTCCTTGGGGATTTTCCTGGGGGCAGTGCCGCCTGCTGCTACCGGGCTGGTTCGGATTCGGCAGCGCGATCGAAGCATGGCTGGGGGAGCAACCGACGCAGGCCGCCAAGCGGCTTGCGGTATTGCGCCGCATGGCGCGCGAATGGCCGTTTTTTGCCACGCTGCTGTCCAACATGGACATGGTGCTGGCCAAGACCGACCTGGGCGTAGCATCACGGTATGCCGGACTGGTCACGGACAGCCGTCTGCGCAAAACCGTCTTTGGAGCAATCGAGGCCGAACACGCGCTTGCGCTGCGTCACCTGCTTTCGATCCTCGGGCAATCGACGAACCTGCAGCGCAATCCGGTACTGGCGAACTCGATTCGCGCGCGCTTCCCGTACATCGATCCCTTGAACCATCTGCAGGTCGAGTTGATCCGGCGTTACCGTGCCGACGCGGGGGGCATCGACGATCGTGCGCGCCGCGCGATACATATATCCATCAACGGAATTGCGGCCGGCCTGCGCAATACCGGGTAGCGTGCGCCGCCCGCCGCGGGTTGCCGTTCCAGCTTCGGGCACACTGCTGCCATAATCCGAGAGGTCGATAGGATGATGCAAGTCGTAGAGATCAGCGCACCGGGCGGTCCCGAGGTACTGCGGATCGGCGAACGTCCGCGCCCGCAGCCCGGACCGGGCGAAGTGCTCATCGAGGTGGTGGCCGCGGGCGTCAATCGCCCCGACGTCCTGCAGCGCAAGGGCGCGTATCCACCGCCTCCCGGCGCCTCCGACATTCCCGGGCTCGAGGTGGCGGGCAAGATCGTCGAGCTGGGCGAATCGGTTGGCACGTTTGCCGTCGGCGATCACGTGTGTGCGCTGGTCACCGGCGGCGGTTACGCGCAATTCTGCTTGGCGCCAGCACCGCAGTGCCTGCCCGTGCCGACCGGCCTGACCGACATCGAGGCCGCGTCCCTGCCGGAAACCTACTTCACCGTCTGGAGCAACGTCTTCGACCGCGTCGGCCTGCGCCCGGGTGAGAGCTTCCTGGTGCAGGGGGGATCGAGCGGGATCGGCGTAGCTGCCATTCAACTGGCCAACGCGCTGGGCAGCCGCGTGTTTGCCACGGCCGGCAGCGATGAAAAATGCGCTGCCTGCGTGCGCTTGGGGGCGCAGCGAGCGATCAACTATCGCTCGGAGGATTTCGTCGCCGTGGTCAAGGCCGAGACCGGGGGCCGCGGCGTCGATGTCATACTCGACATGATCGGTGGCGACTATCTGCTGCGTGAGACGGCGGCGCTTGCCGAGGATGGCCGCCTGGTCTTTATCAATACGATGGGCGGCGCCAAGACCACCGTGAATCTGCACGAGGTCATGGTCAAGCGACTGACGATTACCGGCTCCACCCTGCGTTCGCGGCCGGTGACGGTCAAGGCGGAGATTGCGCGCCGGCTGCAGCAGCGCGTATGGCCGCTGCTGGAGGTCGGTAAAGTCAAGCCCGTCATCTATCGCACCTTTTCCTTTGCGGAGGCAGCCAAGGCGCACGCATTGATGGAAAGCAGCGAACACGTCGGCAAGATCGTCTTGCTTGCGTGAAACGAGCTCGCGTGCGGGGGGCCGTTCGGCGCCGGCATTGCTATTGCCGTTCTACAGGCTTTGGACCATGCTGTGCGGCTGGTGGAAGGTATCTTTGGAGGGATTGATGCAAATCTTGCGACGATATTGGATGCTGGTCCTGGTGAGCGTGCTGACCGGATGCGGATACAACGGCATTCAAACCAGGGATCAGGCCGTGAAAGCATCATGGGCAGAGTTGTTGTCGCAATACCAGCGCCGCGCGGACTTGATTCCCAACATCGTCAATTCGGTCAAGGGCGAGACCAACTTCGAACAGGAAACGCTCGTCCGCGTGATCGACGCGCGCGCGAAGGCGACGTCGATCCAGGTCACGCCAGAGCTCGCCAACGATCCGGCGGCGCTGCAGAAGTTCCAGCAGGCGCAAGGCGAGGTGTCCTCGGCGGTCTCGCGCCTGCTGGCCGTATCCGAGAACTATCCGAGCCTGAAGTCCAACCAGGGTTTCCAGGACCTTCGGGCCGAGCTGGAGGGAACCGAGAACCGGATTGCGATCGCGCGCAACCGCTACATCAAGGCCGTGGAGGAGTACAACGTTTTCATCCGACAGTTGCCGCAGAATCTGACGGCGACGGTGTTTGGCTATAAGGAGAAGCCGCAGTTTGCGGTCGAGAACGAACGGGAAATGGCAAAGCCGCCGACGGTCGATTTTGGCGGCGCGAAGAAGTGATGGACGATGCGGGCGCCATATGGCCGGGCGGGGCGGATGCGCTGGTGGATCGCTAGCCTGGCCCTGCTGTTTGCGATCGCCTTGCCAGCCGCGCGAGCTGCGGATGCGGCACGCGGGGCCGATGGTCTGCTCCTGGTTCCGCCACTGGCGCGAGTTTCCGATCCAGGCGGCTTTCTGGCCCCGGCCGACCGTGCGGCACTGGAGAGCAAGCTTGCCGCCTTTGAGGCCACGCATGGATCGCAGATCGCGATCGTCATGGTCGCGTCGACCAAGCCGGAGCCGATCGAAGACTTTGCGCATCGCGTCGGCGATGCGTGGAAAATCGGTCGCAGGGGCATCGGCGATGGCGTACTGATCGTCGTTGCGGTCCAGGATCGGACCGCACGCATCGATGTGGCGCGCCGGCTGGAGGGGGCGATTCCGGACGTCACGGCGCGCCGTCTGATCCGCGACCAGATGGCGCCGCATTTTGCGAGCAAGGACTACGCCGGTGGGTTGACCGCGACCCTGGATGCCCTGTTTGGACTCATCGCGGCGGAGGGGCTGGCCCCCGGCACCGGAGATGCGGCCCGTGGCGACCGGCAGCATTCGGCGGCCGACGGCGAGAGTGCGATACGATCCCTGATCCCCTTCATCATCGCCGGTGTGCTGCTCGGTGCCTTGCTGCGCCGGTTGTTTGGCGTCCTGGGCACGCTGCTGGCCGCAGGAGGAGTCGTTGCGATCGTGGCATTCGTGATGTCCTCACTGCTGCTCGGCGCCGTTGCTGGACTCGTCGTGTTCGTGCTGACGCCCTTTGGTGGACCGATGATGATGGCCACGCAAGTGCTCGGTGGTCGTGGCGGAGGCTTTTCATTGGGCGGCTTTCGCAGTGGCGGCGGCGGCGACTTTTCCGGCGGCGGCGCATCGGGGAACTGGTGAAGGGCGTATGACTACGGCGGTGGGGGCACAGGCATTGGCCAAATCGCGCTTGCGACGCTGGGTCTCGCACGTGGCTACCACGCCGATGACGGTCCGGCGGGTATTCCCGCCTCACGTTCTGGCGGCCATCGGCGGGGCCATCGAGCTGGCCGAGGCCGGCCACAGCGGCGAGATCCGCTTCGTGGTCGAGGGTAGCTTGCCTTGGGCATTTCTGCGGCGAAATGCACCGGTCCGGCGTCGTGCGCTTGCCCTTTTTTCGGAGCTGCGGGTATGGGACACCGAGCACAACAACGGTGTGCTGATCTACGTCGAGCTGGCGGACCGGGGCGTGGAGATTGTCGCTGACCGTGGCATCGCCAAGCGCGTCGAACCCGCGACCTGGCACCGCATTTGTCAGGCACTCAAAGACCAGTGCAAGGCGGGTCAATTTGAGGCGGGGGCGGTCGGGGCGGTGCAGGAGGTCGGCGCGCTCCTGCAGTGCCATTTTCCGCTCGCGCCCGGCGAGACGCGCGTCAATGAACTTCCGGACCGGCCGCTTGCCATATGAGAGCAGCGCTACTGAACATCGCGCCGCTGCTGCATACGGTGAAGTACGGCAGGTGTTGCAACGTAGGTCTTACCTAGGACGAATTGCCATGCCTATCACGATGTACACGGCGAGCGTGCCCCGACTCGCCAATATTCTCAAGAACGTTTCGCAATTTCTCACCAAGGCCGAGGCCTACGCGGTGGCCCGCAAGATCGACCCGGCGGTGCTGTTGTCGTTACGGCTGTTCCCGGACATGTTTCCCTTGATTCGTCAGGTGCAGATCGCCTGCGACCACGCCAAGGGATCGGTGGCTCGCCTTGCCGACATGGAAGTGCCGAAGCACGAAGACACGGAGCAGGGTTTTGCCGAGCTGCAACAGCGCATTGCCAAGGTCATCGCGTTTATCGAATCGGTCCCGGCAGAGCGCTTCGACGGCTCGGAAGAACGCAACATCGTTCTGACACTACGCGATCGGGAGATCACGTTCAACGGCCTGCAGTACCTTACGGGTTTTGCGCTGCCAAATTTCTATTTTCATGTTGTGACCGCCTACGACATCCTGCGGCACAACGGCGTGGATCTTGGTAAGCGCGACTTCATCGGCAATCCCTAGTATCGAACACTAATAGGACGGCCCTTTCGTTGCGCCCGGTTCGCTGAGCCCCGCGTCATAAAAGTAATACGTGGCCTGGTACGGAACCCGCGCCACGGCGTCGACCAATGTGCGGTCGCAGCCCTCGGCGGGCGCTTTGCCGCCGACGGTGTTTACACGCTGGATGCTCTTCGTGGCGCTGAAGACGCCCTGACCCGAGGTGGATTTTGCCGTCAGCAACAGCCATGGAATGGCCGTCGCATCCGGGCCGTCGTCGCGCGCCGTGACTGCACCGATGACTTTGCTGCCGTCGTTCGATTCCCAGGTCGGGCCCGCGTAGTGCTTTCCGATCTGCTTGCCGCCACGGTCGAATAACGTCGCCTCCGGCTGCTTGAAGACCCACGCAAAGCGGGTCGGATCGGTCTTGTCGGCCTCGCATACGTAAATCTGCACACCCTTGCCTATTGCCTCCAGGGAGACGGTTTGCGACGCGGGCACCCTCAGGGCGGCGGGTACCGTCGGTGCGGTCGGTGCAGCGCAGCTTGCAAGAAGGCCTACCAGCAGTGTCTGCGTCAGCAAAATGGCAATCGGCATTTTCATGGCGTAGCGCCTTTCGCAAGCAATGGCCAGGGTTCATCGCCTGTACCGCAGCACTTTACAATGAAAGGCCGATCCACGTTCATCACCTTCATCGGAACAGGCCATTGTGAAGGCACCAAGCAGCCGTGCACCAGAGGCGCTGGTCATGCACGCGTCGGACGGGTACGCGATTGGAGGCTTCCTCTGGCGGAACCCAGCGCCCGGCGCCGGGAAGCAGCCAGTCGTGATCATCAATGCGGCAACCTCGGTGACCTGCGGCTACTACACCAGGTTTGCCGCATTTCTATGCGAGCAGGGTTTTGATGTTCTAACGTATGACTACCGGGGCATAGGCCTGTCACGCCCCCGCTCGCTGCGGCGCTTTCCGGCGTCTTGGATCGATTGGGGCAAGCTGGACTTTGAGGCGGTGCTGCTGCACGCCAAGGGCTCGTTTCCCGGCCAACCGATTGACGTCGTCGCGCACAGCATCGGCGGCTTCATCATCGGTTTTGCTCCCTCCAATCATCTCATCCGCCGGATCGTGACGATGGGGGCACAGCATGCGTATTGGCGCGACTACGCTCCCAGGTCCCGATACCGCATGCTGGTGAAGTGGCATCTCGTCATGCCGCTGCTGACGGCGGTGGTTGGTTATTTTCCCGGCAGAATTTTGGGTTGGCTCGAGGACACGCCCAGCGGGGTGGTGCGCGATTGGAGCCGGGCGCAAAGGCGCTTTGAGGACGGTTACCGGTCCCTAACGGGTAAGCACGCCGAAGCAAAGGCGCTGATGCAGCAATTTTCCGCGGTGACGGCACCAACGTTGGCACTGAGCGTGACCGACGATGATTTCGGAACCGTGCCAGCAATCGAGCGCGTGCTTGCCTATTTCACCGGCAGTCCGGCGACCCACCTGCGAATATCACCCGAGTCAATTGCGCAAGCTGCGATCGGTCACTTCGCCTTCTTCAGTGGCCGCCATGAGAAGACACTGTGGCCGATTCCGCTCGAATGGTTGCGGCACGGCCGCTGTCCCGACGATGCGCCGGGAACCATTGTGGCCACCGGACTGCGCCGCGCTCCGTGGCCGGAGGGCTGAGTGCTTATGCCATACTCTAACGGACAGGAGTCGGTTCGAACCCAGTCGAAGAATTGCGGTCGAATGCCATATCGGAAATCGCGCAGCTCGGCCGCAAGACCCCATGAATCCGGAGGTGAGGATGCGAAGTTCGCGGGAAGCAGTTGCGTTGCAAATTTCATTGGTGAGTTTGGTTCTGTGCGGGTGTTCATGGACTCCCGGAGGGGCTCCCGTGGTTGGCGACTCGCGCAGCCCCTTTGATACCGTCAACGGGGTCGCGGGCGGTAACGAATTCACTGCCTTGACACCGGAGGGGCACCGGGTCCTGGAGAACGAGACAGGCGCAAAGGCGAC